>NZ_JADKMA010000110.1 GCF_017676365.1 Streptomyces oryzae
GCGGCTGCGCCCGCGGGTGGGGGCGGGGCCGCGTCGGTGCCGTCGCAGGCCCAGCCTTCGGCCCCGACTCCGGCGCCGACTCCGGCCTCGGCCCCGGCTCCGGTCTCGGCTCCGGCTCCGGTCTCGGAGGTGCCCCGTGCGGCGGCACCCTCGTCGTCGGGTTTCGGCCCCGAGGACGACATGCCGGCCGAGGATGATCCGGACCTCGACGACTCCGCTCTCTCCGGGCATGACCTCATCGTTCGGGAGCTCGGTGCGACGGTGCTGGAGGAGTTTCAGCACGAGTGAGGGGGTGCCCGGCGTGTGGGGGCGCGCCGCGGGCCGCGGGCCGCGTGCTGGGTGTCCGCGCGGGTCTGGTGCCGTCTTTCATGTGCCGAGAAGGGGGTGCCCCTGGCGCTGTTGTGCGGGCTGCGGCTCCGTTGGCGTTGCGCGCGCCGTTCCCCGCGCCCCTTCGGGGCGGGGGAGAAGCACGTAGGCTCGGGGCGGTGAAGAGGCGTCTAGTGAGCCAGGAGCAAGTGTGATTCCCGGTGGTGGGCAGCCTGACATGCAGCAGTTGCTGCAGCAGGCGCAGAAGATGCAGCAGGATCTGGCCGCGGCGCAGCAGGAGCTGGCCGAGGCATCTGTCGAGGGCACAGCGGGCGGTGGCCTGGTGAAGGCGACCGTGAACGGATCCGGTGAGCTCCAGGGGCTGGTCATCGATCCGAAGGCCGTCGACCCGGAGGACACCGAAACCCTCGCGGACATGGTGCTCGCGGCCGTACGCGACGCGAACAGCGCGGCTGCCGAGCTCCAGCAGCAGAAGCTCGGCCCGCTCGCCCAGGGCATGGGCGGAATGCCCGGCCTTCCGTTCTGACCGCCCGACCCCGTACGGCAGCGGACACAAGTCACCGGCGGCAGGCCGACTGCCGCCGGTGAGCCTTGGGCTGGTCGGCGGCTAGTGGTGGGCCGGTACGGGCCACTAACGTACGCAGAGAAGAACTGAGAGCAGGCGGGAGCCATCCGTGTACGAAGGCGTGGTCCAGGACCTCATCGACGAGTTGGGCAGGCTGCCCGGCGTCGGTCCCAAGAGCGCGCAGCGGATCGCCTTCCACATCCTGCAGGCCGAGCCCGCCGACGTACGCCGGCTCGCCAGTGCGCTGACCGAGGTCAAGGAGAAGGTCAGGTTCTGCGCGGTGTGCGGCAATGTCGCGCAGGAGGAGCAGTGCCGGGTCTGTCTCGATCCGCGCCGTGATCCGTCGGTCATCTGTGTGGTCGAGGAGCCCAAGGACGTCGTCGCGATCGAGCGGACCCGGGAGTTCCGGGGCCGGTACCACGTGCTGGGCGGGGCGATCAGCCCCATCGAGGGCGTCGGCCCCGACGACCTGCGGATAAGGGAGCTGCTCTCCCGTCTCGCCGACGGGACGGTCACCGAGCTGATCCTCGCCACGGACCCCAACCTGGAGGGCGAGGCGACGGCCACGTACCTCGCGCGGATGGTCTCCGCGATGGGGCTGAAGGTGACCCGGCTGGCCAGCGGGCTTCCCGTGGGGGGAGACCTGGAGTACGCGGACGAGGTCACTCTGGGGCGGGCCTTCGAGGGAAGGCGGCTCCTTGATGTGTGAGCCCGTGACCGTGACGGACGAGCACGTGCGAGCCTGTCCGAGCCAAGGGCCGCAGAGCCGAGGGCCGCAGAGCCAAGGGCCGCAAGAGCCCACAGGGGAGAGGTTGCCCGATGTCTGATGCGACGCTGAACTCCATCAAGAACAACCCCGACGACTTCGCCGTCCAGATCAGCGACCAGATCGAGAGCTTCATCGTCTCGGTCACCGAGGTCGCCAAGGGCGACGACCCGGACAGCGCCGTTCCCTACCTCCTGCTGGAGGTCTCCCAGCTCCTCCTCGCGGGCGGCCGGCTGGGTGCGCACGAGGACATCGTCCCGGACGAGCGGTACGAGCCGGACGTCGGCCCCGAGCCCGACGTGGACGAGCTGCGCGAGCGGCTCGCCGCGCTGCTGGACCCGGTGGACGTCTACTCGGAGGTCTTCGACCCGTACGTACCGCGCTCGGCGCCCGTCGCGTGCCGGATCTCCGACGACATCTCGGACGTGCTGACCGATCTGCGGCACGGTATGGCCCACTACCGCGCGGGCCGGGTGAGCGAGGCCCTGTGGTGGTGGCAGTTCTCCTACCTCTCCAACTGGGGGCCGACGGCCTCGGCGGCGCTGCGTGCCCTCCAGTCGCTGGTGGCGCATGTCCGGCTGGACAAGCCCCTCGAAGAGCTGGACGGCCTGGACACCGACAGCGACGCGGTGGACGAGGACGGCTCCCTGGAGGCCGAGGCGGGCGCCGTGATGGCCGCCGAGATCGCCGAGCCGCTGGGGCTCAAGAACGCCTGAGCCCGAGCCGAGCGGCCCGGCCGGCTCGGCTCGGCAGCCCGGCCCGGCCCGGCCCGGCCGGGTCAGCGCGGCAGGATGCCCGCCGCGCGGGCGGACTGCAGCCAGGAGGGGAACTCGCTCATCAGGTTGCGGTAGAGGGCGTCGTCGGAGAGGCCGGGCTTGCGGCCCGCCGGGAAGAAGCCGGCGTTGTCGACGATGCGCTTGGCCGGGACGGGGAGTTCGTCCAGCTTGCGGAGGAAGTCGAACTGCTTGCTGTCCGGGTCGCCGAAGCCGACGAACTGCCAGAACAGCGGCAGCCGCGCGGCTGTGCACAGCACATGTTCGGCAGCCGTCCTGGAGGTCGGGCCGCCGTCGGTCTGGAAGATCACCAGGCCCGGGTCCGTGGCGCCGGAGGCGGTGTAGTGGTCGATGACCGCCTGCATGGCGACGTGGTAGTTGGTCGTGCCCATGCGCCCGAGGCTCTTGTGGAGCGTGTCGATGCGGTTCTCGTACGCGTCCAGGCGGACCTCGGCCATGCCGTCCACTTCGGTGGAGAAGAAGACGACGGGGACGGTGCCGTCGTCGTCGAGATTGGCGGAGAGTCCGAGCGTTTGTTCCGCCAGGCGCTGGACGGCGCCGTTCTTGTAGTAGCGGCGCATGCTGCCCGAGCGGTCCAGGACCAGGTAGACCGCTGCACGCTGGCCGCCCAGCCCGGCGCTCTCCAGGGACTGGCGGGCGGTTTTGTAGAGGTTCACCAGGCCCGGTGCCTGCGCGGTGAGTTTCTGCAGATCGACGGCGGGGCCCTGCCCCGGTGAGCTGTGCCGCGGCGTGCGTTTCACGTAGTCGATGGCCATCCCGGCACACTACGGAATCCCGTGGGGTGACGCGTTTCACAGCTCGGGCCGCATCGTGAACAGAGTCACGTTTCCGTGTCATTTCGGCCCTGGTGGGCAGGGGCCTTCGCGGACGGGACCGGGGCACCGGGTGCCGTCCGGTCGTTAGACTGAGCCGACCAGTGGATCCCTTCCTTCCGGGCAGCGTCGCACGGAGCGCCGGGGTCCCGGGAATTGATTCGAGGAGCGAGCACACGTGGGCCTTGTCGTGCAGAAGTACGGCGGCTCCTCCGTTGCCGATGCCGAAGGCATCAAGCGCGTTGCCAAGCGGGTCGTCGAAGCCAAGAAGAACGGCAACCAGGTTGTCGTCGTGGTCTCGGCGATGGGTGACACGACGGACGAGCTGATCGATCTTGCCTCAGAGGTGTCTCCGGTCGCCTCAGGCCGCGAGTTCGACATGCTGCTGACCGCAGGAGAGCGGATCTCCATGGCCCTGCTGGCGATGGCGATCAAATCCCTCGGCCACGAGGCGCAGTCGTTCACCGGGAGCCAGGCGGGTCTGATCACCGACTCCGCGCACAACAAGGCGCGGATCATCGACGTCACCCCCGGCCGGATCCAGAGCTCGGTGGACGAGGGCAACATCGCGATCGTCGCGGGCTTCCAGGGCGTCTCCCAGGACAGCAAGGACATCACCACCCTGGGCCGGGGCGGTTCAGACACCACGGCCGTCGCGCTGGCCGCGGCGCTGAACGCCGAGGTCTGCGAGATCTACACCGATGTCGACGGTGTCTTCACCGCCGACCCGCGGGTGGTGAAGAAGGCGCGGAAGATCGACCGGATCTCCTTCGAGGACATGCTGGAGCTGGCCTCCTCGGGCTCCAAGGTGCTGCTGCACCGCTGTGTCGAGTACGCGCGCCGCTACAACATCCCGATCCATGTGCGGTCGTCCTTCTCCGGCCTGAAGGGTACGTGGGTCACGAACGAGCAGCCGGACGGGCAAGGGGAAGAGTCGATGGAGCAGGCGATCATCTCGGGTGTGGCGCACGACACGTCCGAGGCCAAGGTCACGGTCGTCGGGGTGCCGGACAAGCCGGGCGAGGCCGCGGCGCTCTTCCGTGCCGTCGCGGAGGCTGAGATCAACCTCGACATGGTGGTCCAGAACGTCTCCGCCGCCTCCACGGGGCTGACCGACATCTCCTTCACGCTGCCCAAGACCGAGGGCAAGAAGGCCATCGCGGCGCTGGAGAAGGTGCAGGGCACCGTCGGCTTCGACTCGCTGCGCTACGACGACCAGATCGCGAAGATCTCCCTCGTCGGTGCGGGGATGAAGACCAACCCGGGTGTCACGGCGAGCTTCTTCGAGGCACTGTCCAATGCCGGGGTCAACATCGAGCTGATCTCCACTTCGGAGATCCGTATCTCTGTCGTCACTCGTGAGGAGGCCGTGGGCGACGCGGTGCGTGCGGTTCACTCGGCGTTCGGGCTGGACAGTGAGACGGACGAGGCTGTGGTCTACGGCGGTACGGGACGCTGACCGCTGGGCTCTCTCAGAGGGCGGGGCCTTCGGCCCCCTGGTCACAGTGGTGTTCGCTGACGGACAATGGCGCTCCCCGCCCCTGCAACCGGCAGGCAGGCGGGGAGCGTCTTTGTTGCCTCCGGAGCCTGACGCGCAGGGGGAGCGCGGCTGAAGGGCCTGGGAGACACGGGGCTCCCCCAGCCTTCGGCCGGGAGGGGCCCCCAACAGAGACTGAGAGATGTGTGTATGACGGCATGTGGTGTGTTTTCCGGCACAGTGCCTGTCGCGTACAACCCTGACGGGGGGAAACGTGTCAAACAGGCGTGGCAGAGGTACTCGGAATCGCAACGGCCCCTGGCCGCCCCGGCCCCGGTGCTGGGGGGCTACCAGTGGCCGGAGGCATGTCTGTGATCGCACCGTGGCCCGCCGCGCGCCCCTCGCGCTCGCTCACACAGCATGGGGACGCTGACGAGGCGATGGCACATGGCACCACAGTCGACCACCTGACCGAGACCTACCGCGCCCACTACAAGTCCCTGCTCGGGCTCGCGGCGCTGCTGCTCGACGACACCGCCTCGTGCGAGGACGTCGTCCAGGAGGCGTTCATCCGCGTCCACTCGGCGCGCAAGCGCGTCCGCGACCCCGAGAAGACCCTCGCCTACCTCAGGCAGACGGTCGTGAACCTCTCCCGCTCCGCGCTGCGCCGCCGCATCCTCGGGCTGAAGCTGCTCTCCAAGCCGATGCCCGACATGGCGAGCGCCGAGGAGGGGGCCTACGAACAGCTCGAACGGGATCAGTTGATACAGGCGATGCGCGGCTTGCAGCGGCGCCAGCGCGAGGTGCTGGTGCTCCGGTACTTCGCCGACATGACCGAGGCGCAAGTGGCCGAGGTGCTCGGGCTCTCCCTCGGCTCCGTGAAGGCGTACGGCTCGCGCGGGATCGCCGCGCTGCGCACCGCCATGGAGACGGCGTCATGAGTGAGACACCGGGTCTCCCCGGCGGCGAGGAGCCGCGCGAGCGGCCAGTGCCGCACGACGACACGCATGACAGGGACGACCGGAACGACCGGAACGACAGCGATGAGCGGGGCGACCCCGCCGAGGAGATCTCGCTGGACCTCTTCGACGAGTCGGAGCTCAGCTCCGAGGAGGAGACGCTCAGAGAGCTCCTGAAGGGCAGCGTCCGCAGCATCGAGCCGCCCGCCGACAGCCTCGACCGCACGCTGGAGCATCTGCACCGCGCCGTGCCGGCGCGCCGTGCGCACCGCCGCCAGGCCATGGTCGGCGGGGTGGCGGCGGCACTGGTCGCCGTGGTCGGGGTGCCCGCGCTCTTCTACGGCGGCGTCGTCCCCGGCGTCGGCGGCGACGACCATCCGGTGACCGCCGCCAGCACCCACGGCCAGACCCGCGGCCCCGACGCCGGTTCCGGCGGAAACGGCGGCAAGGGCGAGGACAAGCACGACGGCGGCAAGGGCGAGGACCAGGGCAAGGGTGACAAGGGCGGAGCGGACGCCCACCCGTCACCCTCCGGCGGCCCGGGGGACAGCGGAGCCGGCTCCGACGAGACCCTCAACGCCAGCGCCCCCACCTGCGGCAGCGAGCAGCTGGGCGGCGGCTCGGCGCAGGCGGGTACGCCCGACAGTTCGGGCACGGTCTACGGCAGCTTCCGCGTCGCCAACGTCTCCCGCAACGCCTGCACGGTGGAGGGCGAGGGCGTCGTCGGCGCCTCCGTACAGGGCAGTGGGGGCGGGCAGGTCGTGGTCGTGGACCATACGTCCGGGGATCCGGCGCCCGGCCTCGGTGATCCGGCCGCCGCGCGGGATGAGGTCGTGCTGCGGCCAGGGCAGGCGTATGTGGTGAAGTTCGCCTTCGTGCCCAGCGGTGGGTGCAGTTCGCCCTCGCCGCAGGGTGGGCGTTACGAGGGGGACACCACTGGTCCCAGCGCCGGGTCGGGAGACGGCTCCGCGGATGGTGGGGGTGACGGCGGCAGTACGGGGACACCGGGTGAGGCCGATGGTGGCGGTGGTGACCCTGGTGGGGGTGACACGGCGGTTGTGGTCTCGCACACGCCGGAGGGCGGTGAGCCGGTGCCGGGCACCAGGGTGCCCGGCGGGTGTGGGAGCGGGACCATTTACCGGACCGGTGTGATTCCTCAGGGCTGATTCGCTGCGCCCCTTCGGGGCGCGGCCCCTCTCGAAGGGATTGCGTCGCCTGGTCGTACTGTGGGGGCGTGTACCGGTTTTTGGTGACGCCGCGGTGGTGGGCGATCAATGTGTTCGCCCTGCTGGCGATTCCGGTCTGTGTGCTGATGGGCAGTTGGCAGCTGAGCCGTTTCGACGACCGTGTCGACCGTCACCAGGAGCAGCAGAAGCAGCAGGAGCAGACGGCCGCGCAGGAGCAGGCCGAGGCGCGGGGGCTGCGGGAGTTGCTGCCGGTCAGTGAGGACACCGCGGGTCGTACGGCGAAGGTGACGGGCCGGTTCGACAGGGAGCACCCGCTGCTGGTGCCGGACCGCACGGTCGAGGGCAAGCACGGCTTCTATGTGCTGTCCCTGCTGCGTACCGGGGACACCGAGGGCGGCAAGGCGCTGCCCGTCGTACGCGGCTGGCTGCCGGGCAAGGCGGATCCGGGGCGGGTGCCGGCGGCGCCGAAGGGCGAGGTCACCGTCACGGGAGTGCTCCAGGCGTCGGAGTCGCAGAGCGACGCGGGGGACGGTGCGCAGGGTGCGCTGCCGGATGGGCAGCTCGGGTTCGTCAGTGCGGCGGCGCTCGTCAACGTCGTCCCGTACGGCGTGGAGGACGCCTGGATCACCGAGCAGCGGACGCAGCAGCCGCTGAGGCCGGTGCCGCCGGTCGCGCCCGACAACACCGGCCTCGACATGAAGGCGTTCCAGAACCTGGGCTATACGGCGCAGTGGTTCGTGTTCGCAGGGTTCGTGGTCTTCATGTGGTTCCGCTTCTTCCGCCGGGAGGCGGAGCTGGCCAAGGACGCAGCGCTGGGACTCATCCCGGAAGACCGGCCGGCCGGTCCGGCAGCGGATGCCGACCCTCCCGGTCCGTCTTCGGAAGATGCCGCAACGCGAAGTCGATCTCCAGCCTGACCTGCTTGATCCGCTCCTCCACGACGAGTGAGCCGTGCCCCGCGTCGTAGCGGTACACCTCGTGCGGATGGTCGCGCTCCGCCAGCTTGGCGACGTAGTTCTCGACCTGCCGTATCGGGCAGCGGGGGTCGTTGACGCCCGCGGAGATGTAGACGGGGGCGCGCACCTTGTCGACGTACGTCAGCGGGGAGGACGCCTCGAAGCGCTCCGGCACCTCTTCCGGGGTGCCGCCGAGCAGCGTGCGGTCCATGGACTTCAGCGCCTCCATCTCGTCGTGGTAGGCGGTGACGTAGTCCGCGACCGGCACCGCTGCCAGCCCCAGCGCCCACACCTCCGGCTGGGTGCCGACGCCGAGCAGGGTGAGGTAGCCGCCCCAGGAGCCGCCCGCCAGCACCAGCCGGTCCGGGTCGGCGAGCCCGGAGCCGACGGCCCAGGCGCGTACGGCGTCGATGTCCTCCAGCTCGATCAGGCCGACGCGGTGCTTGAGGGCATCGGTCCAGGCGCGGCCGTATCCGGTGGAGCCGCGGTAGTTGACCCGTACGACGGCGAAGCCGTGGTCGACCCAGGCGGCGGGCTGGCCCGCGAAGGAGTCGCTGTCGTGGTGGGTGGGGCCGCCGTGCACCTCGAAGACGGTGGGGAAGGGGCCCGCACCGGCCGGCTTCTGCACCAGCGCGTGCACCGTACCGCCGGGGCCCTCGACCCAGGCGTCCTCGACCGGCACCGAGCGCGGCGCCTTCATCCCCGGAGGGTCGAGCACGGCCGCGCCCGCGGTGGAGCGGACCTGCGGCGGTTCGGCGGCGGAGGACCACAGATACTCCACCGTGCCGTCCGGCCGCGCCGTCGCGCCCATCACCGACCCGGCGGGCGCGTCGATACGGGTGCGCTCGCCGGTCGTCAGGTCGTAGCGGAACAGCTCGTCGCGGGCCTGGTGGCTGTGTGCGATCAGCAGTGCTGAGGCGTCCGGATACCACTCGGCGGCGACATCGCCGGGCAGGTCCAGCTCCAGCTCCGTCACCGTGCCGGCGACCGGGTTCCAGACCATCGGCTCCCACCGGCCGCGCCGCTGGTGGCCGATCAGCAGCCGGGGGTCGCCGTCCACGGGCGCGAAGCCGAGCACGGTCAGGCCCAGCTCCTTGGTGCCGCCCTCGCTGTCGTCCAGCTCGGCGACGGTCGAGCCGTCGGGGCGTACGACGCGCAGCGCCGAGTGCATGGCGTCGCCGTGTTCGGTGTGCTCGACGGCCAGCAGGCTGCTGTCGTGCGAGAGATCGCCCACACCGGCCGACTCGCTGTGCCGGTAGATCTCGACGGGAGCGGGGGATCCGGGGCGCAGTACGTGGATGGTGGAGCCGTCCTCGTCGGTGGAGCGGCCGACGACGACGGTGCCGTCCCGGCCGATCGCCAGGCCCGCCGGGTAGGCGGGGTCCAGGCCCTCGACGGCGACGGTGTCGGGGCCGCCCGCGAAGGGCTGGCGCATCCAGACGCCGAACTCGTCGCCGTCGGTGTCCGAGAACCACCAGATCCACTCGCCGTCCGGCGTCAGGGCGCCGTCCGTGGTGCCGTTGGGCCGGTCGGTGACCTGGCGCTGTTCGCCGGTCGTACGGTCCCAGGCGTACAGCTCGAACGTGCCCGTCGCGTTCGAGACGAACAGCGACCGGGCAGGTGCGTCCTCGGCCCACTCGGGCAGTGAGACGCGCGGCGCCCGAAACCGCTTCTCCCAGTCGGGCATGGCGTGGTCGGGCAGTGCGTTTCGATCCATGCGCCCATTGTGGACCGGGACCGGTGGTCGGGGGGCGGGGTCTCGAACAGTACAGTTCGAGCCGTCCGTGTCCGCTTCCGTCTGCCCTCCGAGGTGCGTCCGTGGTGTCCCCGTCGTCGGCCGTCCCGTACGCGTCACCGGTTGAACCGGTGACGGTCGTGGGGGTGGGGGCTGATGGCTGGGCCGGGCTGACCGGCCCCGCGCGGGAAGCGCTGCGCGCGGCCGAGGTGATCTTCGGAGGGCGCCGTCAGCTCGAGCTGCTGCCGCCCTCGGACTGTGCGGGGGAGCGGGTGGTGTGGCCCTCGCCGCTGCGGCCCGCCGTCCCCCGACTGCTCGCGGAGCACGCCGGGCGCCGGATCGCGGTGCTGGCGAGCGGGGACCCGTACTTCTACGGGATCGGCCGCACCCTCGCCGAAGTCGCGCCGCACCTGCCGCTCCGCGTACTGCCCCACCCCTCGTCCGTCACCCTCGCGTGCGCGCGGCTGGGGTGGGCGCTGGAGGAGTGCGAGGTCGTCAGCGTCGTCGGCCGGCCGCTCGCCCGGATCGCCGCCGCACTGCACCCGGGGCGGCGGCTGCTGGTGCTCAGCGCGGGCGCCCACACCCCGGGCGAGGTCGCGGCGCTGCTGCGCGAGCGCGGGTTCGGGCCGAGCCGGATGCGGGTGCTGGAACAGCTCGGCGGCCCGCACGAGCGCGCCTGCGCGGGGACGGCGGACGACTGGCCGCACCCGCCCGGCGACCCCCTCAACCTCGTCGCCGTCGAGTGCGCGCCGTCACCGGACGGGCTGCGGCTCGGCGCCGTCCCCGGGCTGCCGGACGCGGCGTACGAGCACGACGGGCAGCTCACCAAGCGCTACGTACGGGCCGCGACACTGGCCGCGTTGGCGCCCGCGCCCGGCGAGCTGCTGTGGGACGTGGGCGGCGGCGCGGGTTCCATCGCCGTGGAGTGGCTGCGCACCCACCCCGCATGCGCGGCGCTCACGGTGGAGCGCAACCCCGAGCGCGCCGCGCGGATCTCCCGCAACGCGGACCGCCTGGGCGTGCCCTCGCTCCGCGTCGTCACCGGTACCGCGCCGGGCGCGCTGGCCGGACTGCCCACGCCGGACGCGGTGTTCGTCGGCGGCGGGCTGACCGCGCCGGGGCTGCTGGACGCCTGCTGGGCTGCGCTGCCGGAGGGCGGCCGGCTGGTCGCCAACACCGTCACCCTGGAGTCGGAGGCGCTGTTGGTGGAGTGGTACCGGCGCTGCGGCGGCGAGTTGGTGCGGCTCTCGGTGGCGCACGGGGTGCCGGTCGGCGGCTTCACAGGGTGGCGGCAGGCGATGCCGGTGACGCAATGGGCGGTGCGCAAGGGCGCCGGCCCGGAAGTGGGAGGGGACGCATGACGGTCTACTTCATCGGCGCCGGGCCCGGCGCCGCCGACCTGATCACGGTACGCGGCGCCCGTACGCTCGCCGCCTGCCAGGTGTGCCTGTACGCGGGCAGCCTGGTGCCCCGCGAACTCCTCGCCGAGTGCCCGCCCGGAGCGCGGCTGGTCGACACGGCGCAGCTCGACCTGGACGCCATCACGGAGGAATTGGTCCGCGCCCACCGCGAGGGGCTGGATGTGGCGCGGCTGCACTCCGGCGACCCGTCCGTCTTCAGCGCCGTCGCCGAGCAGATGCGGCGCCTGGACGCTGCCGGGGTGCCGTACGAGGTCGTCCCGGGCGTGCCCGCGTTCGCGGCCGCCGCCGCCGCGCTGAAGCGGGAGCTGACGGTGCCGACTGTCGGGCAGACCGTCGTGCTGACCCGCATCGCGCGGCAGGCCACGCCCATGCCCGAGGGCGAGGACCTGGCCACCCTGGGGCGCAGCGGCGCGCTGCTCGTGCTGCACCTGGCGGTGCGGTACGCCGACGAGCTCGTCGCCGAGCTCCTTCCTCACTACGGTGCGGACTGCCCCGCAGCGGTCGTCGCCTTCGCCAGCCGCCCGGAGGAAGTCGTTCTGCGGGGCACGTTGGCCGATATCGCGGAGCAGGTGAGAGCCGCTGGCCTCACCAAAACCGCCGTCATCCTGGTGGGCCGCGCGCTGGGCGCTTCACACTTCCGGGACAGCCACCTGTATTCGACGGAACGCGACCGGTGCCCTGCGAAGCTTGGGCAGTCTGCGCCAGGGGCGCAGGGTGGGCAAGCGCAGCCCCATGGGACCTAGCGGATGCTGCTGCGGCCAACAATTGTTCCGGCGCGGTCGATGCAGAGGACATCAACTGCGACGGGCGCCCCGCGCAGCACCGCGAGGGCTTCATCGCGGGCGGCGGCGGCCACCAGGTCGCCGAGTGGCACACCCGCGGCGGCACACAACTGCAGGGCCGCAAGGCCCGTATTGGCCTCGGCGACGCGCGCGGCCAGCGCATGGTCGGCCCCTCCCGCACGCGCCAACTCGGCCAGAAACCCCTTGTCCACCTGCGACCGCTTCGAGTGCAGATCCATATGCCCGGCCGCGAGTTTGGACAACTTCGCGAAGCCCCCGCAGACGGTGAGCCGTTCGACGGGATGCCGGCGTACGTACTTCAGGACAGCCCCCGCGAAGTCCCCCATGTCCAGCAGCGCGTCCTCGGGCAACCCGTACTCGGCGACGACCGTACGCTCCGAGGTCGAGCCCGTGCACCCGGCCACATGGGTGCGCCCCGCCGCGCGGGCCACATCCACTCCGCGCCGGATGGAGTCGATCCAGGCGGAGCACGAGTAGGGCACGACGATGCCGGTCGTCCCGAGGATGGACAGCCCGCCGACGATGCCGAGCCGCGGATTCCAGGTGGAGCGGGCGATCTCCTCGCCGTTGTCGACGGAGAGCGTGATCTCCACATCGCCGCTCCCACCGTGCCGGCCCGCCACGCCCCCGACGTGCTCGCGCATCATCTGGCGCGGTACGGGATTGACGGCCGGCTCGCCCACGTCGAGGGGGAGCCCGGGGCGGGTGACGGTGCCCACGCCGGGCCCGGCGCGGAAGACGACGCCCGCGCCCGGCGCGAGGGGGCGCACGGTGGCGCGTACGAGGGCGCCGTGGGTGACGTCGGGGTCGTCGCCGGCGTCCTTGACGACGGCGGCGGTGGCGGACCCGGACTGCAACTCCTCGTAGGCGAGGGCGAAGGCGGGGTTCTGCCCCTTGGGCAGGGTGATCGTCACCGGGTCGGGGAAGTCGCCGGTCAGCAGCGCGGTGTACGCGGCGGTCGTCGCCGCCGTCGCGCAGGCGCCGGTCGTCCAGCCGGGCCGCAGACCGGTGTGCTTGAGTTGAGCGTCGCGCCCGCCCCTGGCCGGGGCCTCCTCACCCATGAAAGGAACCGCAGTCCGTGCACGTACTGATCCTCGGCGGTACGACGGAGGGCCGGCGCCTGGCGGAACTGCTGCACGCGGACCCGGCGGTACGCGTCACCAGCTCGCTGGCCGGACGGGTCGCTGCCCCGCGGATGCCCGTCGGCGACGGACGCGTCGGCGGCTTCGGGGGCGTGCGAGGGCTGACGGAATGGCTGCGTACCCACCGTGTGGACGTACTCATCGACGCCACCCATCCCTTCGCCGAGACGATCAGTTTCCACGCCGCCGAGGCCGCGGCCAGTGCCCATGTTCCCCTGCTCGCTCTGCGCCGTCCCGGCTGGGTACCGGCCGAGGGCGACAACTGGCACATGACGGACTCTTTGGACGGTGCGGCCCGGCTGCTGCCCCGGCTGGGGCGGCGCGTCTTCCTGACGACCGGGCGGTTGGGGCTGAGCTCTTTCGCCGGTGCCGAGGACCTGTGGTTTCTGGTCCGTACCGTCGACCCGCCGGAGGCGGGCACGCCCGTCCCGGCGCACATGGAACTGCTGCTGGACCGGGGCCCGTTCTCCCTGGACGGGGAGCGCGCGCTGCTGCACCGCCACCGCATCGACGTCCTCGTCACCAAGGACAGCGGCGGCACGGCCACCGCACCCAAGCTCGCCGCGGCCCGGGAGGCGGCCCTGCCCGTCGTGGTCGTCCGCCGCCCCCCGGTGCCGGAGGGGGTCAGGGTGGTGACGAGCCCCGAGGAGGCGGCGGGAGCGATGGGCGAACTGTGACTGTCAGCTGGTCGCCGCCGCGAACGCGGCCTCGGCGTGCAGCCGGGCTGTGGGGAAGACGGGCACGGGGCTGTCCTCCGCGCCGATCAGCAACTCGATCTCCGTACAGCCCAGCACGATCCCTTCCGCGCCGTCCGCGACGAGCTTCCCGATGATCCGCCGGTACGCGGCGCGCGAGTCGTCCCGCACGGTCCCCAGGCACAGTTCGTCGTAGATCACCCGGTGCACCAGCTCCCGGTCGGCCGCGTCGGGGACCAGCACCGACAGACCGCCGGCCGCCAGCCGGTCCCGGTAGAAGTCCTGCTCCATCGTGAACGCGGTGCCCAGCAGCCCCACCCGCCGCAGCCCGGCCGCCCGCACCGCCTGCGCGGTCGCGTCGGCCAGATGCAGCAGCGGCACCGATCCGGCCTCCTCGATGTACCCGGCGACCTTGTGCATGGTGTTGGTGCACAGCACCAGCAGTTCGGCGCCCGCCGCCTCCAGCGCCCGGGCCGCGTCGGCGAGGATGCCACCCGCTTCCTCCCAGCGGCCCTCCGCCTGCAGCACCTCGATCTCGGCGAAGTCGACCGAGTACAGCACCAGCCGCGCCGAGTGCAGCCCGCCCAGCCGTTCCCTGGTGATCTCGTTGAGCATCCGGTAGTACTCGGCCGAGGACTCCCAACTCATCCCGCCGATCAGTCCGATGGTCCGCACCGCCGCATACCGCCCTTCGTCTCCGTCACGCCAGTCGTAGCGGCAGCTCACCACATAAGGAGTGCTTTGACGTTCTGCGGGGGAATGCGCACAGATCCGCCTTCAGATCCGCTTGACGCCAGGGGAGATTCGGGACACGCTGAGCCGCCACCCCCCAACGGCCACAAATCGAACACAAAAATGAAGATTGGGTAAGCCATGCGCATCTTCTCCTCGGCTTGCACGGTGGTGGCAGGGGTGGCGGTTTCGCTGCTCGTCGGGCCGGTCGCGCACGCGACGCCGCCCGGTGACAACGGAACCGTGAAGATCCACGACGCCGGGACGGGTGAGGCACTCCGTAAGAACGAGCCCCATGTGTGCACGTTCTACCTGGACGCGTTCGGCTTCGACGCCGGTCAGCAAGTGAACTGGCGGATCGTCGAGATGCCGCCCACCGGCTCCCGGGGGACCGTGGCCAAGAGCGACTCCCTGGACCTCGACGCTGAAGGCCACGGCCGCAGCGCGGACCTGAAACTGCCGGACGGCCACTACAAGCTGATCTGGAACTTCGACGGCGAGCACGGCCGGGCCAAGCACAAGGTGTTCTGGACCGACTGCGCGGATGATGACGGTGAGTCCGGCGGCAGGCCGAGCACTACGCCGAGCGCCTCGGCAAGCCCTTCGCACAGCGGGAAGCCGAGCGCTGCCCCCAGCGATAAGCCGGGCGAGCCCGGCAAGCCCTCCGAGCATGCGTCGGACACCGCCTCCCCGGCCTCCGCGCCGTCCCCGAACGGTGGTGACGGCGATCTCGCCGAGACGGGAACCTCGGTGACCGCCGTCTCCGTGGCCGCAGCACTGATGCTGGGCGCCGGCGGCGCGCTGCTGGTCCGCCGACGGGCCCGCGGCCGGAGCTGATCGCCGATTCGGTTCCGGTGAGGGGGTGCCCCTTGCTGTGCGTTGCGGACTGCGGCTCCGCCGTGGCTTGTCGCGCAGTTCCCCGCGCCCCTTCGGGGCGCAGCCCCCTACCGGACCGGCACCGTGCGCGGCCCCCGCACCAGGAGACCCGGCCGGTAAGGGAGGGAGTCGGCGGGGCCGGCGAGGGCCACGTCAGGGGGGAGCGCGGCGAACAGCCGGGGGAGCGCGATGGCCGCCTCCAGCCGGGCAAGCCGCGCTCCCGGACACATATGCGGCCCGTGGCCGAAGGCCAAGTGCGGGGCGGGGCCCCGGCCCTCCCCCGCATAGCGGGCCGGACGGAACCCGTCCGGCTCCGCGAAGCACTGCGGATCACGGTTCGCTGCGGCCAGCACCACCAGCACGGAAGCCCTCTCCGGCAGCACCACCCCGCCGCCCAGATCCACCGGCTGCGTGGTGCGCCGCCACGTCGCCCCCTCCAACGGGCTGGCGTGGCGCAGCGTCTCCTCGGTCACGGCCGCCCAGTCGAGCGGGCCGCCCGCGCACGCGGCGGCCCGCTCCGCAGGGTGGGTGAGCAGCAACAGCGCGGCGGACGCGAGCAGGTTCATCGTCGTCTCGTATCCGGCGAAGAGCAGCAGGAACGCCATGGCCACCAACTCGTCCCCGTCCAGCCCGGGAACGAGGGCACTGAACAGATCGTCGCCGGGCCGGCGACGCTTGGCGGCGATCAGCTCCGTGAAGTACGCGTGCAGCTGCCCCCACGCCTCCTCGACCGCGCCGGGCGGCAGCGCGTCGGCGGGCGAGCCCACGCGGTACGTCCACTCGCGCAGCTGCGTACGGTCGGCCTCCGGTACGCCCAGCACGTCGGCGATCACCAGCACCGGCAGCGGGAACGCGAACGCGTCCACCAGGTCGGCGGTCCCGCCGTCCGCCAGCTGCCGGGTGACCTGGGCCACCAGCCCGTCCGCCAGCTCCTCGATACGCGGGCGCAGCGCGTCGACGCGGCGCGGCGAGAACGCGCCGGTGACCAGGCGGCGCAGCCGCAGATGGCCGGGTGCGTCCTGGTTGAGCATGTGCCGGGCCAGACACGCCCGCGCCCGGCGGGCCGGCGAGTCGGCGCGCGGCCGGCCCGCCCCCACGAGGGGGACGTTGGAGAACCGCGGATCGGCCAGCACGGCCCGCGCGGTCTCGTACCCGGTGACCAGCCACGCGTGCGTCCCGTTGGCAAGCGCCACCCGCGTCGCGGCTCCTTTTGTACGGAGCCCGGCATAGTACGGGTAGGGGTCGCGGGCGAAGGCCGGATCGGCCGGGTCCAGTGTTGCGGGCATACGCTCCATCTTTGCCGGACGGGCGACATCTGCGGACGGCTGCCCTGGACCATCTGTACCCTGCGCGGTTTGTAGGGTTCCGACAATGCCGGTGGGTGGCGCTCGCCCAACTCCCTTCACTCTCAGGGGAGTTCGGATATCATCACTCCGCTCAACAGCCGGAGGGGGTGGCGGGTGCGACCGCTGGAGACGTCGGACCCGCGCAGGGTCGGGCCGTACAGGATGCTCGCCGAACTCGGCAGCGGCGGCATGGGGCGGGTGCTGCTCGGCGATACGCCCGGCGGCCGGCTGGTCGCGCTCAAACACGTACGCGCGCAGTTCGTGGAGGACGACGGTTTCCGCGCCCGGTTCACCCGCGAGGTGGCGGCCTCCCGCAAGGTGTCCGGCGACTACACGGCGGCCGTGGTCGACGACGGAGCGGACGAGCCGGTGCCATGGCTGGCCTCGGAGTTCGTGCCGGGACCTTCGCTGCACGCGGCGGTGGAGGCCGTCGGCGGGCTGCCCGAGGAGGCGGTGCTGTGGCTGGCCGCCGACCTCGCCTCGGCGCTGCTCGACATCCATCGGGCCGGACTGGTGCACCGCGATCTGAAGCCCTCCAACGTGCTGCTCGCGGAGCGGCACGCCAAGGTCATCGACTTCGGCATCGCGCGGGCCACCGACAGCGACGACGGCACCTGGGTCACACACACCGGCTGGGTGGTCGGCGCGCCCGGCTTCATGTCGCCGGAACAGGTCGAGCCCAACGGCCGCACCCTGACGTCCGCCAGCGATGTGTTCTCGCTGGGCGCCACACTGGTCATGGCGTGCACGGGGGAGGGCCCGTTCAGCGGGACCTCCGCCCCGCAGATGATGTACAACGTCGTGCACACCGAACCCGACCTCGGCCGGATCCCCGACCGGTTGCGCGGATTCATCCAGCCGTGCCTCGCCAAGGAGCCGGCCGACCGGCCGAACCCGGCCCAGCTCCGCGAGCGGGCCCACAATCTGCTCTCACAGGCCGCGCGGTCCGAGCAGGTCTGGCCGGGCGAGGTCCATCAGCTGATCGCGGCCCAGCGCGACGATGTGCTCCGGTTCCGCATGGCGGCGGACGAACGGCACGTCCCTCCCGACTCCGAGCAGCCGACCGTCGTCGTACCGCCCCGCACCGACGGTGGCGCGGCGTGGGCCCGGCGGGTGTTCGGCTGGGTACGGGACTTCAGCCGCGAGGCCGCCCGGACGGTACGGAGCGCATCGCCGGGAGGCGCGGGCGCCGGGGCGGGGCGGCGACGCGGGGCCGCCCGCGGAGGGGACGAGCCCACCACCGTGGACCCGAATCCGCCCGACCGCCCTTCCCTGCGGGCCCGCCTGACGGCTGCCCTCTCGGGGCCGAAGGCCCGCAGCGCGCTCAGCCGGTCGCGGGACACCGCCTTCGTCGTACTCGGCGTACTCGCGGGCCTGATCGCCGCCACCAAGGCCAACAGCGGCGATCTCTCCCCCATGTCCCAGCAGTTCTTCCACGCGGGCCTCGTGGAGATGGACACCCCCGACATCCCCGCCGGGCTGCTCCACCCCAGCTATCTGGGCGCGGTGGCCGGCGCCTGGCTCGGCGGGCTGGCCGGCGTCGTCGCGCAGATCGTCGCCGGGCTGCGGTCCGCGCGCACCGGCTTTCTCGTCCTCGTGGCGCTGAGTGTGACCGGCTTCCTCCTCGGCTGGCTCGGGGACGACGGCGGACTGGACATCGCTGTGATCTCCCTGGGCCAACTCGAAGAGGGCGGCGCCTGGGCCGGCGCGCTGGTGGGTCTCGCGCCGCTGGCCGTCGCCAGGGCCATGTCCAAGAGGGGCAGCGTGGCCCACTCCAGCGAACATGGCTGCGGCATCGTGGCCGCCCTCGTGGTCACCACCGCGTTCACCGCGGGACTGGGCGCCGTCTGCGGTTACCACGGGTGGATGGGTCTCACCATCGGCGACTCCACCACGGTCGGACTGTTCACAGCCGTCGGCGCGGCCTTCGGCGGCAGCATCGCCTTCCGCATCGTCGCCGCTGCGCGCGCACGACGGTCCGGATAGCGGGAGTTCACCGGCCCGTCGGCCCTGGCCCGTCCTCTTGGCCGTGACCCTCTTGGCTGCGGGGCTTCGGGACGCAGGTGATCTCGGCCTCGCCGGAGTCGCCCGGCAGCCGGGCGCCCCTGCTGTCGGCGACGCGGAGTACGTTGCTGAGGGCTGCGGCGGTCTCCGTGGCGGCCCGCGTCTTCTCCTCGTCGGCGCCCTTTCTCCCCTCGTCGCCGTATACGAAAAGGAAGCGCTTCAACGCCCGGTCGCCGTCCGCCAACTGGGCCTCCTCCAGCTCGTCGGCGTAGCAGGAGACGGTGGAGTCCGGGTCGCCGCTGAGGTAGCAGGGTTTGCCGGACTCCGTCGTCCACGGCAGCAGTCGAAGCCCCGGGGCCGGCATCGGCGTCTGCTCCCGGTCGTAGATCCACATACGGATACCCTCCAGCCCTCGATGGCAGACACAACCGCACGCCTCATACGTCACCGGCACACCCGGGGGCGCCTGCCTCGGCGTGGCATGACGGCACTCCGCGTGCCTGCCGAGACCGCATGCCGCAGATCGGTAACTCGTCACGGAACCCTTTTCCTTTCCGTTCGCGCCCCTTCTGTGAGCGCTCTGTGAGAAAGCCCCTACAGAGTGGCACCGACCCGGCTACCGTTGGAACGGAATTGGGGAGTTTGCGCGGACAACTTTCCGTGCCAATTCCTGCTGCTCGGAGGCGGTATTCACGCTTCACTGCAATGTTCTGCAAATTCGCAGAACGTTTCACGCGCTGGCGGAGGAAGGAAGCGCGCGGATGATCATAGACATCGAGTCGGCAACGCCCGCCCTGTGCCGTTTGCAGCTCGGCAGCGAGCTGCGGCAACTGCGGCAGGCCGCGGGCCTGAACGGACGCCAGGTCGTCCGGAAGCTCCTGTGGAGCTCGTCCAAGCTCACCCGTCTGGAGACGGGCGACAACGCGTCGGTGGAACCCTCCGATGTGATAGCGCTCTGCGAGATTTATGGGGCCTCGAAGGAGAAGCGGGCCCTCTTGCAGGGGTATGCGGCGGTGACCAAGACCCGGCGGGACTGGTGGCAGTCGCCAACATATCGGCCGGTGATCCGGCCGGGATTCAAGGCGTTCCTGGGCCTTGAGGCCACAGCCAGCGCCCTGCAGAACTACGAGTCGGAGTTCGTCCCGGGGCTGTTGCAGACCGAGGCGTACGTCCGCGTGATCCATGAGCGCGCCCACCAGGGTATGAGCGCCGAGGAAGTGGACAGTCTGGTCGCCGTGCGGATGAACCGTCAGGAAGTGCTGCGACGCGAGTGCTCGCCGCTGAAGCTGACGGCCATCATCAACGAAGCGGTATTGCGCCGTACGGTCGGTGGCTCCAAGCTGATGCGCGACCAACTGAGCCACATCGTCGACGTGGCTATGGAGCTGCCTAACGTGCGGGTCCAGGTGGTGCCGTTCAGCTACGGTGCCCACTCAGGGATGAACGGGCCGTTCGCCGTTCTGCGGTTCCCCGGTGGCGCCGCGATCAGGTCGATCCTGTATCTCGAGAACCTAGCGGATGGCTGGGTGAGCCGCCGGGAAGGGGATATTGAACGGTACGAGGACGCATTGAACGACCTGCAAGCGCTAGCCCCCGGCCCGCGAGAGTCCCTGAGACTCATCAAGGAAGCAGCCAAGGAGCATTGATACCGATGAAGAGCATCATCGAGGTCCCGACGGACGCCCACTGGTTCAAGTCGAGCTACAGCAACGACCAGGGTGGCAACTGCGTTGAGGGTGCCCGTCTTGGTGGCGGCGTGATGGCTGTCCGCGACTCCAAGGAGCCGGAGGGCCCTGCGTTCGTCTTCGGGGCTGCTGCGTGGTCTGCCTTCGTGGAGTCGGTGAAGGGCGGGGCCCTCGATGGCTGACGCCGCTTGGTTCAAGTCGAGTTACAGCGACGACCAGGGCGGCGAGTGCGTTGAGGGTGCCCGTCTCGGCGGAGGAGTGATGGCCGTGCGTGACTCCAAACAACTGGAGGGGCCTGCGTTCGTGTTCGGGGCTGAGGCGTGGTCTGCCTTCCTGGTGTCGGTGAAGGGCGGGGTCCTTGATGGCTGACGCCGCCTGGTTCAAGTCGAGTTACAGCAACAACCAGGGCGGCAACTGCGTCGAGGGAGCTCGTCTTGGTGGCGGCGTGATGGCTGTCCGCGACTCCAAGCAACCGCAGGGCCCCGCGTTCGTCTTCGGGGCCGAGGCGTGGTCTGCCTTCCTGGCGTCGGTGAAGGGTGGGGCCCTCGATGGCTGACGCTGGCTGGTTCAAGTCGAGCTGCTGCAACGACTTCGACCGTGCATGTGTCGAAGGCAGCCGCCTCGGCAACGGCCTCATGGCGATCCGCGACTCCAAGCAACAGCCCGGCGGCCCCGTGTTCGTCGTCCAGGCGGCAGCCTGGTCCGCGTTTGTCGGGGGGCTGAAGCGCAGGGCTCTCGGATAGGAGAGGGCGGCTGATTGGATGGGGGCCATGGAAATACTCGCCTGGGTTCTCGTGGTCCCCATTGTGTACGGAGCCGTCCGCAGTATCGAGGTCCGGATCTCGCGTTCCGACCGGCAGTTGGCGCGGGTCGAACGCAAGCTGGACCTCGTGCTGGAGCACCTGGGGCTGCAGGAGCACGATCCGCGGCTGGGCGAGGTGATCGAACTGCTGCGCAGCGGCAAGAAGCTGCATGCGATCAAGCGGTACCGGGAGTTGACCGGTGAAGGGCTGAAGGAGGCCAAGGAGGCCGTCGAGCGCCTTGGTTAGGCTGGCCCCATGACCAACGGGGACCTGCGCCTCGGGCGCTGTGGCGCGTGCGGCGGCGGTGAGGTGTACCGGGGCGAGTACGTGGCGCAGGGCGGGCTCCGCCCGGCGGGCGCGGGCGCGTTCGGGGCGAAGCAGGCGGTGTTCGACGCCTTCGTCTGCGCGGTCTGCGGTCACACCCAGCTGCACGTGCGGCTCGACGCGAGGATGTCGTCGCACATCCGGGGCAAGCTCACCTGGATACCGCCGCAACAGGGCATGGGCTGAGCGGGCGCGGTGGCGTGCGGCAAACAGCTACGCCGCACGCCACTTGGCTCAGGACGGGGCAGTGCTTACTTCGCGGAGGACGCCTTGTCGTTGAATCCGTTGTTCCGGAAGGTCTTGTCCGTGTTCGTCGGGGCACTGAAGAGCGGAGCCCTCGCCCCGTGCGGAAGGCATGGCCCGGGTTGATCGGCTCGCCTCAATGGGTCTTGGTCACCCTCACGTTGAGGGGAGGCCGGACCGCGCGAGGTGGTGACACATCACCGGAGTGTGTCGAGGAGGGTGCGGGCCTGCTGGGTGAAGTCGGGGTGGCCCGAGTCGGCGGCACGGAGCAAGCAACGCTCGGCCAGCTCGAAGTCACCTGCGTCGCGGCGGATTTCGGCGAGACGGTAGCTCGCCTCGCCGACCAGTTCCGGGTCGCGTGTTCCGGTGGCGAGCGTGAGCTCGTAGTAGCGGGCGGCGGTGTCGTGCTCGCCTGTCCAGTAGGCGATCTCGGCCAGGTGCGCGGCTGCCCAGGGGCGATGGGCCGGGTCTCCGGTGTCGAGGACGGCCCGGAACCGACGTCGGGCCTCGGGCAGGTCGCGGGCTGCCTTGGCCGTTCCCCCTAGCGTGCCGTTGACGGCCGCGAGGGCGGCTGTGTCCGGCTCACCGGGTGCTTCGAGGGCATGCAGATACCACGTATGTGCCCCGACGTGGTCATTCTGTCGGGCGTGGGTTTCGCCGATCTTGAACAGGGCGCGGCAGGTGAGGCCGGTGTCGAGTTCGGTCACGCGGTGGAAGACGGTGCGCGCCTCGTCGATCTCGTCGTCGTGCAGCAGCCGTTTGCCGAGATCGAACAGCGCGATGGGAACGCCGGTCTCGGCGGCTGACCGGAGCGTGCGCAGCGCCGTCGGCCTGTCGGCATGCCACTGGATGTCGCCGAGCCGGCCTTCGAGTAGCGCCCGTGCTGTGGGCTTGTCTCCGGCCTCGCGTGCCGACGCGAGCAGACGGCCGCGGGCGAGCAGGCGCAATGCGAACGCGGGGTGATCGGCCAGCTGTTCGTAGACATGCCGCGCGCCAGGAGATGCTCCGGTGGCCCGAAGCCGGTCGGCGTTGCGCAACTCGGCGGGGCCGGTTTCGACAGGAAGTCTCAGAGTGACCTCGGCGTACCGCAGCGCTCCGACGTGATCACCGCTGGCCGCGCGAGCCAGGGCGTATCTCTGAGCCGCCTCCAGAGCGCGTTGCGCCGTGTCCGCCGCCATCACCCCGGCCGTCCGTGCCAGCGCCTGGGCCGCCACGTCGTCCTCGCCGGCCCCGTATGCCTGGGCCGCGATCGTCAATTGCTGCTCGTGGTCGACTTTGGGGGCGCGCGGCGGGGGAGGGACGTCGTCATCGGCGTACCGGTAACCGCCGTGTGGGAGGGCGTAGAAGCGGGCGCGATAGCCGCCGAGGTCGTCGGCGGAGTAGTGCGGATTCAGCCCTGTGGGAGCCTTGATGCCGAATGCCTTGGCCGTGTCCACCAGCAGGTCGCCCAGCGAGGAGGCGCCCGGCGCTCCCGGACCGTACGCCGCCGAGTGGTGGCTCACCAATTCCGCACCGTCGTACAAGTGGTCGCAGGCCGAGGGCAGCGTCGTCTCCTTGAGCCAGCCGAGCCGGGTCAGGGCGTCGTCGGTGAGCAAGCAGCGGTTCTCGTAAAGGGCAAGCTCCAGTTGGTCGCCGCAGGCCAGATGGAACGTTATGGGCCCACTGGTTCCGGGAATCGCTGCGTGCATCGGAATGGACAGCTCCACGCCGAGCGCCCGGGTCACGGTGGGAAGGGTGGCCAGGAACGTGCCGAGCGCGTCGGAGAACTCGTCCCAGTCCTCAGTTGTCGAGAAGCCTGGGAAACCCAGGCCGTCGTTGGTCGGGTCGTCCCGGGAGATGGCGAGGAACGCGGTGATCGGTCGGGCGGCCTCGCCGAGCTCTTCCAGCCAGTACTCGGCCGGGTCCTTTGGCTGGAGCACCAGTTCCGGGCCGTCCTCACCGGCGCTCAACTCCAGGCAGTTGGGCCGATCGGGCCGCTGCCAGCGGCGGAACGGGCCGCCCCAGGCGGGCGGCGTGGTGTCGAACGGCGCCCGGTCGCCCCAGCAGCCCAGCAGCGTGGCGGGGCCCAGGACGCCGGTCACCACCTCGGCCGCATGGCGGAACGCATCCGCCTTGGCGCCGGCGGGGACGTCTGCGCCCGCGGACAGGGTCAGGGGTATGTGCAAGGCGGCGTAGTGTTCGGTGCCGAACCAATGGCGTCCGTTCGGGGGCACCGGACG
>NZ_JADKMA010000111.1 GCF_017676365.1 Streptomyces oryzae
CCCCAACCCCCGCACACCC
The DNA here is from genome assembly GCF_017676365.1 of Streptomyces oryzae. Taxonomy (GTDB): domain Bacteria; phylum Actinomycetota; class Actinomycetes; order Streptomycetales; family Streptomycetaceae; genus Streptomyces; species Streptomyces oryzae. The sequence goes on from NZ_JADKMA010000111.1 coordinate 20, forward strand.
ACCCGTTCCAGGAACACGCATTCACCTGATCCGGCGAACGCCACGGCTTTCCCGTCTTCGGGCCACGTCGATCGTCATATGTTCCCGGCATGGTCACCTCCCGCCACGAGGCAGCACACCGCATCTTCCAAGAACGCCCCGCCCTGCTCGCCCCCACCTTTCGCTTACTTGGCGTTTCCCTGCCGGAGTACGCCCGCGTCGACGTCCTCACCCCGGACGCCACCGAACTGGAGCCCGTCGAACGGCGCATGGACAGCGTGCTCCGGCTGTCACCGGAGAAGGGCGGGACGCCCTTGCTACTCGCGATCGAGGCGCAGGGACGGCCCGACCCCCGCAAAGCGCGTAGTTGGGCCTATACCTGTCCTTCCTCGAATCGAAGAACGAGTGCCCGGCCTTGCTCCTGGTCGTCTGCCAGGACAAGAGCACCGCCGAGTGGGCTGTTGGTCCCTTCGATCTGGGCCCAGCCGACTGGAAACCCCTCACCGTTCGCCCGTTGGTCCTCGGTCCGGGAAACGTGCCATTGATCGTGGACACAGAGGAAGCGGAAGAGGACCTCACCATGGCCACCTTCGCGGCTATGACGCATGGCAAGAGCTCAGATGCTCCAGCCATACTGAAAGCGCTGGCATCCGCGCTATACCGCACCGATCGTAAAACTCGGAAGTACTACACGGAGCTACTGGAGGCCGGACTCGGCGACACCCCGACCCGGCAGACCTGGAGGGACCTCATGAAGAACGGCAGCTTCTTCCCCGGGCGCGGCACCCTCGTCGAGGAGACGTTCCTCGAAGGCAAGGCCGACGAGCGGGCCCGGTCTGTGCTGCGGCTGCTGGAGATGCGCGGCATCACCGTCAGTGAGAGCCAGCGCGCCCGGGTGACGGGCTGCGCCGACCTGGACACCCTCGACCGCTGGTTCGAGCGGGCTTTCAGCGCCACCGAGGCCGAGCAAATCTTCGCCGAGGAGCCGCAGTGAAGAACGGCAGCTACTTTCCCGGGCGCGGCACCCTGGTGGAGATGACCTTCCTCAAGGGCAAAGCCGCGGGCATTGTCGAGGAGCGGGTGCGGTTCATCCTGCGGATGCTGGAGCAGCGGGATCTGCCCGTCCGGGCGAGTGAGCACGTGCGGATCACGGGGACCGACGACATGACAGCGCTCGCGCACTGGATGGACAAGGTGCTCACCGTCGCGGATGTCAGCGAACTGTTCGACGACATTCCGCCCGACGACGACGTCACCGTATCGAGGGGCACCGTGCCGCTCCCCCTCCCGGCGAAGGCCGACCAGGGCTGAGGGCTTACCAGGGGAGGTCCCTCACCTGCTGGACGCACAGGACGAGGAAGAGGACGCACGATGCTGCCAGCAGGACGTTGCTGAGGGGGCCGTTGCGCCACTGGCGCGGGGTGCGGTCGCTGTTGAGAAGCCACAGCAGGGTGGCGGCGAGGAAGGGCATGAAGAAGGCGCCGAGGACGCCGTAGGCGACGACGAGGGCGAAGGGCTGGTCCAGCCAGAGCAGCGCCATCGGGGGGAAGGTCAGCCACAGCAGATAGCCGCGGAAGGGCACCGAGCGCTCCTGCTCGCCGCGGGTGAGCGGGGCGACGCCCGCTTCGGCGGCGAGTCCGCGGGCGGCCCGCAGCCGCTCCACGAAGTCGGCGAACATCAGGCTCACCCCGTGCCATACGCCCACCAGCGAGGAGAAGGAGGCGGCGAAGAAGCCGATGAGGAAGAGGGTGGAGGTGGAGCTTCCGAAGCGCTTCTCCAGGACGTCGTCCAGGTCGAGCAGGCCCTTGTCGCCGGTGGCGAGGGCGATCTGCGAGCTGTGCAGCAGCTCGGCACCGACGATCAGCATGGCGACGACGAATATGCCGGTGGTGATGTAGGCGACGCGGTTGTCGAGCCGCATCATCTTCATCCAGCCGCTGTCGGCCCACCCCTTGGCGTTGATCCAGTAGCCGTACGCGGCCATGGTGATGGTGCCGCCGACGCCGCCGACCAGGCCCAGGGTGTAGATCATGGAGCCGGACGGCAGTACGGGGAGCAGCCCGGCGAAGGCGCCGCCCAGATCGGGGCTGACGCGGATCGCGACGTAGACGACGACCACGAACATCACGCCGACGAAGGCCATCATGATCTTCTCGACGATGGCGTAGCGGTTGGTCCACACGAACAGCAGGCCGACCAGTCCGGTGATGATCGCCCACGCCTTGAGGGACAGCACATCGGGGAAGAGCGCCTGCAGCGGCAGCGCGCTGGAGGACATCGCGGTGGCGCCGTAGACGAAGCCCCAGATGACGACGTACACCGCGAAGTAGACCGTGGTCCACGGGCCGAGGCTGCGCCAGCCGTCGAAGATGGTGCGGCCGGTGGCCAGATGCCAGCGGCCGGTCGCCTCGGCGAGGGCGATCTTGACGATGCAGCCGATGACGGCGGCCCACAGCAGCGTGTAGCCGAACTTGCTGCCGGCCACCAGGGTGGCGACCAGGTCCCCGGCGCCGACACCCGTCGCGGCGACGACGATGCCGGGGCCGATCATCTTCCAACTCGGCTTGCGCACCGGGCCCTGAGCGCCGTCGGATGTGCTGGGTGTGATGTCCTCCGCTGCCATGACGCCTCCGCCGTACGCGAGCTCGAGGGTGGACGACCGTGCAGGTCGCAGGCGATGTAACCGCCTGCGGACGATCAGCACAAGGGGTCGCGGGCAAGCAACGTGTGCCCGGTTTCCGCCGCCGGTGCCGGGCGATCGATGCCGCCTTACACCTTGACAACCCCATTGGTCTGGACCAGGTTGTACGGCGCACGCGCACCACCACCTCCCATCTCCCCCCACACCGGAGGCAGTTGTGGCACGTTCCAGATATCCCGGGCTCTCCCGCGCGCTCGTCGGCCTCGTCGCCTCGGCCCTGACCGTGGGCGGTCTGCTCGCCCTCGGGCCGGCCACCGCACACGCCGAGCCCCCCACCGCGGCCGGCCCCCAGGTCGGCGCCTCGCAGGTGCCGGCCCACGCCGTCACCGGCTACTGGCAGAACTTCGACAACGGCGCGACCAAGCAGACCATCGCCGATGTGCAGGACGAGTACGACATCATCGCCGTCGCCTTCGCGGACGCGACCGGCACGCCGGGCCAGGTCGACTTCACGCTCGACCCGGCCCTGAACTACTCCGAGGACCAGTTCAAGAAGGACATCGCCGCCAAGCACGACGCGGGCAAGTCGGTCGTGGTCTCCGTCGGCGGCGAGAAGGGCGCCGTCTCGGTCGGCGACGACGCCTCGGCTGACGCCTTCGCCAAGAGCATCGTCGCGCTGATGGACGAGTACGGTTTCGACGGCGTCGACATCGACCTGGAGAACGGCCTCAACGCGACCTACATGACCAAGGCCCTCGACGCGATCCACGCCGCCAAGAGCGATGTCGTGGTGACGATGGCGCCGCAGACGGTCGATATGCAGTCGCCGCAGAACGGGTACTTCAAGACGGCGCTGAACATCAAGAGCTATCTGACCGTCGTCAACATGCAGTACTACAACAGCGGTTCGATGAACGGCTGCGACGGCAAGGTCTACTCCGCGGGCACCGTGGACTTCCTCACCGCGCTGGCCTGCGTACAGATCAAGGGCGGCCTCGACCCCTCGCAGGTCGGCATCGGCACCCCCGCCTCGTCGCAGGCCGCGGGCTCCGGCTACGTCGACCCGGGCGTGGTCAACGACGCGCTGGACTGCCTCGCCAAGGGCACCAGTTGCGGCAGCTTCACCCCGGACGAGAAGTGGCCCGGCATCCGCGGTGCGATGACCTGGTCCACGGCGTGGGACGCCACGGCCGGCAACAAGTGGTCGAGCACGGTGGGCCCGCACGTGCACGGGTTGCCGTAGCCCGGGCCGGGGCACGGTTGGCACGGTCTGCCCGCGCTGTTCCCCGCGCCCCTGTCGGGGCGCGGGGACGGAGTCACTTCTGCGGCTCAGGCAGGACGCAGCCGTGCGCGTCGAGGTCGAGCTGGTTGCCGCGGCCGAAGCAGGGGTTGATCAGATAGGTCTGCTGGCCGTAGGCGTTCAGATAGCGGACGGTGACGTTGCCGTCCTTGTCCACCTCACACGGGTTGTTCAGGGTGCAGCGCTCCCCGTCCTCGTTGTGGGTGTTGTTGACGCCGATGACCTTGCCGGTGCCGTTGTCGATCACCGGGGAGCCGGAGGTGCCGCCCTTGGTCTGGCAGTCCATGGTGTAGCGGATGGAGTCCTTCCAGGTCCAGTCCGCTTCCTTGAGCCGGTAGGCGAAGCCGTCGACGGCGCAGCCGAACTTCTCCTTCCAGTAGCCGGAGACGACGGTGATGTCCCGGCCCTGCCGCGGGTGCCTGGGGTCGAGCTGCAGCGCGTCGATGCCGTACTTCTTCTTGATCTGGCGGTAGGTGGAGGTCGTCTCGTACAGGGAGATGTCGGTGTCGGTCATCGTCGCGTACGCGATCTTGTCCGAGTGGACCTTCCCGGCGTCGCTGCCGTCCGCGTTCAGCAGCGTGAAGTCGCGGCTGGTCTTCTTGTTGACGACGACCTCGCCCGCGCCCGGCATGCCCTCCTGGAGGCAGTGGCCGTTGGACAGGATGAGCGCGGGGTCACCGGGTTCGGAGTTCTTCAGCTTGACGACGGAGCCGGAGCAGTTGCTCAGCGCGACGGTGCCCTCGAAGGAGGGCGCGGCCTTGTGGGCCGTGGTCCCGCTGTCGGCGGCCGCTGCGGGTGCCGCGGATATGCCCATGAGTGCGGCGGCGCCGAACAGCGCCGCCGCGAGCGTACTGACGAGGGGCTTTCTCATGTACTCCTCATTTTCCGGGTGTGGTGACAGGGACAGGAAGACCCCAACGTCCGTACGGCACTGAAGCGTTACGGCTTGGGGAGCGTGCAGCCCTCGCGGCCGAGGTCGATCTTGTTCCCCTCGGCAACGCACGGCGCGATGATGTAGGTCTGCTGGCCGTAGCCGATCCCCTCGTGCACGGTGGTCTTGCCGTTCTCGTCCACCTCACAGGGGTTGTTGAGCGTGCACTCCTCGCCGTTCTCGTTCCGCGTGTTGTTCACGCCGACGACCTTGCCCGAGGCGTTGTCGATGACGGGGGATCCCGAAGTGCCGCCCTTGGTCTCGCAGTCGGCGGTGTAGCGGATCGAGTCCTTCATCGTCCAGCCGTCCTCCTTGAGCTGGTACGCGAAGCCGTCGATGGCGCAGCCGTACTTCTCTTTCCAGTAGCCGGAGACGACGGTGATGTCGTTGCCCTTCGTGGGGTGGGCCGCCTCGACATCGAGCGCCTTGATGCCGAACTTCGACTCGATCTCCTCGTAGGTGGAGCCGACTTCGTAGAGCGAGACGTCGGTGTCGGTCATCGTCGCGTACGCGATCTTGGTGGCGCGGACGGTGCCGGCGTTGCCGCCGTCGGCCTTCAGCAGGGTGAAGGAGCGGTTGGACGCCTTGTCCTTGATCACCTGCCCCGGCTCGGGCATGCCCTCTTCCAGGCAGTGGCCGTTGGACAGGACGAGTGCGGGGTCGCCCGGCTGCGAGTTGGGCATCTTGACGACGGAGCCGGAGCAATTGCTGAGCGCGACGGTGCCCTCGAAGGAGGGCGCGGCGGCCTTGGCTTTGCCGGGCGCCGGTGCGGGCGCTGCGGATGCCGGTGCGGCGGCTATGCCGGTCAGTGCGGCGGCGCCGAGGAAGGCGCCGGCGAGGGAGCCGGCGAGAGGTCTGTTCATGGTGGGGGGTCCTCTCCTGGTACCGAAGGTTCGTTCGGTCTGACGCCCCGCATTCTTGGGCCAGTTGGGTCCCACCACAAGAGGACCCCCGGAATCGGGAGAGCCGATTCCGGGGGTTCTGCGCTGCTCAGCCGAGGACGGCGAGCGCGTCGATCTCGACCAGCAGACCGGCGGGCAGGCCGACGTACACCGTCGTACGCGCGGCCGGAGCCTCTTCGAGAGAGGCGAAGTACGCGTTGTAGATCTCGTTGAACTCCGCGAAGTGCGCGGTGTCCGTCAGATATACGCGGAGCATCATGGCGTCCTCCCAGGAGGCGCCGCCCGCCTTGAGGACGGCTTCCACGTTGGCGAGGGTCTGGAGGGTCTGCTCCCGCAGCCCGGGGCCGACCGGCGTGGGGGCCTGGCCCTCCACCGCGGGCCCGAACCCGACCTGCCCGGCGACCTGGAGGATGTTGCCCTTGCGCACGCCGTGCGAGAACTTCGCGGGCGGCGTGGTGTGCGTGGCCGGGGTGAGGGCGGTCTTGGCAAGCTTCTCGCTCATGGTGCGGCTCTCCTACTCGTCGTTACGGGCGGGGGCTGGGCGGCTGTCCCGCGTACTCCGTGCTGATGGCCTCGGCGGTGCGCCGTACGCGGGGCAGCAGGGTGAGGAGTTCGTCGGCGGAGACGACGACGTTCGGCGCGGAGACCGAGATGGCCGCCACCACCCGTCCCTCGGCGCCGCGGATGGGGGCGGCGACGCAGTTGATGGACTCCTCGTGGCCACCGAGGTCGGTGGCCCAGCCCTGTTCGCGCACCTTGGCCAGTTCCGCGAGGAACGCGGCGGCGTCCGGCGTCGAACGGGGCGTGTAGCGGGGGTATTCGAGCCGTTCGGCGACCGCGCGCCGCTCCGGCTCGGGCAGGTCGGCCAGCAGCAGCTTGGCCACGGCGGCGACGGTGATGGCGACGGGCTTGCCGATGCGCGAGTACATCCGTACCGGATAGCGGCTCTCGACCTTGTCGATGTAGAGGACCTGGTCCTCGACGTACTTCTCGTGAACGGCGAGGTGCACGGTGTGTCCGCAGTCCGCGTTGAGCTCGGCCAGGTGCGGGTGGGCGATCTCGCGGATGTCCAGGTTCTCCACGGCCTGCTGTGCGAGCGCGAACAGCCGGGCACCGAGCCGGTAGCGCTGGTCGGCCTGGCGGTAGACCATCCCGTGCTCGTGCAGGGTGCGCAGCAGCCGCAGGGCCGTCGACTTGTGCACGCCCAGCCGCGCGGCGACCTGCTCCAGATTGGCGGGCCCTTCGGCGAGCAGCGGCAGAATGGTCAGCGCCCGGTCGACGGTCTGGCTCATGCGGGACGCACCTCCGGCTGCTGCTGAGCGCCGGGGTTGTCGGGCCGTCCGGCGGCTGGGTCCTGTGGTCCGCATACCGTCCAGTCGGTTTCCAGTCGCAGTCTCCCCCAGCTCTCCTCGTCCAGGGCCACCAGCCGGTCGGCGACGTCCCGGGCCGGCGGCGGCGCCAGGTCGCCCGCGTCCGTGAGCACCGCTGCGGCCATCAGGTGCCCGTGCCGCAGCCGTTCGCGCACCGGCAGCCCCCGCAGCGTCCCGGACAGGAAGCCGGCGGCGAAGGCGTCACCCGCGCCCACCGGCGAGACGACGTCCACACGCAGCGCGGGCACGAAGACGGCGGCCCCGTCCCCGGCGAACGCGGTGGCCCCGGCCGCACCCTGCTTGACGACGAGCACCGCGGGCTCGGGCAGCAGCTCCCGTACGGCCTCGGGCCCGCCCGTCACTCCCCAGACGGCGGCGGCCTCGTCCTCGCCGACGAAGACGATGTCGCTGTGCCGGGCGAGTTCGCGCAGCACCTCGGCGGCCGGTTCCGGTGCGGTGTTCGGGCGCCACAGGCCGACGCGGTAGTTGACGTCGAAGGAGACCAGCGGCCCGGGACTGCCGCCCTGCCCTGTGGGGGTGCGGGCCGAGGTGAGCTCGCGCAGCAGGGCCAGGCAGCCGGCGGAGAGGGCCGCGGTGATCCCGGTCAGATGCAGCACCTGCCCCGCCCGGACGGCCCGGTGCGGAATGTTGGCCGGGGACATCGCGGAGGCGGCCGACCCGGCGCGGTAGTAGACGACTTCGGAGAGCGCGGAGGACGGGGTAGTCGGGATGGACGGGGTCGCCGGGTCGGCGGTGCCGGTGGCACGTTCGCCGTCCGTACGGAAGTAGATGCCGGTGGGCCGCTCGGGATCGCGTGCGACGGCGCTGACGTCCACCCCGTGCGCGGCGATGGCAGCGACCAGATGGTCGCCGAAACCGTCGGCGCCGACCCGGCTGACCCAGCCGGCACGGTGCCCGGCGCGGGCGAGCGTACAGGCGACGTTCGACTCGGCGCCGCCGATCGCGCGGTGGAAGGAAGGGACGTCGGCGAGTGGGCCGGGGACGCTGGGCAGGAACGTGACCATGGACTCGCCGAGGCAGACGACGTCGATGTCGGAGGTGGTGGGCACGGTGGTTGCTGCCTCTCGCTGCGGTGTCTCGGCCGGTCCCGGCACCATTGACCGGCTGTTCCGCGGGATGCTAGACAGCCTCAAGCGTCATACGCAATGGCCGTTGCACATACTGCAATCCCTGGCGACACCGCCACTGCTACTACGGAGACCGCATGGCAGCCCCCGCCCCCTCCCCCGTCGCCCGTCTCGCGGACGAGCCCGCCGACCACCGGTTCAAGGGGCTGCCCCCGGACGCCGCCGCGGCGGGAACCACCCTCGGGGAGCTGGCCGCCGAGCGCCGCTCCCTGTTCACCGGCGGCTTCACCACACCGGTCCTCGCCCTCTCCGCCGAGCGCCTGGAGCACAACCTCGCCGCGCTCGCCGAGTACTCCGCACGGCACGGCCTCGCCTTCGCGCCGCACGGCAAGACCTCCATGGCGCCCCAGCTCTTCGAACGGCAACTCGAGCGCGGCGCCTGGGGCATCACGCTCGCGGTGCCGCACCAGGTGCGGGTGGCCCGGGCGTACGGCGTCCCGCGGATCTTCCTCGCCAACGAACTGGTGGACGCGGCGGCGCTGCGCTGGCTCGCCGCCGAGCTGGACGCCGACCCCGGCTTCCGCTGCATCTGCTACGTCGACTCCCCTCGCGGCGTCGCCCTCATGGACGAGGCCCTGCGCGCGGCCGGTGCCCGCCGCCGGGTCGAGGTCGTGGTGGAGCTGGGCGCGGGCGACGGGGCACGGACCGGCGCGCGTACGGAGGCGGAGTGCGCCGCGATCGCCGAAGCGGTGGCCGCCACCGGCACCCTGCGGCTGGTGGGCGTCGCCGGGTACGAGGGCGAGGTGCCCGGCGCCGACCTGGCGGCGGTGCGCGGCTGGCTGCGGCGGCTGACCGGGCTGGCCGTCTCCCTCGATGCGGCGGGGCACTTCGCGGGGCTGGACGAGATCGTGGTCAGCGCGGGCGGCAGCGCCTGGTTCGACGCGGTCGCCGAAGCCTTCGCCGAGCTGCCCGAGCTCTCGGCACCCACGCTGAAGCTGCTGCGCTCGGGCGCGTACATCTCCCACGACGACGGCCACTACCGCCGGCTGACGCCGTTCAACCGGCACCCCGACGAAGGAGGGCTCCAGGCCGCGTTCACGCTGTGGACGCAGGTCGTCTCCCGGCCCGAGCCGGACCAGGCGTTCCTCAACGCGGGCAAGCGGGACGCCGCCTTCGACCTGCACCTCCCCGAACCGCACATGGTGCGGGGAATCGACGGGACGGTGCGCTCCGCGGCGGGCCTCACCGTCACCGCGCTGAGCGACCAGCACGCGTGGCTGCGGGTGGACGAGGGCGTCGAACTGGAGCTCGGCGAGTGGGTGGGGCTGGGGATGTCCCACCCCTGCACCATGTTCGACAAGTGGCAGGTGATCCCGGTCGCCGACGCGGAGGGCACCGTCACCGACCTGATCCGCACCTTCTTCTGAGGCCGGGCGCCCGGCATGGACACGGTCACGGTCATCCGCGGCGCCCGCGTCATCGACGGCACTGGCGCCCCCTCCAGCCGCGCGGACGTCACCCTGCGCGCCGGCCGTATCGCCCAGCTCTCCCCCGAGGGCGCCCGGCGGCCGGGCGGCACCCGTGTCATCGACGCCGACGGCCTCGCCCTGGCCCCCGGCTTCATCGATATGCACGCCCACTCGGACCTGGCGATCCTCCGCGACCCGGAGCACACAGCGAAGGCCGCCCAGGGGGTCACCCTGGAGGTGCTGGGCCAGGACGGGCTGTCGTACGCACCCACGGACGACACGACCCTCACCGCGATCCGGGAGGCCATCACCGGCTGGAACGGTGACGGCAGCGACATCGACTTCGACTGGCGCACCGTCGGCGGCTATCTGGACCGGATCGACCGCCAGGGCACGGCGGTCAACGCCGCGTATCTGATCCCGCAGGGCAGCGTCCGGATGCTGGCGATGGGCTGGGACGACCGCCCGGCCGCCGACGGCGAACTCGCCGCCATGAAGCGCCTGGTCGCCGAGGGGATGGCGCAGGGCGCGATGGGCATGTCCTCCGGGCTGACCTACACGCCGGGCATGTACGCCTCCGACGCCGAACTGACCGCGCTGTGCCGGGTCGTGGCCGACTACGGCGGCTACTACTGCCCGCACCACCGCTCGTACGGCGCCGGTGCGCTGGGGGCGTACGCGGAGATGGTGGCCCTCACCCGCGAGGCGGGCTGCCCGCTCCACCTCGCGCACGCCACGATGAACTTCGGCGTCAACAAGGGCCGGGCGCCCGAACTCCTCGCCCTGCTCGACCGGGCCCTTGCGGACGGCGCCGACATCACCCTGGACACCTACCCCTACACCCCGGGCTGCACGACGCTGGCCGCGATGCTGCCGAGCTGGGCCAACGAGGGCGGCCCCGAGGCGACGCTGGCCCGGCTGGCCGACCCGGCGACGGCGGCCCGGATCCGGCACGTCATGGAGGTGGAGGGCGCCGACGGCTGCCACGGGGTGCCCATCGAGTGGGACACCATCGAGATCTCCGGCGTCAGCAGCCCCGGGCTCTCCGACCACGTGGGCCGTACGGTCGCCGAGTCCGCGGCGCTGCGCGGCGAACAGCCGTGGGAGACGGCACACCGGCTGCTGACCGAGGACCGGCTCGGCTCCACGATCCTGCAGCACGTCGGCCACGAGGAGAACGTCCAGGCGATCATGCGGCACCGGGTGCACACCGGAGGCAGCGACGGCATTCTGCAGGGCGCCAAACCGCACCCGCGCGCCTACGGCACGTTTCCGCACTACCTCGGCCACTACGTACGCGAGTTGGGCGTCCTCTCCCTGGAGGAGTGCGTCGCCCACCTCACCGGCCGCCCCGCCGCCCGCCTCCGCCTGGCCGACCGCGGCCTGATCCGCGAGGGCTACGCAGCGGACCTGGTCCTCTTCGACCCCGAAACCATCGCCGCCACCGCGACCTTCACCGCCCCCCGCTCCCTCCCGACGGGCATCCCCCACGTCTTCGTCGCCGGCCAACCGGTGATCGCGGACAGCCGCCGCACGGATGTCCTGGCCGGACGGGCGGTACGGCGCACGGGGTGAGAGTCAGTCCCGTACGGGGAAGGTCGAGGTGTCGACCTCGATCCGCTCGCCGGTGCTGAGCGTCAGCGTGAGGGGCTCCCCGTAAGGAATCTCCTTGACCTTGGCGTATCCGGTCGCGTGCGGCTCGGTCATCAGTGTGCAGAGCTTTTTGAACGGATCGGCGATCAGATAGAGGTCGATCCCGAACCGGGCGTACTTGGCGACGTTGCGGACGTAGTCCTTGTCGTCGTTGGGCCGGGAGGGCACTTCGAGAACAGCGAGCACTTCGTCGCAGTGGTAGCTGTTGCCGCGACGCTCCGCTCCCTCAGCGAGGATCGTGAGGTCGGGTGCCGCGTCGTTCTCTCCGGGAAATCTCACCAGAAGGTCACTGAACGCGCGATGCCGGCCGATGGCCGTCTGCCACACCGCGTAACGTGTCAAGGCCACAGTCAGGTCCTGCTCCTGACTCTGCGGAGTCATGATCACTTCCCCATCGAAAATTTCGACGCTGTACCCCTCAGGCACGGCTCCGCGTTCGAGCAGATCATCCATCACCGTCACGGCCGCTCACCTCCTGTCTGCGCCCATTATGCGTGATCTGCGCCAACCCCGTAGGGACTACGCGTGGGTGTAGGCCACCAGCGAGATGCCCACGTAGTGGACGGCGAAGGCGGCCAGGGTGAAGGAGTGGAAGACCTCGTGGAAGCCGAACCAGCGGGGTGAGGGGTTGGGGCGCTTGATGCCGTAGATGACGCCGCCCGCGCTGTAGAGCACGCCGCCGACGATGACGCACACCAGCACCGCGATCCCGCCGGTCCGCATGAAGTCGGGCAGGAAGAAGACCGCGGCCCAGCCCATGGCGATGTAGCAGGGGGTGTAGAGCCAGCGGGGGGCGCCGACCCAGAAGACGCGGAAGGCGATGCCGAGTCCGGCGGCTATCCAGATGCCCCACAGCAGCAGGTCGCCCCGCCCGTCGGGCAGCAGCAGGATCGTCAGCGGGGTGTAGGTGCCGGCGATGATGAGGAAGATGTTCGCGTGGTCGAGCCGGCGCAGCACGGCGTTGGCCCGGGGGCTCCAGTCACCGCGGTGGTAGAGCGCGCTGATCCCGAACAGCAGGCAGGCCGTCAATGTGTAGACGGCGCAGGCGATTCGGCCGCGGCTGCTGTCGGCGAGCGCGGTCAGGAACATACCGGAGACCAGCACGGCGGGGAACATGCCCAAGTGCAGCCAGCCGCGCAGCTTGGGCTTGATGACCTGCGCCGCGGAGTGCGCGGAGGCGGACAGCCGGGCGGCGGCGGAGGGGGCGGCCTCGGCAGCGCCGGGCTCCACGGAGGCGGCCTCCACGGAATCGGTCTCCGCAGAAGCGGCCTGTGCGCGAGCGGGGGACGAGGACGACGCGCTGGACGGTGGGGACGCCACAGCGGCGGGCTCCGAAGACGGGGACGCGGAGTCTGTCATCGGGCCATCGTACCTACGCCGATCGACAACCTACGCGACCGTAGGTCAAGGGCTGCCAGCAGCCCGAATGACCCTGTGTGCCAGCCGGGAAGACCCTACGTGTCGACGGCCACACAACCCCCGTCTGGACAGACACCAATTCGCACCGCATGATCAGATGAGCATAAGCGGCACCGGATGAGCGACGAGACAAACTGCCACGAAAGCATCCGGGTCGCGGCCCCCAAGGGGCGCGCTGACAGTCGGAACAAAACCCTCAACGTCTGGAGCGATCGTGGCGCGCAGTTCTGCGGCTCCCCTCACCTCAGCCCCGTCTTCCTCGTCCACCCCGGCCACCGGCCACGCCCCCACCCGCCATCAGGAGCTGCTCTCCTGGGTCGCCGGCATCGCCGAGCTGACCCGGCCCGACCGCGTCGTGTGGTGCGACGGCTCCGAGGCCGAGTACGACCGCCTGTGCGAAGAGCTGGTCGCCAAGGGCACGTTCAAGAAACTCGACCCGGTCAAACGGCCCAACTCCTACTACGCCGCCTCCGACCCGTCCGACGTCGCCCGGGTCGAGGACCGCACCTTCATCTGCTCCGAGAAGGAGGAGGACGCGGGCCCGACGAACCACTGGAAGGACCCCGCGGAGATGAAGGCCATCTTTGTGGGAGACAAGGGGGGCTCCGCAGGGGAACAGGGCATCTTCCACGGTTCGATGCGCGGCCGGACCATGTACGTCGTCCCGTTCTGCATGGGCCCGCTCGGCTCCCCGCTCTCCGCACTGGGCGTGGAGATCACCGACTCCGCTTACGTGGCCGTCGCCATGCGCACGATGACGCGCATGGGACAGCCGGTGCTGGACGAACTGGGCGAGGACGGCTTCTTCGTCAAGGCCGTGCACACCGTCGGCGCCCCGCTCGCCGAAGGCGAGGAGGACGTGCCGTGGCCGTGCAACTCGACCAAGTACATCTCGCACTTCCCCGAGACCCGCGAAATCTGGTCCTACGGCTCCGGCTACGGCGGCAACGCGCTGCTCGGCAAGAAGTGCTACGCGCTGCGCATCGCCTCCGTGATGGCGCGCGACGAGGGCTGGCTGGCCGAGCACATGCTGGTGCTCAAGCTGACGCCGCCCCGGGGTGAGGCCAAGTACGTGGCCGCCGCGTTCCCGTCCGCCTGCGGCAAGACCAACCTGGCCATGCTCCAGCCCACCGTCCCGGGCTGGACGGTCGAGACCATCGGTGACGACATCGCCTGGATGCGGTTCGGCGAGGACGGCCGCCTCTACGCCATCAACCCGGAGGCGGGGTTCTTCGGTGTCGCCCCGGGCACCGGCGAGGACACCAACGCCAACGCCATGAAGACCCTGTGGGGCAACGCGGTCTTCACCAACGTCGCGCTGACCGACGACAACGACGTGTGGTGGGAGGGCATGACGGAGGAACCGCCCGCCCACCTCACCGACTGGAAGGGCAACGACTGGACGCCGGAGTCGGACGCCCTCGCCGCCCACCCCAACGCGCGGTTCACCGTCCCCGCCGGACAGTGCCCGATCATCGCCCCCGAGTGGGAGGACCCGCGCGGCGTGCCCATCTCGGCCATCCTCTTCGGCGGCCGGCGCGCCTCCGCCGTTCCGCTGGTGACCGAGTCCTTCGACTGGCAGCACGGTGTCTTCCTCGGCGCCAACGTCGCCAGCGAGAAGACCGCAGCCGCCGAGGGCAAGGTCGGCGAACTGCGCCGCGACCCGTTCGCGATGCTGCCCTTCTGCGGCTACAACATGGGTGACTACTTCGCCCACTGGCTGGAGGTCGGCGAGAACGCCGACGCCGCGAAGCTGCCGAAGATCTACTACGTCAACTGGTTCAAGAAGGACGACAACGGCACGTTCGTCTGGCCCGGCTTCGGCGAGAACAGCCGCGTGCTCAAGTGGATCGTCCAGCGGCTGAACGGCGAGGTCGAGGGCGTCGAGACGCCGATCGGCATCCTGCCGCGCAAGGAAGACCTCGACACGGAGGGGCTCGGCCTCTCCGAGGCCGAGCTGGACTTCGTCCTCGCGGTCGACCGCGACGTCTGGCGCGACGAGGCCGCGCTGGTCCCCGCCCACCTTGAGACCTTCGGCACCCACACACCGCAAGCCCTCTGGGACGAATACAAGGCACTGGTGCAGCGCCTGGGGTAGCTCCGCCTTGTGCTGCTGCGCTTGGGCAGTCTGCTCCCCCAAGCTCTTCGAGCAGGGGGTACCCCCAGGGCGCAGGGTGGGCAAGCGCAGCACCGGCCACCGGGCCGCAGACAACGGGCGCCCACGCAGCGGTGCGGGGTACGGCCGTCGCGCGGGTGCGGGCCCGCTTGTGCCCACCCGTTCCGCCCCTTGCGGAACGACTGCCCACAAGCGGGCAACGCCCTTACACCAGCGCCCCCTCCGCACCGGCATACGCCGCAAGGCGCTCCCTCATCAGCGCGGTGACCGCCTCATCGCCACGGGAGTCGGCGACAGCGAGCGCGTTACCCGCAAGGGTGTGCGCCCGCGCGTGGAGGGAGGCAATGTGCGCCGCGTCGTCCCGCACAGCGGACGGCGCGGCCCGCAAGGGCGTCCGCCCGCCGGACAGCCGCCCCGCATGGGCGGCGAGCTCATGGGCTGCGGCATCCAGCTCCGCACTCGGCGTCAGGGCACGCAGCTCGTCCGTGACCGTCAGCAACGCGGTCAGGTGCCCGGCCAGCCGGATGTCCAGCTCTTCCTCGCGGGTGCGCCGCGGCAGCCCGTCGTGAGTGCTCTCGGCCACGGTGTGGACCGACTTGCTGCGGATCGGTTCGTACATGGACGGCCTCCTGATGCGTTCAGGAGGACATCCTAACTTGGACACCGTCTAAAGTTGTTCCACGTTCATCGAATCGCCACGGGCGATTACCGGCGGTCACGGCTGGCTGTAGCCGTCCAGGAAGCGGCCGATCCTGGTCACCGCGTCGCGCAGCTCGTTCACGCTGGGCAGGTTGACGATCCGGAAGTGGTCGGGCTCGGGCCAGTTGAACCCGGTGCCGTGCACAATCATGATCTTCTCGGCGCGCAGCAGATCGATCACCATCTGCCGGTCGTCCTTGACCTTGTACACCTTGGGGTCGAGCCGCGGGAACGCGTAGATCGCCCCCTTGGGACGCACACAGCTGACGCCCGGGATCTGCGTCAGCAACTCGTACGCCGTATCGCGCTGCTCGCACAGCCGGCCCCCCGGCAGCACCAGGTCCTCGATCGACTGCCGTCCGCCCAGCGCGGCGGCGACCGCGTGCTGGGCGGGGACGTTGGCGCACAGCCGCATATTGGCGAGGATGGTCAGGCCCTCGATATAGCTCCCGGCGTGCGCCTTGGGCCCGCAGACAGCGAGCCAGCCGCTGCGGTAGCCGGCGACCCGGTAGGACTTGGACAGTCCGTTGAACGTGAGGGTCAGCAGGTCGGGCGCGACGACCGTGGTCGGCGTGTGGGTGGCACCGTCGTAGAGGATCTTGTCGTAGATCTCGTCGGAGCACACGATCAGGTCGTGGCGGCGGGCGATGTCGGTGAGGCCGCGCAGGAGCTCCTCGTCATAGACAGCGCCCGTGGGGTTGTTGGGGTTGATGATGACGAGCGCCTTGGTGCGGTCGGTGATCTTGCGCTCGACGTCCGCGAGGTCGGGCATCCAGTCGGACTGCTCGTCGCAGCGGTAGTGCACAGCGGTGCCGCCTGCCAGGGAGACCGAGGCGGTCCACAGGGGGTAGTCGGGCGCGGGGACCAGCACCTCGTCACCGTCGTCCAGCAGGGCCTGCATCGACATCTGAATCAGCTCGGAGACGCCGTTGCCCAGGTAGATGTCGTCGACCGACAGCTCGATGCCCTGCTTC
Source organism: Streptomyces oryzae (assembly GCF_017676365.1). Lineage (GTDB taxonomy): Bacteria > Actinomycetota > Actinomycetes > Streptomycetales > Streptomycetaceae > Streptomyces > Streptomyces oryzae. The sequence continues at coordinate 16,561 of NZ_JADKMA010000111.1, forward strand.
TGGTAGTGCTGCATCACCGCGCGGCGCGCCGAGAGCAGACCCTTGGCGTCGCCGTAGCCGTGCGCGGTGCCGACGTTGCGCAGCATGTCCTCGAGGATCTCCGGCGGGCAGTCGAAGCCGAATGCCGCTGGGTTGCCGGTGTTGAGCTTGAGGATCTGGTGCCCTGCCGCCTCCAGCCGCGTCGCCTCCTCCAGGACCGGGCCCCGGATCTCGTAACAGACGTTGGCGAGCTTCGTCGACTGGATGACCTGCATAGACCCACCCTACGGGCGCGGTTCACAGGCCGCTCCGTGTTTTCCCTCACCTCGGTGACCGCCCGGATACCCCTCCCACTCGATTGACAGACTCTCTCAATTGAGAGTTACTGTCATCAACCTTGGAGGGAGGGGAGCCCCATGACCACCGCACCCCGAAGCTCGGCACGCCGCTGGTGGGCGCTGGGCGCACTCGGCGCCTGCATGCTCACGCTCGGCTTCGATCTGACGATCCTGAACGTCGCACTGCCCGACATGGCGTCCCAACTGCACGCCGACACCGGCGAGATGCAGTGGATCGTGGACGCGTACGTCGTCGTCTTCGCCGCGACGATGCTGCCCGCCGGTCTCCTCGGCGACCGCTACGGGCGCCGGCGGCTGCTGATGGCGGGGCTCGCCGTCTTCCTCGTCGGCTCGCTGCTGGGCACGCTCGCCGACCGGCCCGGCTGGGTGATCGCGGCCCGAGCCGGGATGGGGCTGGGCGCGGCGCTGATCTCGCCCCTGGTGCTGGCCGTGCTGCCGCCGCTCTTCCCGGACGAGAAGGAGCGCACCAAGGCCATCGGAGTGGTGACCGCCGCCGTCGCGGGCGGGATGCCGCTCGGGCCGATCGTCGGCGGCTGGCTGCTGGACCACTACTGGTGGGGTTCGATCTTTCTGGTCAACGTCCCGCTGGCGGCGCTCGGCATCCTCGCCTGTCTGCTGTTGCTGCCCGAGTCCCGCGACCCCTCGGCGCCCCGCGTCGATCCGTTGAGCGGCGTGCTGGGGGTCGCCGGGCTCGCTGCGCTGATCTTCGCGATCATCGAGGGTCCGCAGCGCGGCTGGGCCGACCCGCTGGTCGTGGGGCTCTTCCCCGGCTCGGCGCTGCTGCTGGCGGCACTGGTGCTGCGGGAGCGGCGCGCCGGGCGGCGCGGGGCCCGGCCGATGCTCGACCTCACGCTGCTGCGCGCCCCCGGGTTCCGCTGGAGCGCGGGGGCCGTGACGCTGGTGACGCTGGTGCTGTCGGGGCTGCTGTTCATCGTCCCGCAGTACCTCCAGGAGGTCCTCGGCCACGACGCGCTCGGCACGGGGGTGCGGCTGCTGCCGATGATGGCCGGGATCGTGGTCGCCGCGCGCGCTGCGGGCCCGCTGGCCGAGCGGCTCGGGCCGCGGCCGGTGATCAGCGCGGGCCTCACCACGCTGGCGTTCGCCGCGTTCCTCGGCGCCCGTACCGGCACCGCCGACGGCTATGGTCCGGCCGCCACCTGGCTGACGATCACCGGACTCGGCGCCGGTCTTGCCATGGTGCCCGCCATGGACGCCGCGCTGGCCGCGCTCCCCGCCGACCGCACCGGCAGCGGCTCGGGACTGCTGATGACGCTACGGCAGATGGGCACCGCACTCGGCATCGCGCTGCTGGGCAGCCTGCTCGCCCAGACCTACGCCACGCGGCTCGCCGAAGCCGACGCCACCCGGCCGGACGCGCACGGAGCGGGAGGGGGCGGCCGGGCCGCGGCGGTCGCGGAGCGCGCCGAGGAATCCGTGGTCGCCGCGCACCAGATCGCCGGCGAGCTCGGCCTGCCGCGGCTCGCGGACGCCGCCGACCGGGCCTTTCTGGCCGGGATGAACCAGGTGCTGGTGCTGTGCGGGGCCGCGGCGCTGGCGGGCGCGCTGCTGCTGGCGGTCACCCCCGGTGCGCTGCCGCGGCGGCACCGCGCAGGCACCGGCAGCGTCCCGGACATGGCCCTGCCCGGGGACGATGCCCGACAATAAGATCCATGGCCCCCGCACGTACAGGATCCGCCGGCGACACCGCCGCGGACACCGACCTCCCCCCAGCCAAGCCGAGCCTGCGCGAACGGAAGAAGATCCAGACCCGCCAGGCCATCCGGCGGACCGCCTACCGCCTCTTCGAGGAACAGGGGTACGACGCCACGCCCGTCGACCAGATCGCCGAGGAGGCGGAGGTCTCCCCCAGCACCGTCTTCCGCTACTTCCCCACCAAGGAAGACATCGTGCTGACGGACGAGTACGACCCGCTGATCGAGCAGGCGCTGCGGGACCGGCCGCCGGGTGAGCCGCCGGTCGCCGCGCTGCGCGAGGCGCTGTACGCCTCGATCGCCCGGATCTACCAGGCCGACGCCGTCGAGACCCTGCAGCGCATCCGGCTCATCCGGGAGGTGCCCGCGCTCCGCGCCCGGATGAGCGAGCACTCCGCCGAGACGGCGTGGCTGCTGCGGCGCGCGCTCGCCGAGCGGACCGGGCGCGCGGACGACGATCTCGAACTGCGGATCGTGACCGGCGCCATGCTCGGCGCCCTCACCGAGGCCATGTACGCGTGGGTGGATACCGGCATGTCGGGCACGCTGGAGGACCTGAGCGCACTGGTGACGCGTGCGCTGGGCGTGCTGGAGCGAGGGCTGACGCTGTAGGGGGTCACGCCCCGCGAGCAGCGGGGGGGGCACCCCCTCGTCGTCACCCCCGCAGGGCGGCCTCCAACGCCTCCGGGTCCGTCACCGGTGCGGCACACACGAACCCACGGCACACGTAGGCGGCGGGCCTGCCCTCCACCAGCCCCCGGTCCCGCAGCAGCGGAACCTCCGAAGTACCGGGCGCGCCCACCGCGATCACCGCGCCGGGCGCACCGGACAGCAGGGCGGCGCGGTGCAGCGCGCCGGTTTCCTGCGCGCCTCCCACCACGGCAACCTCGCGCGGCCCGTCCAGCAGTGCCTCGCCGACAGCCAGCCCCCACCCGAGGAACCGCGGGGCGCGCGAGGCCAGTTCACGTACGACGCCGAGCGCCTGCTCCGCGGCGTCGCGGTAGCGGTGGCCCCCGGTGTAGGCGCCGTAGCCGAGCAGCGCGCCTGCGGCGGCGTTCCACCCGGAGGGCACCGCGTTGTCGGTGGGGTCCTGCGGGCGCCGGATCAGCTGCTCGGCGTCGTCGGCCGTGTCGTAGAGCGTGCCGTCCTCGCCCGCGAACCGCTCCAGCACCGTGTCCAGCAGCAGACCGGCGCGCTCCAGCCACTCCGGCTCGCCGGTCACCGCGTACAGCGTCAGCCAGCCTTCCGCCGTGTCCCCGTAGTCCTCCAGCACCCCGGCGCTGTTGCCGGGGACCCCGTCGCGGGAGGTGCGCACCAGGCGCCGGCCCTCGTCGCGGGTGTGCACCTCGGCGAGCAACCGCGCGGCGCCGCGGGCGGCTTCGACCAGGTCGGGCCGTTCGAAGTAGGCGCCGGTCTCGGCGAGTGCGGCGATGGCCAGGCCGTTCCAGGCGGTGACGACCTTGTCGTCGCGCTCGGGCCGGGGCCGCGCTGCACGCGCCTCGAACAGCCTGCGCCGTACGGACTCCAGGCGCGTGGCGTCCGTCAGCGGGGAGTCGCGGTCGGGGAGTTGCAGCACCGAGGCGCCGCCCTCGAAGGTGCCCTCCTCGGTGACGTGGAAGCACTCGGCCGCCAGCTGCGCGTCGCCCTCCCCCAGCACCTCGGCCAGCTGCGCCGGGGTCCATACGTAGTAGGCGCCCTCGGCATGGCCGCCGTGCCCGTCGTCGCTGTCGGCGTCCAGAGCGGAGGCGAACCCGCCCTCGGCGGTGCCCAGTTCGCGGACCATGAAGTCCGCCGTCTCCAGAGCGACCCGGCGGGCCCGCTCCGAGCCCGTCGAGCGCCACAGATGCGCGTAGACGCGGCACAGCAGCGCGTTGTCGTACAGCATCTTCTCGAAGTGCGGAACGACCCACTCCGCGTCCACCGAGTAGCGGGCGAACCCGCCCCCGAGCTGGTCGTAGATCCCGCCCCTGGCCATCGCCTCGCAGGTCGCCTCGACCATCTGCAGCGCGCCCTCGGAGCCGGTGCGGGCGTGGTGCCGCAGCAGGAACTCCAGCACCATCGACGGCGGGAACTTCGGCGCGCCGCCGAACCCTCCCCGCCGGGCGTCGAAGTCCTTGGTCAGCCCGAGCAGCGCTGCGCCCATCTCCTCGGCGCCGGGGGCCTGCGGCGCACCCAGCCGGATGCTTCGCCCGGCCAGATCGGCGCTGATCCGGGAGGCGACATCAGCCACCTCCTCGCGCCGGTCCTGCCACGCGGTCCGTACCCCCTCCAGGATCTGCCGGAAGGAGGGCATGCCGTGCCTGGGCTCCGGCGGGAAGTACGTCCCGAAGTAGAACGGCTCCGCGTCAGGCGTCAGAAACACCGTCATCGGCCAGCCGCCCTGGCCGGTCGCCGCCTGGACGGCCTCCATATAGACCGCGTCCACGTCCGGCCGCTCCTCGCGGTCCACCTTGACGCTGACGAAGCCCTCGTTCATCAGCCGCGCCGTCGCCTCGTCCTCGAAGCTCTCGTGCGCCATCACATGGCACCAGTGGCAGCTCGCATACCCCACACTGAGCAGCACCGGCACCCCCCGCCGCCGCGCCTCCTCGAAGGCCCCCTCCCCCCAGGGCCACCAGTCGACGGGGTTCTCCGCGTGCTGCAACAGATACGGAGAGCTCTCCTCCGCGAGTCGATTCGCCATACGGCCATGGTGACGTACACCTCTGGGCCCTGCCGCTACAGGTCATCCACCGCCGTGAGGTCGATGTCGATGTCGAACGGCTCGTCGAGCGTGAGACGGCCGTGGAAGTTGCCGCGCAGGGTGTAGCCCTTTGCGACGGGGTCCAGCTCGTAGACCCGGACCACGGGGTGCATGCCTTCCCCGGCGCGCTCCACGAGCCAGAAGTGCGGGATGCCCGAGGCGGCGTACTTGCGGGGCTTGGTGTCCCGGTCGCGCTCCTCGGAGTCCGGGGAGACTACTTCGACGGCGAGGACGACGTCGGCTGCCTGGAAATGGGTGAGGTCGGGGTCGGTCACCGCCTCGGCCTTGACGACAGAGACATCGGGCTCCGGACCGTTGCGGCGATTGAGAACAACCGTCATCTCCCGCTGCACCCGCAGCTTCTCCTTGGGCACTGTGGCTCGCAGCCCGTTGACCAGCACGTCGATGACGTACGCGTGAAAGAGGCGTTGCGGGCTCACGAAAACCAGGCTCCCGTCGATCAGCTCGGTGTGCGGCGGGAGGTCTGGCAGGGTCAGCAGGTCGTCCACGGTGAAGCCGTCCGGAGGCGGCACCGGCACGGTGATCCCATCGAGCTGGGGGGCCGGTTCAGCGGTCATGGTTCCTCCCATGGGTGGGATCCTGCACGCTCCTTCACGGTACCGGGCCTCCTCCACACAGCGGCCACCCGAAAGAGCGAGCGACGCCCCTCAGTGCGCCGCCCGCGCCCCGCCCGTCGCCTCCCAGCCCGCCACCGCGAGGGCTCGGTAGGCGGTGTAGGAGGCGGCGGGGTCGCCCTCGTCGACCCAGGGGACGGCGCCGACGTGGCCGTCGACGGCGGCGAGGGCTTCCATGGCCTCGCCGTAGCGTTCGGCGCGGACCAGGAACCAGACGAGCAGGTGCAGCACATGGGGGCGTACCGGGTGGTCGTCCTCGACCTGGTCGACGGCGTACTCGGCGGCCTCGATGGCCTTGACGACCTCCTCGCTCTGATAGAGGCCGCGGACCATGTTCACCTCGGGCAGGTGGTCGTAGGTCGCGAAGAGCGGCAGCGCGGGCAGCAGGGTGCCCTCGGGGGCGCCGGCCGCGGCGGTGCGGGCGAAGGTGTCGGCCTGCTCCTTGGAGCCCGCCCCCTTGGCCGACCAGTAGGACAGCGCCGCGAGGTGGGCGCCCATGTGGTCGGGGGCCAGGCGGCGGACGCTGTCCCACAGCGACTCGAAGTCGGCCTCGCGGAGGCCCAGATGGCGGGCGATGATCAGCTCGGTGAGGTACGGCGTCGGGTCGGCGGGCGCGAGCTTCGCGGCGTCGTGCGCGACGTTCCGCGCCTCCTCCAGGATGATGCGGTGGTCGCCCAAGCCGGAGCCGGACCCGGACCCGGAGTCCGTCAGCGCCTGGAAGACCAGGAACTGCGCGTACACCTGCGCGCCCCCGTGGTCCCGCGGCTGCTGGGCACGCCACTCGCGCAGCCACCGCGCGTCCCGCACCTGCCCGGCGTGCGCGGCCTGCGCAGCCGGCGCTTCCTTGCTGAACGACACCACATCCGGCGGCCCCTCCCCGCCCGCTGCGGCGCCCTGCGCCCGGGAGCGCGCCAGCTCCATCGCCGCGGCGCCCGCCAGGGACTGCACCCGCTGCCAGCGCAGCTCGTACTCGTCACCGGTGAAGGCCAGCAGCCGCGCCACCGGCTGCCAGTCCTGGGTGCGCTGGGCCTCCTCCAGCGCCTCGACCAGTTCCCGGTCAGGGCCCGGCAGCCGTACGTCGAGCTGGTCGGAGGGGACGAAGCCGTAGCCGGCCGTCGGGTCGGGGCCCCTGGTCAGCCCGCGTACCGCCTCCTGGCGCAGGCCGTGCTGCCCCCGCCTGCGGCGCATCGCCGGGTAGACGGCCACACCGAAGATGGCGACGAGTGCGATCAGGACGAGCAGAGCTTCCATGGCGTCGGATCTCCACGCTGTGACGGGCTGGTGGGCACCTCCCGGCCGCGGGCCGGGGGAGGCTGGGTCGGGGC
>NZ_JADKMA010000112.1 GCF_017676365.1 Streptomyces oryzae
GTGGCGGCGCCTCGCGCCCGGGCGGAGCCGCGTGCCGCGGCGGTGCCTGCCGCTGGGGACGCAGCGGGTCTTCGCGCTGGTCCGGAACCTCGCGCCGCGGCAGGGCGGCGTGCCGCGGCGGAGCTTGCCGCTCCGGCGAAGCCCCGGGCTGGGACGGCCCTTTCGAGGGCGACGCCTGCGGAGGGAGCCCCTGCTGCCGCGGAGTCTCGCGCTGGGCCCGAGCCTCGCGCTGGGGCGGGGCCTCGTGCCGTGGCGGCGTCGTCCGGCTGGAGCCCACACCGGGCTGCCCCGACGGCGCCTGCGGCCCGGAGCCGGGGGCCTGGGGCCCCGGGCTGGAGACCTGCGGCCCGGGGGCGGGAGCCTGAGTCCCGGAGGCGGGAGCCTGGGACCCCGGGCCGGGGGTCTGCGGCCCGGAGCGGGGAGTCTGTGACCCGTAACCGGGGGCATGGGGCCCCGAGCCGGGCTCGTACCTCCCCGGGGCGGACGGGTGCTGGCCCCCGAGGGGCGTGTTCGGTGCCGGGGCGGAGGGGAGGGTCTCGGCCGGGCCGGCCGGCTGCCCGGCGACAGGCGCGGGGCTCTGGCCGCGCGGGGCCGGTGGCTGCTGCTGCGGCTGAGCGGCGGCCGGTGCCCAGGCCGCCGCGTACTGCTGGTGGAGGTCCGTGGCGATCTTGCGTACGGAGCGGACCAGCAGCGAGCGCTCGACCCGCCCCCGGCGGCGGCCCGCCAACTGCTCCGCGCCCACCGGGTCGTGCGCGAGCACCCCCATGACCTGCGCGCCCGCGCGGGAGGCGACCAGCATGTCGTTGACCTGCGCCGCGATCTTGGCGGCGCCCTGCGCCTCGGTGACCAGCAGCACACCCAGCAGCGGCTGGGCGAGCGGCGAGATGCCGCGTCCGGAGCCGTGCAGCCGCGACGTCAGGGCCAGCGCACGGTCCCGCACCCGGGCGATCTGCTCCGGCTCGTCCCGCGCGATCAGCAGCACCAGCGCGGCGTGCGGGAGGAGCGCGACGGAAGCGGACTCGGGACCGATCCGCCCGCAGTCGGCGATGACATCGGCGGCCAGCTGCGGGTGCGGCGAGTCCGCGAGGGAGGCGAAGGCGCGGCCCAGCGTGTCCCACTGTCCGGCCAGCCCAGCTGACTGCTCGGCATTGCCGAGCCCGACGAGGACTTCGAGCCCTCCGGAGAGCCGCTGTGTGTGGTCCCACAGCTGTTCGGCGGCGAGCCCTCTGCGCGCGGTAGCGGCCAGCGAGAGCAGCCCGGTGTTGGGGTCCAGCGGACGGCCGTCCGTTGCCGGGCTGCGGTAGACGAGGTCGCCGCCGGCGGTGTCCATCTCGGCCAGCAGTGCGCGGCGCGGCCACACCGCCGAGAGGGCGACGGCGGCCGTGGTGACCCCCGGTGCCCCTTTGTCGGCGGCGAGTGCGATCAGCGCCATCCGGCTACGCCTTTCCTTGGTGTCTTGTCGTCCCCTGCCGTACTGCCCCTCGTCGCTGCTGCGGTCGTGTCCCGCTGTTGCGGACGACGATGCTCCGCGGCGGACGGTTCCGCGGCCGTTCCAGTTCCCGCACTCTCGTGGCAATCGCCGCGATCGCTGCAATCGCTGCGCTCGTTCCGAGGCGTGAGCACGGCGCGGTCCGCCCGAGCGGTGCTGCCGTCAGCTTCCGCCGTCGGAGTCGAGAACGAGGGAGACCTCTCCGTTGGACGCGGCCGCGGTCAGCTCGGCGGCGTCGCTCTTGTCGACGACGACGGAGACGGGGAGGTTGCCGCTGGAGGCGAGGGAGTCGTCGGAGCCGGACTTGATCGACTGGACCTTGGCGCCCTCGGCGATCGTCGCGTTCCCGGAGCCGCGGTTGCGGCCGGACGCGTCGTCGCTGCTGCCGTCGGACGCGTCGCTGCCGCCCGAGCCGCTCTCGCGGCCCACGCGGTACGCGGAGACCGTGTCGCCCTCCTTCAGGCGCGGCGGATACTGCCCGCTCTTGAGCGAGAGCCCCACCACGGCCTTGCCGGCCGCCAGGCCCTTCTCCTTGGTGAGCATGCTGCCCACCAGCACCGTCCCGTCGACCAGATCGGCGGCGGAGCGGTACTTCTTGAGCAGCCCGCGCTGGTCCCAGCGCACGTACTTGATGTCGCTGTCCTCGGCGACCATCACCGATTTGATGGCCGAGTCCGGGATCGGCTGCCCCTGGGGGACCCGCTTGGTGAGAGCGATGGCCTCGACCCGGTCACCGGCCCGCATCACCAGGACGGTCGCGCCCAGCGCGCCGAGCAGGACGAGGAGAACGGCGAGCGCTGCGAGCGCGGGCTTGCGTTCCCGTGGTGGGGACGGAAGCCGGTCCCCAGCCGGTGCGGTGAGTGCTGCCCCGCGTCCGACCCCGGCGGAGCTCCGCTCCTGGGTCTTCACCTCACCACCCCCGTGTAGTGGTCTTTCCCCGTGTTCTGGTCGTTGTGCGTCTCACGTCGTGCCACGTCGAGAACCTGCCCCGTGCCGACATGCCGCTACCGCCATGTCGGACATACCCCCGCGTACCAACAGGCGACCACGTCTTGTAAATCCCGGGCACAGTATCAACACCCCCCGACCCCCTCAAGGCGGATCCGGAGGCCCACAGGGGCCGGGAGCCGGGGCCGGCGGCGGTAGCTCTTGACGGTGCGGTTCGCACCTGTTCGAGTACGGTGTCAGGAAGGCGTCAAGATCGCGCCACATTCCATCAACAGAGTTCGTCATAGGTGTGCCGGGAAGTCTGGTCGGCGGTACGGGGCCCTCCCCGTATCCCTGCACGCGCCGATCCTGGAGAAAGAGCCGCCCATGACACCACCCACCGCAGACCAGAGCCACGACCAGCAGAGCGGGCAGCGGAGCGGCGAGCAGACCGACGAGCAGAACGGGCAGCAGCAGGAGGCCGCCGCCTCGCTCTTCGCACGTCCCTCCGCGCGCGAGCGCAGACTGCTGTCGGACATGCTCCGCACCGAGACCGTCGGCGGAACGGTGCTGCTGGTCGCCGCCGTGGTGGCGCTGATCTGGGCCAACACCCCGCTCGGACATCTGTACGAGACGGTGCGCTCCTTCCACTTCGGCATCCCCGCGCTGGGCCTCGATCTGTCGGTGGAGCACTGGGCGTCGGACGGCATATTGACGATCTTCTTCTTCGTCGCCGGTATCGAGCTGAAACGTGAGCTGACCGTCGGCGAGCTGCGCAGGCCGGCCGCCGCCGCACTCCCCGTGGTCGCGGCGGCCAGCGGCATGGTGGTGCCGGCGCTCTGCTATGTCGTGGTGAACGTCTCGGCCGGCGGCAACCTGCACGGCTGGGCCGTGCCCATGGCCACCGACATCGCCTTCGCGGTCGGCGTGCTCGCGGTGATCGGCACGAACCTGCCCTCCGGCATCCGCGCCTTCCTGCTCACCCTCGCCATCGTCGACGACCTGGGCGCGATCATGGTGATCGCCGTCTTCTACACCTCCACCCTCAACTGGATGGCCTTCGGCGGCGCCGTCGCCGGGCTGATCGTCTTCCGTGTCCTCCACGTCAACCTGCGGCTGCGCGCCTGGTACGTGTACGTACCGCTGGGCGTGGTCATCTGGGCGCTGATGTACAACAGCGGCGTGCACGCCACCATCGCGGGCGTCGCGATGGGCATGCTGCTGCGGGTCAAGCCTGACAATCCGGACGATCCGGAGAGCCTTTCCCCCGCGGAGCGCATCGAGCATCTGGTCCGGCCGCTGTCCGCGGGCTTCGCCGTGCCCGTCTTCGCGCTGTTCTCGGCAGGTGTCAGCGTCTCGGCCTCGGCGCTCAGCGAGACCTTCAGGCAACCCGAGGCCCTCGGGGTGATGCTGGGCCTGTTCGCCGGCAAGTTCATCGGCGTCTTCGGCGGCACCTATCTGGCCGCACGCTTCACCCGCGCCCGGCTCAGTTCCGACCTGGCCTGGGCGGACGTGGCCGGGGTCGCGATGCTGGCGGGTATCGGCTTCACGGTCTCCCTGCTGGTGACCGAGCTGGCCTTCGATGGCGCTTCCGTCACCGAGCACACCAAGGCAGCCGTCCTGCTGGGCTCACTGCTCTCCGCGCTGGTCGCCTGCGTGATGCTGAAGATGCGGGACGCGAAGTACCGGGCGCTGTGGGAGGACGAGACCCGCGACGAGGACCAGGACTCGATACCCGACATCGACCAGGAAGTGGACCCCGTCCGCCGCCCCACGGAGGCCGCCCGCCGGGCACGCGAGCGGGCACAGGAGCGGGAGCGTGCGCAGGAGCGGGAGCGTGCGCAGGAGCGGCCGCAGGAGCAGGCACAGCAGCAGCAGGACGGCACGGGCCCGGAAACCGATTGACCGGCGATCTGCCGTCGTTAGGCTCCAGCGCATGGATGGAGCACAACGCGTCGCCAAGCAGTTGCGGGAACTGGGCGCGAACGGAGAGATCCGCGAATTTCCGGTGCCGATGCCCACTGCTGCGGCCGCCGCCGAACAGCTGGGGTGCGACGTCGGCGCGATCGCCAACAGCCTGGTCTTCGCCGTCGACGGGGAACCGCTGCTGGTGGTGGCCAGCGGGGCGCACCGGGTGGACACCGGGCTGGTGGCCGCACTGCTGGGTGTGGGCAAGCGGAAGATCCGGCGAGCGAGCCCGGAGTTCGTCACCGAGGCCACGGGTCAGGTGGTCGGCGGGGTCGCTCCGCTCGGGCACGAGAAGCCGCTGCGGACGCTGGTCGATGTGCGGCTGGAGGATTACGGGGTGGTGTGGGCCGGCGGTGGTGACAAGTACACGATGTTCGCCACGGATTTTGCGGAGCTCGTGCGGATCACGGGAGGGCTAGCGGCGCGGGTCGGCGGCTGAGGGGGTGCCCCTGTCTGTGGGCGGCCGACTGCGGGTGTGTTTTGGTTGTGGGGGCACCCCCTGCTCGAAGAGCTTGGGGGAGCAGTTCCCCGCGCCCCTTCGGGCGCAAGGTTCTGTCACCGCACCGGCCCCAGTGTCAGCCGCAGGAAGCGGGGCCGGTAGAAGTTCACGTTGCGGTGAATGGCTTCGCCGGAGCCGAGTTGGTTCACGTCGTAGCTGATCAGCAAGCCCTCCCCGGTGGGGGACGCGAATTCCGGGTGGGCTTGGGGGTTGTACGGCACCACGCCGGCCGACGCGCCGCCCTCGGGAAGGGGCGGCTTCGCCACCCGACCGGGCCCGTGCCAGGGCCCGGTCGGCGCGCAGGCCCAGTACGAGACGACGTCCGTGATCCCTCCCCCGTCCGGCGCCCCGGCGTCCATGGTCAGCAGCAGCCAGCTGTCCTTGTGCCGTACGACCGCGTAGGTGCCGGTCGCGCCGCGCTGCACCGTTTTGCCGACGAGTATCGGCTGCGACTTCGCGGGGTCGTCCTGCCAGCCGCCGCCCTCGTCCGCGGGGCCCGCCCAGTACTGCCACGCTTCCGCGTCCGCGAGCCCGCCGCGCGGCACGCGGGCGACGTGCGCGCGGGACGCCTTGCCGCTGACGCTGCCCTCGTCGGCGCCGAAGACGTAGGTCCACTCGCCCCGGGTGACCGCCGAGGTGCCGTACAGCACGCGGCGTTCGATGTCGGCCTGTTGCGGCCGGTGGACTGGCGCGATGCCCTCCAGCCGCAGATCGGGCAGCGAGAGGGTCGCCACCTCGGTGGCCCGTGGCACCCCGAAGATCCACGGTGGCTGCCCCGCCTCGCGCTGCCACAGCAGTACGCGGACGACCTGCTGGGCCGACCCCGGGGTGCGCGGCTCCACCACGGCCTGTACCGGCCAGCGCCACACCTCGCGCCCGTCGCCGGCCGCCGTGCCGGGGAAGAGGGCCGTGGGGCGGGTGTCGGTGCCGCCGAGGAGCGTCCGCTCGAACTGCCCGTTCTCGGACATGACCAACCCCGAGTTGCGCACCCAGACCGCGTCGGGTGGGCGGCTGTGGTCGGCGTTCACCCGGTCGAGGAAGGTGTCGGCGGACAGCCACAGCGTCCGGCCGTCGGGCAGCCGCACCGAGCGGGTGCCGTCGCCGCCGGTCCAGTCGTCGAGCCTGCTGTTGTCGTCGCCGTACCGGGCCGGCTCCCGCGTCATCCGGTCATCGGTGCGCCAGCCGGTCACCCGCGCCCCGGAGCAGCCCTCCCGCTGCTGCTCGTCCTCCGGTACCGCCGCCAGCGCCCCGACCAGCACCAGCGCAGCCAGCACTCCGGCGCCGAGCCGCCACCGGGCGCTCCCGCGTAAGCCGTTCCCCTGCCCCTGCCCCGCCATCGGCCACAGGTTAGTCGCCGCCCTGCTGTAAGAGGTGCACACGGCGGGAGGGCCCGCGCGAGCTCCACCGGTCACGTCCTAGAGTCACGCCATAGAGTGCTGGCGACGAAGCGCATGGCAGACCGGGGGCGAGAGAGCATGGCGAGCGCGGCCGAGAACGACGACGAGGCGCGGCCCGCACACGACGACGCCGACGCCGCGTACGGCGAAGCCCTCGTGCTCGCCGAACTCGCCCCGCGTGAACTGTGGTCGCGGGTCGCGCTGATCGTCGGACTGTGCGTCGGGGGCGGCTTCCTCGCCTCCGGGATCTACGACTACACCCACGTCGGCCGCCCCAAGGGACTCGCGGCGAACCTGTCGCTCGGTGTCGGCGCCGCGCTCGTCCCGGCGACACTCGCGCTGCTGCTGACGCTGCGCGGCAAGAGCCGCGACCGGCGCAGGCTGATCGAGCTGTACGGGGTCGCGGACCAGCGGGGCAAGAGCGAGCAGGCGCTGCGCGGGCGGCGCGCGGGGTGGATGACGGTATGTGTCCTCGCGCTGTGCCTCGCGTTGATCTTCCTCGCCGGGGGGCTCGGCCAGGCGTTCTCCTCCGATCCGTACGAGGAGCCCGACCCCACCGTCTACGGCGCCCTGCTGGCGTGGGGCGCGATCATGACCGCCGCGGGCTGTGCGGGGATCGCCAAGGCCCGCCGTTTCCGGCCGAACGGCAGCGCCATCGGCGGCAGTTCGGCGCAGCCCCGGCTGATGCGGTCCTCGGCCCGCCTCGCTCCCGGCGCCGGGCTCTACACCCGGCTCGGCTCCCGGCCCGCGGCCCCGCACCGGCTCAGCCCCCGGCTGCACGCGCGGATCGAGCGGCTGTCCGAGCCGGCGGCCGTGGCGCTGGCGACGGCCGTGACGCTGGTGGGCTGCGGGCTGGCCGCCGCCACCATGCTGGTGCCCCGGTATGTGGGCGGCGGCAGACCGCTGTTCTGGGTGCTGATGGTGCTCACCGGCGGCTATCTGTTCTGCCTGCTGATGGAGTTGACGCACTATGGGCCGCGGCGCCGCTATCTGCTGCTCGTCATCTTCGCGGGCATAGCCCTGATGCCGATCTCCGCGTACGGCTACTCCACCTCCGTGCTGCTGGAGCGCGGTGAGTGGGTGCACGTCGAGGTGACGGCGGTGCACCACCACGCCAAGGGCGGGCCCACCTGCGATCTGCGTCCGTCGGGCAAGGGGGGCGCCGTCTCGGACGACGACCTGGACATCTCCTGCGACGGAAACGAGGCCGGCGACGCCCTGTGGGTCTACGCCGACCCGCGGGGCGAGGCCGCGCCGCTGCGCTCGCAGCCGACCGGCCTGACGGGCTTCTTCGTCGGCTGGGGCATCACCAGCGGCGTCCTGGTGAGCTGCGCCGTCGGCGCGGCGCTCTACGGCCACCGGCGCCGCAGGGAGCTGGGCCTGAACACGAGGGATACGACGGAGACTACGGAAGGGAACCGCTGATGCCGACCGAGGCGAATGAGCCGAACGAGGCGACCGGCGCGACCGAAGACGCCCCCACCCACACCGAAGACGCCCCCACCCACACCGTCTACCCCGACCTGGCGGGCAAGGTGGCGGTGGTCACCGGGGGTTCCCGCGGCATCGGCGCCGAGACGGGGCGGGCGCTGGCCGCGCAGGGTGTCGCCGTCTGCCTGGTCGGGCGGGACCGGCCCGCGCTGTTCCAGGTCGCCGAGAGCATCGGCAAGCAGGGCGGCACCGCGATCGGTGCCGTCGCCGATGTCACGGACGCGGCGGCGCTGGACCGGGTGGCCGAACGGGTCGCCGACGAGCTGGGCCCGGTCGACATCCTCGCGGCCTTCGCGGGCGGCCAGGGCGCGCCCACGCCCGCGCTCGAACTGACCGAGGACCGCTGGCGCCAGGTCCTCGACTCGGAGCTGACCTCGGCGTTCCTCACCATCCGCACCTTCGTGCCCGGCATGGTCGAGCAGTTCAGCGGCAGCGTCCTCACCATGTCCTCGGCCGCTGGCCGCCAGCCCAGCCAGGCCAATCTCGCCTACGGTGTCGCCAACGCGGGCCTGACCATGCTCACCCGCCAACTCGCCACCGAGCTGGGCCCGCAAGGCATCCGCGTCAACTGTCTGGCACCCACCGCGGTCCGCACCGAGAAGGTCGCCGCCAACATGTCCAAGGAGCTGCAGCACAAGGCCGCCCTGCGGCACCCGCTGCGCCGACTCGCCGACCCGGCCGACGTCGCCTCGGCGGCCGTGTTCCTCGCCTCCGACGCCGCGGGCTATCTGACGGGCGTCACCTTGGACGTGGCGGGCGGCCGGATCACCAACTAGAACTTCGCCGTCCGTTCACCTGGACAACACCCTGGTGCGCGCCCGCAGCTAGCGCCGGGCGGATTCGATGGCCGAGGTCCCGATGATTCGAGTTGAGGGGTGGACCTTGTCCTCATCACTGTCCCGAAGAGATGTACTCCGCACCAGCGCGTTCGGCGGGCTGGGCATCGTGGTCGCCGGCAGCCTGGACGCCATCGCGGCTCCCGCAGCCGCGGCGGTCACCCGCAGTGCCGGCGGCTACGGCAAGCTGGTCCCCGACCCGGCAGGCCTGCTGTCGCTGCCGGAGGGGTTCAGCTACCGGATCGTCGCCGAGGCCGGTGTGACGAAGCTGGAGAGCGGTGAGCCGACGCCGTCCGACCCCGACGGCACCGCCTGCTTCGCCCGCGCCGGGGGCCAGGGCTTCGTGCTGGTCAACAACCACGAGAACGACGGCAAGGAGGCCGACCTCGTGCCGCCGCTGCCGGGCCTGACCTACGACCCGGGCGCCGGGGGCGGCACCACCAACATCGTGGTCGACGCCGACGGCAAGCGCGTGAGCGAGTATGTGAGCCTGGCCGGTACGCACAACAACTGCGCCGGTGGCCGCACCCCCTGGAACACCTGGCTGACCTGCGAGGAGACCGAGCAGCGGGCCGGTGGCGCGTATCAGAAGGACCACGGCTACGTCTTCGAGGTCGACGCGTTCGACCGCGAGGCCAACGCCGATCCGGTGCCGCTGAAGTTCCTGGGCCGCTACTCGCACGAGGCCGTCGCCGTCGATCCCCGTGGGCCCATCTACCTCACGGAGGACGCCAACGACCCGCACGGCCTCTACTACCGGTGGACGCCGCCGAAGAACTACCGCCCCGGCAAGGGCGCCCTGCGTGCCCTCGCCCTCTCCGAGGGCGGTGCCACCGCGGGCCGCCTCCAGGCCATGAGCTGCTTCAAGGGCACCCGGCACATCGCCGACCTGTCCGAGGCCACCCGGACGGGCACCCGCTACAACGTCAAGTGGGTCGACGTACCCGACCGCGATGCCGCCGACACCTCGGTCCGCAAGCAGTTCAAGCCCGGCCAGGTGACCGCCAGCCGCAAGCTGGAGGGCGCCTACTGGGCCGACGGCGGCGCCTACTTCGTCGCCAGCTTCGCCCGCGCCGACGACGGCAGCGCCAACGAGCACGACGGCCAGGTCTGGTTCTACGACCCGGCAACGGAGACGGTGACGCTCAAGACGATCTTCGGCGTCAACCCCGACCCCGACGCCGACACCAACTACGACGGCCCCGACAACATCGTGGTCGACCCGCACGGCGGCCTGATCCTCGCCGAGGACGGCGACGGCATCCAGCACCTCGTCGGCGTCACCGCCGAGGGCACGGCCTATCCGCTGGCCCGCAACGACCTCAACGACAGCGAGTTCACCGGCCCGACCTTCAGCGACGACGGCCGCATCCTCTTCGCCAACATCCAGTCCCCCGGCCACGTCTTCGCCATCACCGGCCCCTGGGACAAGCGGCGCCGGTAGGCATCTGCTACCCGGACTCCCGGCGGCCGTGAGTGTCGGCCGGCCCGCAACCGGCCGCATGCTCACGGCCGCTGCCGGGACGCACCCCTTGACTTGAAGTCCGATTCAACTTCTACGGTCGGTCCCGCCGCGTCAGCTCAAGCCACGAGAGACAGAGGAACCGGCCATGGAGTACTCGCACAGCGATGCCGAACTGGTCCAGCAGCCCATCGGGTACTGGAGTTGGGCGGCGTACAACGCCGTCGTCAGCCGCACCCGGGGGGCGCTTGCCGGGATCGGTACCACCCAGCCTCAGTGGTGGGTCCTCGCGCAGGTCGCGCGCGCCGAGAGTGTGAAGACCCGCGCGGAGGTGTCCGGCCTCCTGCGGAACTACCTCGATACGGGCCCGGAAGTCATGGAGTCCGAGATCGACCGGACCATCGCCCAGGGGTGGCTCGCCGAGGACGCACAAGGGCACCTGGGCATCACGGCCGAGGGGCGGGCGTTCTACGAGAAGGCCGCCGCCCTCCAGGACGAACTGTGGGCGGAGCGGCACGCGGGGATCTCGGACGAGGAGTATCTGACGACCCTCAAGGTGCTCCAGCGGTTCATCCACAACACCGGCGGGAGTGCCTGGCACCACTAGGTGATTGCCCCCAGGGCGGGTGAAGCGCTGCTCGGGGGTGAACCCGAGCAGCGCTTGAGCGGACCGGTTGCTTCACGCCTGCTTTCGATAGGTGCGGAAGGCGCGCGTGGACAGCAGGCCCATGACGAGGGCTGCCGCCGCGAGCAGGCCCAGGTGCCCCCAGACCGTGGTCCAGTCGGTGTGGGTACCCATCGCATCCCGGGCCGCGACGACTGCCCATTCCATGGGGTTGTAGTCGGCGACGCCACCGACCCAGCCCGGGGCGAGGCCGAGGTCCATCACGGCCGAGCTGAGGAACATCAGTGGCAGCGTGGTGAATTGGGAGATCGCGATGAGTGTCGCCTGCTGGCGGGTCAGCAGCGCCACTGCGTTGGACAGTGCCGAGAAGGTCAGGGTCAGCAGCACCGCGGCGAGCAGGGTGATACCCACACCGGCGGCGCCCCCGGGAAAGCGGGCGCCGGCGGCCAGGGCGATGGCGACGATGACCAGGCTTTGGATGAGCGTCTGGATCGCCTGGTAGGTCATGGTCGCGAGCACCATGGCGCCCCGGCTGGCGGGGGAGGTGAGCATCCGGTCCATCACGCCGCGGTCGATGTCCTGTAGATAGGTCGTTCCTGCCCACGCGCTCGCGAACAGCGCGGTCATCATCACCACGCCCGGCGTGAGGAACTGCAGGAAGCCGCCGCCTGCGTGCGTGAATCCCGGCAGGTCCACCACCGAGCTGAACAGCTGTCCGAACAGCAGCAGCCAGATCACCGGCTGCACCAGGCCGATGACGAGGAAGGTCGGCATCCTCCGGAGGGAGCGCAGCAGCCGACCGGTCAGGAGCGCGGCGTGCGTGAGCACGGTCAGTGGACGCGCGCCGGTGAAGTGCGGGTGTGCGGTGGTCACTTCGGCACCTCCAGGGCCTTCGGGCCTGCCTCGGCGTCGAAGCTGTGGCCGGTGTGCCGCAGGTAGACGTCATCGAGCGAGGGCCGGGCCAGAGTCGCGGAGGTCACGGCCATGCCCGCTTCCTCAAGGGCGGCCAGTACGGGTGGCAACGCCCGGGCACCGTCATCGGTTCGGCCACGGACGGTGCTCCCGTCCAGGGTGACGTCCCGCAGCTCGGGCACTGTCCGCAGGACGGCGAGCGCCCTGCTGTCGGCCTGAGGCAACTCGATGTGCACCGCATCACCGCGCAGGCCGCTCTTGAGTTCGTCCGGGGTGCCGGCGGCGACCACCGTGCCGTGGTCGACGATCGCCAGCCGGTCGGCGAGGTGATCGGCCTCCTCCAGATAGTGCGTCGTCAGCAGCACCGTCATCTGCTCTTCCCCGGCCATCCGCGCGATCTCGCCCCACATCTCGCTGCGGGCGTGGGGGTCGAGCCCGGTCGTCGGTTCGTCGAGGAAGAGCACCTGGGGACGGTGCATCAGGCCGAGCGCGACGTCGAGCTTGCGCGCCATACCGCCGGAGTAGGTCCGCACCAGCCGGTTCGCGGCGTCGGCCAGGCCGAACCTGCTGAGGAGTTCGCGGGCGCGCGCCATGGCATCCCCGCGGGACATTCCGTGCAGGCGTCCGGCGAGCAGCAGGTTCTCGGTCGCGGTGCCCGTCGGGTCCGTGCCGGACTTCTGCGACACGTACCCGATCGCCCGGCGCACTTGTTCCGGCCGCGTCGCCGCCTCGACCCCGGCCACGCGAGCCGAGCCCGAGTCGGCCGCCGAGAGCGTCGAGAGGATCTTCACCGTGGTCGACTTGCCGGCCCCGTTCGGCCCGAGCAGGCCGAACACGGTCCCCTTCGCCGCGGAGAAGCTCAGTCCACGCAGCGCCGTGATGGACGGCTTGTTCCTGCCGGCCGGATAACTCTTGACCAGATCGACGGCTTCCACAGCCGGATCTGCCACGTGGGCAGCACCCATCGTCACACCCCTTGTCAGGACTTGGTGTGACTCCCACCTTCCTGGTGTCACCGGACACGAGGAGGCGCGATGGCGAGGGCTGGACCCTACGGTGAGTAGTCGTCGCAGAGGCTAGCACACGAGCACCAGCAGAGCCCGGTGTCGACCGCGGAAGTCCGCTTCGACATAGGGCAGTTCATCTGCGACGCGCCTGCGTTCGGTGCCGGCATTCCTTGCCGCTCGGGCGTCACCCCCTCAACGGGTGAGCGCGGGGCGGGGACCTCGACGGTATGGCTCGCGACAGCTCCCATTGCATTGGTCCGGTAGGAGGCCGCCTCGCCCGTGCGGCGGATGCGACCACTACCCTCGACCGACGCCTGGGGCTCAGGGCGCTGGCGACGATCGACGCGTAGGTCATCGCACGCCTGGATCGGAGTCTCCCTGTGCTGAAGCAGATTCTGCGCGCCACCGCCGTGGTCGCTCTCATTGCCGCGGTCGCGACCCCGGTTGCGGTCGCTGCTCCCTCACCCGAAGCCGCACCCGGTGCCCCGGCCGCCGTCGCCCGTACCTCTGTCCTCAAGGGCCAGGCGCGGCTGGGCTACCCCGTCGCCGAGGAAAAGGTGCGGGTCACCGTCAATGCTCACTCCACCTTCGCCGAGGGCAGCTTCCCCACCCGTTCCTGGGGCACCTTCCGCATCTCCCACGTCATCGACGGCCGCAACTACTGGGGCGACTTCAAAGTCGACTGCCTCACCACCGGGGGCCCCACCGCCACCGTGACCGGCAGACTCGTCCGCACGAGCCCCGGCCACCCGTGGCGGACCCAGCTGGACCCGCATACCCGCATGGGCGTCAGCTTCTACGTTCCCCACCACGGGAAAGCCCGCGCCGGGCTGTCCGGTGCGACGGCCAAGCGAGCACCCCTGCTGAGCAAGTGCATGGCACCCGCCGCCGACATGCCGGTCGTCGAGGGCGGTTACACCCTGCGTGACCGGACCACGCAGTCCGGACCGACCGCCCGCCCCTGATAACTGCGGGTTTGTTGCGGGCTGGTCGCGCCGTTCCCCGCGCCCCTTCGGGGGCGCGGACTACGCTTCAGCGGACCGCTTCATCTCGGCGACGAACGCCGCCCAGGCCGGAGTTGGAAACACCAGAGGCTTGCGGGCAACGTCCTTGCTGTCACGAACCGGAACGACGCCGGGGAACCCGTCCGCCACCTCCACGCAGTCGCCGCCCTCCTGGTTGCTGTAGCTGCTTGCGCGCCAGCGCGCGCCGTGCAGATCCACCATGGTGCTCGCCTTTCGCCGCGTCGGCAGTGCCCTCGCCTGTCCGTTGAAGACTGCGGGGTTGGATGTGGCTGGTCGCGCAGTTCCCCGCGCCCCTTCGGGGCGCGGCCTACGCTTCAGCGGGACCGCTTCACCTCGGCGACGAACGCCGTCCAGGCCGGAGTTGGGAACACCAGCGGTGTGCGGGCCGTGTCCTTGCTGTCACGCACCGGGACGAGGCCGGGGAAGCCGTCCGCCACCTCCACGCAGTTGCCGCCGTCCGGATCGCTGTAGCTGCTTGCGCGCCAGCGCGCGCCGCTCAGATCCACCATGGTTGTAGCCTTCCGCTGCTTCGGCGATCATCCGCGCGGACATCGGCTCGGGAAGTGAGTCCGCACGCAACTGATCGTAGACATGGTTGAACTTCTCCACGTCATCCGGTTCTTCAAACAATTGTCCGTGCCCGGCACCCTCTGCGTACGCCACTTCGGTCCCATCCGGCATCGTCAGCAGCGTGAGTGATCCGCCCTGCATGGGGTGCGCTCCTACTGCAAACGGGAGCACCTGAATCTGCTGCCTGTCGCACGCCAGTCGCACACGGTTCAGCTGCTCATGCATCGTCTTCTCGCCGCCTACCCGACGCGCGAGTACGGCCTCGTCGAGCACCACGCAATACGTAGGGGCATTAGGCCCCTTGAGCCGTTCCTGTCGCTCAAGGCGGCTTGCGATGCGTTCCTCAAGCATCTCTGGGCTCGTCACCGTGCGGCCGTACCGCAGTACCTCCCGCGCATACGCCTCCGTCTGAAGAAGTCCCGGCACAGCCTGCGACGCGTACTCCCGGATGATGGCCGCCCTCGCCGCAAGTTCCATGAACCGCTGCACCCAGTCCGGGAAGCTCTCCCGATACACATGGGGCCACAGGTCCATCAGCAATCCGTCGGCGCCGACCGCGAGGTCGATGGCTTTGGTCAGTTCCCAGGTCGGGCGGGCTCCCAGGGCGCACTCGAGTTGGGCGATGCGGCCGGGGCTGACGTAGACGCGCGCGGCCAGCTCCCGCTGCGTCCAGCCGCGTTGTTCCCGTAGGCGTTTGAGGTGGACACCGTAGAGGGCGGCCATGCTCGATGTCGGGTCCAGTTGACGTTTGGCCATGGGCTCACCCCGGCTGGCTACTCAGCAACGAATAAAGCTGTCAGTGCTGTTGAGACTACTTGCAGTCACGCACGCTTGGTGGCGGTAACCGGCAATTCCAGCAAGAGGACAAGTCATGGAGAGTCCGCGTCCGGCGTGTCAGGACTGCGAATGGTTCCGCATGATGATCAATCGCGCGGCGGGGGACCCGAAGCCTCGGGCCGACCTGGAGGCGCTGTTCGGCGCGCATCTGCGCCGCAAGCACAGCGGCGATGAGCGGCGCGGGCTGCGGAGCCTGTGACGTGTGGGCCGAGGGCGACAGGGTGCGGGATGTGCAGACGGGCCGGCCGGGAACGGTGGTGCAGGTGACGGGCCCGGCGCCGTTCATCTACCGGGTGCTGGTGGAGGGGGACGGGAGCGGCGGCGGGGCGCCGCTCATGATCTATCGCTATGGGGACCAGCTGCGCCGCGCGGCTCAGCCGGCGCCGTCTTCGGGGCAGCCGCCCGCGCCAGGTCGTCCAGCGCGTCGGTGAGGAGTTCGGCGGTGCGGAGGGCGACGGGCGGTGGGTGGTCGGCGTGTTCGGACCAGTGGGCCAGCGCCTCGTGCACGGCGTTCCACTCCAGCGGCTCGCTCTCCCGGACGGCCGGGACGGCGGCGGAGATGTCGGAGGCGAGGGCGGCGGAGAAGTCGGCGGCCCAGGGGTCGGGCCGGAAGCTGGGGTGGGGACCCGGAAGATGGGCCTCCAGCAGCATGCAGGCGCGGCCCATGGTCACCAGCGCGGACTGCGCTTCGCTGGCGGAGCGGCGGGAGAGGCGGGACACCCGGCCGTGCTGGCGGACCGGTTCGGCCTCGGCGCGGCTGAGGGTCTCCTCCCAGTCCTGCCGGGCCGCGCGGGTGTCGAGCAGGGCTTCGCGTACCCGGCGGGGGGCGTGCACGGCGGGCTGCGCGAAGGCGTCCAGTACGGCGGTGGCGTACCGTCCGGTCGCCGCCAGCCAGTCCGCGAGCCGGTCGCGCAGCAGCGGGGTGTGCCAGGCGGGGAAGAGGGCGTAACTGACCATGGCGAGCACCCCGCCGAGCGCGGTGAGCCCGGCGCGCTCGTAGGCGGTCTGGTACCAGTCGGCGCCCAGGATGCCGAGCAGGAAGATCACGTAGGCGCCGGTCCAGAGGGAGGCGATGACGTATCCGGTGTTGAGCAGCAGATACATCAGGCCCACGCTCACGGCAGCCAGCGCGGCGCTGAGGTAAGGGCCTGGCCCCGCCAGCGCCATCACCGTCCCCGCGACGGCGACGCCGACCAGGGTGCCGACGGCCCGCCCGACGCCCCGCTCGTACGTGCGGGAGAAGTCGGGCCGCAGCACCATGACGGCGGTCAGCGGCACCCAGTAACCGTGTGCGGGCGGCAGGGACTTGCCGATCAGATAGCCGACCGAGACGACGCCGCTGACCCGCACCGCGTGCCGCAGGATCGGCGACTTCCAGTGGAGTTCGCGGCGCAGGGCGCGCCAGGCGACCGGCACCAGACCGGCGAGGGTGGGCATGTGCAGATGGCGTTCGCGGGCGAGCGCGTGCCCCGCGGCGGGGGTGTGCTTGCCGCCGGCGGCCTTGTGGCGGGCCCGTTCGGCCTCGAGCGCCGCGGCCTCCTCGGCGGCGACCTCCTCGGGGTCGGGGCCGTAGGGTCCGTCCAGGCTGGCGTCCGCCAACGGGGGCTGGTCGGGGAAGCCGCGGCGGCGGCCCTCGCGGTCGGCCACATGCCAGGTGACCCGCGCGAGCACCCCGCCCTTGGTGACCTCGACGGGTTCCTGCGCGGCTTCCACGGCGTCGTCGGTGAGGGCGATCAGGCGCAGGGCCGCACGCCGCGCGGGGCCGCTGAGCACGGGGCCTGTCTCGGGGACCCGGAGTACGTCCAGCGCCCGGTCGGGCAGCCGGACGCGTTCGCCGCGCCGTACGGCGCGCGCTGTGGCGTCCAGTACGGTCGCGGCGGCGGCCAGCAGTTCGCGTACCCGGTCCCGTTCGGGGCCCACCATGGGTGCCCCGCCCACCACCGGGTCGGCGAGGGAGGCCAGCACCGGGCGGAAGCGCTCGGCCATCACCCGGTAGCCGTGCAACTGGCGGGGCCTGCGCCGGGCCTGACGCGGGGTGACGGCAGCGGCGCTGCGGGCCTCCATCAGCGGCTCGGGGTCGAAGGGCGCCATCGGGTCGTGCCGCAGCCGCCGCGCGTAGTCCGATACTCCGGCCAGCGCGTCGGCCAGCGCCTCGCGCCGCTCGCCCCAGGGCCGGATGGGGAACAGCACGATCAGCGCGGCCTGTACGACACCGCCGGTGGCGATCAGCGCGGCGTGGCCGAGCGCGCCCAGGCTGCTGGTGGGCAGGTGGACGGTGATGAGCATGACGGCGATGTTGAACGCCGCCACCACGCCGGAGGTGGGGCCCACGCCCCACGCCATCCCGGCCAGGAACGACCACAGCGCGAGGAGCAGTACGAAGGCCCACGGCACGCCGATGAGCAGGTAGCCGAGGAAGGTGGAGACGGCCAGCCCGGTCGCCGCCGCCAGCGCCAGCACCGGCCGGGGCCGCCAGCTGCGCTGGAAGGTCGCGATGCCGGAGGCGAAGGCGCCGAACGCGCTGGAGACCGCCAGTTGCGGGGTGCCGATCAGCAGCGCCAGCCCCACCACCAGGCCGACTCCGCATGCGCCGCGCAGCGCGGTCAGCGGTGTGAGGGAGGTCCGCTCCACGGACAGTCCTGAACGGGCGGTTTCCTTCAGCGCCCGGAGCCAGGGCAGTGGTGCGGCGAGCATGTCTCGACCCTATCTAAGGCGGACGTTTCGATTCCGGCTCGCCTGTATTGGCTGTTCCGGGAGGGGCTGCCCCTTGCCGGCGGCAGAGACAGCCCCTCGCCCCTTCGGGGCGCCTAATGATTGCTCGGGAAGCCCAGGTTGATGCCTCCGCTGTCGGCGGGGTCGGGCCAGCGGGTGGTGATGACCTTGCCTCGGGTGTAGAAGGCCACGCCGTCATTGCCGTAGATGTGCAGATCGCCGAAGAGGCTCTGCTTCCAGCCGCCGAAGGAGTGGTAGCCGACCGGGACGGGGATCGGCACGTTGACGCCGACCATTCCGGCCTCGACCTCCAGCTGGAACCGCCGGGCGGCCCCGCCGTCCCGGGTGAAGATGGCGGTGCCGTTGCCCCACTTGCTGGAGTTGATCAGCGCGATGCCCTCGTCGTACGTCTCGGCGCGTACGACGCACAGCACGGGGCCGAAGATCTCGTCGTCGTAGGCGGCCATACCCGGCGCGACCTTGTCGAGCAGCGAGACGCCGAGGAAGAAGCCGTCCTCGTGGCCTGCGACGCTCAGCCCCGTGCCGTCGACCACGACCTCGGCGCCCTGCGCGGCAGCGCCGGTCACATACGAGGCCACCTTGTCGCGGTGCTCCCTCGTGATCAGCGGGCCCATCTCGCTGGCCGGGTCGTCGCCGGGGCCGATCCGCAGCTTGCCGGCCCGCTCGGCGATCTTGCCGACGAGTTCGTCGCCGATCCCGCCGACGGCGACGACGACGGAGACCGCCATGCAGCGCTCACCGGCGGAGCCGTAGGCCGCGTTGATGGCGTTGTCCGCCGCGTGGTCGAGGTCGGCGTCGGGCAGCACCATCATGTGGTTCTTGGCGCCGCCGAGCGCCTGCACCCGCTTGCCGTTGGCGGTGGCCTCCGCCTGGATGTGCTTGGCGATGGGGGTGGAGCCGACGAAGGAGACGGCGGCCACGTCCGGGTGGGCCAGCAGCCGGTCGACGGCGACCTTGTCGCCGTTGACGACGTTGAGCACGCCCTCGGGCAGCCCCGCCTCGGCGGCGAGTTCGGCCAGCCGGTAGCCGGCCGAGGGGTCCTTCTCGCTCGGCTTGAGGACGAAGGTGTTCCCGCAGGCGACGGCCAGCGGGAACATCCACATAGGCACCATCGCGGGGAAGTTGAACGGGGTGATGCCCGCGACCACACCGACCGGCTGCCGGATGGCGGAGACGTCCACCCGGGTGGAGACCTGGGTGGACAGCTCGCCCTTGAGCTTCTCCGGGATGCCGCAGGCCAGCTCCAGGATCTCCATGCCGCGCGCGACCTCGCCGAGCGCGTCCGAGTGCACCTTGCCGTGCTCGGCGGTGATCAGCCGGGCGATCTCGTCCCGCCGCGCGTCCAGCAGTTCGCGGTACTTGAACAGGAACGCGGTGCGGGCGGCCAGCGAGGACTGCGACCACTGGGCGTATGCCGTCCTGGCGGCGGCGACCGCCGCGTCCACCTCCTCGGCCGAGGCGAGGGCGACCTGGGTGGGCTGCGCCCCGGTGGCCGGGTTGTAGACGGGGCCGAAGCTGCCGGAGGTCGACTCCACCGGCTTGTTGCCGATCCAGTGGCCGAGGGTCTTCATGGGGAGGGGACCTTTCTTGGTACGGGAAACATCGAGAAGGCTCACAACTGGCGCCCGGGAGGGCTCGGAGGGCCCACAACTGGCGCAGGGAGGCTCACAAGTGCCGCCGCTGCCGGGCGCGTTGCCGCTCGTACTCCTCGCGGGCCCGGCGCGCCGCCGGGCGCTGCGAGGTCTCGGCGACGGCCACGTCCCACCACGCCTGCGCTCCGGGCGCCGGAACGTCCGGCTCCGGGTCGGTCTCCACGTAGACGCAGCTGGGCCGGCCGGAGGCGCGCGCCGCGGCCAGCGCCTCGCGGAGCTGGTCGCAGTTCGCGGCCCGGTGCACCTCCATGCCGAGCGAGGCGGCGTTGGCGGCCAGATCGACCGGCAGCACATCGCCGGTGTAGCCGCCGTCGGCGTCCCGGAACCGGTAGGCGGTGCCGAAGCGTTCGCCGCCGGTCTGCTCGGAGAGCCCGCCGATGGAGGCGTAGCCGTGGTTCTGTACGAGGACGACGTTGATGTTGACGCCCTCCTGCACCGCGGTGACGATCTCGGTCGGCAGCATCAGATACGTACCGTCCCCCACCAGCGCCCATACCGGGCGGTCCGGCGCCGCCAGCCGTACCCCGATGGCGGCCGGGATCTCGTATCCCATGCAGGAGTAGCCGTACTCGACGTGGTACTGCCGCGGGGAGCGCGCGCGCCAGAGTTTGTGCAGGTCGCCGGGCATGGATCCGGCGGCGTTGATGACCACGTCCTCGTCGCCGACGACGGCGTCGAGCGCGCCGAGCACCTGCGTCTGCGAGGGGCGGGCCTTCTCGTCCAGCGGGTGCGGCGCGAACGCCTCGGCGACGGTGCGCTCCCACGCCTGCTTGCCGCGCCCGTACTCGGCCTCGTGGTCGGGCGGGACCCGGTGCCCGCGCAGCGCGCCGGCCAGCGCCTCCAGCGCGGCCCGCGCGTCGGCGGTCAGAGCGAGTCCGCCGAGCTTGTGCCCGTCGAAGGCGGCGATGTTGAGGTTGAGGAAGCGGGTGGCGGGCGCGAAGAGGGTGCCGGAGGCGGTGGTGAAGTCGGTGTAGCGGGTGCCGACGCCGATCACCAGGTCGGCGGTGCGGGCCAGTTCGTCGGCCACGGCGGTGCCGGTGTGGCCGATGCCGCCCACGTCGCAGGGGTGGTCGTACCGCAGGGACCCCTTGCCCGCCTGGGTGGAGGCCACCGGGATGCCGGTCATGTCGGCGAAGGCGCGCAGCGCTTCCTCGGCCTCGCTGTGGTGTACGCCGCCGCCCGCGATCAGCAGCGGGCGCCGCGCTGCCCGTACCGCCGCAGCGGCCTCGGCCAGCGCCTCCGGCTCGGGCACCGGCCGCGCCACCCGCCACACCCGCTCGGCGAAGAACTCCTCGGGCCAGTCGTACGCCTCGGTCTGCACGTCCTGCGGCAGCGCCAGGGTGACGGCGCCGGTCTCGGCGGGGTCGGTGAGCACCCGCATGGCCTGGAGGGCCGCGGTGATCAGCGCTTCGGGGCGCAGCACCCGGTCGAAGTAGCGGGAGACGGGCCGCAGCGCGTCGTTGACGGAGATGTCGCCCGCGTACGGCACCTCCAGCTGCTGGAGCACCGGGTCGGGGACGCGGTTGGCGAAGATGTCGCCGGGCAGCAGCAGGACGGGCAGCCGGTTGATGGTGGCCAGCGCGGCGCCGGTGGTCAGATTGGTGGCGCCGGGGCCGATGGAGGTGGTGACGGCCTGCGTCGAGAGGCGGTTGCGCTGGCGGGCGAAACCGACCGCGGCGTGCACCATCGCCTGCTCGTTGCGGCCCTGGTGGAAGGGGAGCGGCGCGCCCGCCCCCTGTCCGCTCTCGACCAGCGCCTGGCCGAGCCCGGCGACGTTGCCGTGGCCGAAGATGCCCCAGCAGGCGTCGATGAGCCGGTGCCGTTGCCCGTCGCGTTCGGTGTGCTGCGCGGTGAGGAAGCGCACGAGGGCCTGCGCGACGGTCAGCCTGACGGTGGTCACCTGGCGCCCTCCTCGGTCTGCGAGTCGTCCCGTGCTGCTGCGGATTCCTTCGCTTCGTACAGCGGGAGCCTTGGATCCACAGGCTGATCGGCCCATGTGCCACGAATCCACGCGTGATCTGGATGGTCGCAGATAAGCCAGGCACGATCCACCCCAGGACCGGCCATCACATTCAGGTAGTACATGTCGTGCCCCGGCGCCGCAATGGACGGGCCGTGCCAGCCGTCCGGGATCAGTACGGCGTCGCCGCTGCGGACCTCGGCCAGCACATCGGTGCCCTTGCCGTGGCCGCTGGGGGTCACCCGCTGGTAGCCGAGCCCTTCGGTGATACTGCCGTCGGGGGCGTGGTGCGGGGCGATTTCGTAGTAGTAGATCTCCTCCAGCTCGCTCTCCACCCCCTCACGGTGCTCGTCGTGCTTGTGCGGCGGATAGGAGGACCAGTTGCCGCCCGGGGTGAGCACCTCGACGGCAATGAGCCGGCCGGCCTCGAAGCTCTGCTTACTGTCGCCTCCGGCGGTGGCAGCGGCGGCGAAGTTGTTGACCTGCCGCGAGCACTGCCCGCTGCCGCGCAGCTCCACCGGCACATCGGCGGCGGCGCCGTAGCGCACTGGCAGCCGCTGCTCGCAGCGCGCTCCGGTGAGCGCGAACCGGCCGCCCGCCGCGCTGGCGATCCGCACCTCGGCGTCCCGGGGCACGTATGCGAAGTCGCTGACCGCGGTGAAGACGCTCTCCCTGCCGTGCAGTTGCAGGGTCTGCCCCTCGGCCTCGACGGTGCAGCCGCCGCTGAGCGGCAGCACGATCCACTCGCTCTCACCGGCCGGGAACGTATGGGACTCCCCAGGCCCCAGCTCCAGCACCCGCAGCGCGGAGTAGCCCCAACCCGCGCTCTCGGGGCTGATGTCCAGCGCGTACGGGCCCGAGGCCGCGCTGCCGGCCCGCAGATGGAAGCCGGGAGGGAAGTCGGTGGTGCGGTTCACCTCCTCAGTGGTGCGGTTCATCTCTTCGGCGGAGCGGTTCATCTCCTCCAGCCCCTTTCAGAGCAGTCCGACGGCGGTGTCCACGGCCGCGCCGACGTCGCCGCCGGCCGGATAGAGCAGCGAGCGCCCGACGACCAGCCCGCGCACGGTCGGCAGGCTGAGGGCCTTGCGCCACTTCTCATAGGTGCCCTCCTGGTCGCCGTGCACCTCGCCGCCGAGCAGGACGACCGGCAGTGTCGAGGTCTCGCACACCCATGCCATGTCGTCCGGGTCCTCGGTGACCGGCAGCTTGAGCCAGGTGTAGGCGGAGGTGCCGCCCAGCCCGGAGGCGATGGCGACGGACCGGGCCACGGCAGGCCCGCTCAGATCGTTGGCCACCTTGCCCTCCACTCTCCTGCTCATGAAGGGCTCCACGAAGACCGGCAGCCGGCGCGCCGCCATCTCGTCCACGGCGCGGGCGGCGGAGTACAGCGTGTGCAGCGAGCCCGGGTCGTCGTAGTCGATCCGCAGCAGCAGCTTCCCCGCGTCGAAGCGCATCCGTTCGATGTCCTCGGCGCGGTGCCCGGTGAAGCGGTCGTCCAGTTCGAACGAGGCACCGGCGAGCCCGCCGCGGTTCATCGAGCCGAGCACCACCTTGTGCTCCAGCGCGCCGAGCAGCAGCAGGTCCTCGAGTATGTCCGCGGTGGCCAGCACCCCGTCGACGCCCGGCCGGGACAGCGCGAGGACGAGGCGTTCGAGCAGATCGGCGCGGTTGGCCATGGCGAGCTCGTCGCCGCCGACGCCCAGCGCGCCGCGTGCCGGGTGGTCGGCGGCGACGATCATCAGCCGCTGGTTCGCGTCCACCAGCGGCCGGCGCGCCCGCCGCGCCGCCGCCTCGGCGATGGCCTCCGGATGCCGGGTGCGTACGTCCGCCAACTCGGAGATGCTGACACTGCTGGGGGTCAAAGGGGGCTCTCTTTCGGGGCTGTCTCTTATACACA
>NZ_JADKMA010000113.1 GCF_017676365.1 Streptomyces oryzae
CCTCCGGACCCCCTCAATCCTTTACGGCACGATCCCTACTGCACGATGCGGACAAGCACTATGCGCACCACGAGAACGGCCGCGGCAGCCGCGGCCCTGGCCACAGCCGCCACGCTCGCCCTGGCGGGCTGCGGCTCCGACGACGGCGGCGACAAGGCCGAGAAGCCGGCGAAGGTCGAGAAGGCACAGCACAAGGGCGGCACGGTCCTCGACCAGCCCTTCGAGAAGCCCGACCTCACACTCACCGACACACACGGCAAGAGCTACGACCTGATCAAGGAGACCAAGGGTCACCCGACGCTGCTGTACTTCGGCTACACCCACTGCCCGGACATCTGCCCGCTGACCATGAGCAACATCTCGGTGGCCAGGGCCAACGCCAAACTGTCGCCTGAGCAGAAGAAGAAGCTGCGGGTCGTCTTCGTCACCACCGACCCCAAGCGGGACACCCCCAAGGAGCTCGGGAAGTGGCTGCACGGCCAGGACCCGTCCTTCATCGGGCTGACCGGCGACTTCGACACCATCCAGGCGGGCGCCCGCAGCGTCGGCGTCAGCGTCGCGCCCTCGTACAAGAAGAAGAACGGCGACATCGTCTCCACACACGGCGCCCAGCTGCTCGCCTTCTCTCCCAAGGACGACAAGGCGCACGTCCTGTACACCGAGGACAACACCGGGCCCGAGATCCTCGAAAAGGACCTGCCCAAGCTCGTCGAAGGGAAGAACCCGTGACCGCCGCCCGGCAGCTCACCGCCGCAGCGCTGGGTGCGGCGCTCACCCTCGCCCTGGCCGGCTGCTCCTCCGGCGACAAGGACAGCACTCCCAAGGGCGACGGACGCCCCGAGCTGAAGATCAGCGGCGCCTACGTACCGCAGCCGCCGACGAAGGAGATGGCCGGCGGCTTCCTGACCGTACGCAACGGCGGCGACCAGGCCGACAAGCTGACCTCCGTCTCCAGCGACGTCGCCGGCAAGGTCGAGATCCACAAGACCGTAAAGCAGCAGATGCAGCGGGTGAAGTCGCTGTCCGTTCCCGCGCACGGCACCCTCCGGCTGGGGCGCGGTGGCAACCATCTGATGCTCATGGAGCTGGAGCGCAAGCCGGAGAAGGGCCAGACGGTCACCTTTGTGCTGCACTTCGCGCGATCCGGCTCCGTCACGGTCAAGGCTCCCGTCGAAGCGACGAACTACACACCTGAGAAGTGAACTACACACCTAGGAAGTGAGGTTCGCAGGCGTGTCGTCCACCACCCGAGCGCCCCTCCGTGCGGCTGTCCGCTCGGCCGTCGCGCGCCCCCTCGCGCCCTGTTCCGCCGTCCCTCGCTCCGCCGCCTCCCGCGTGCTGCTGGCCCTCGTCACGGGTGCGGTCGCGCTGCTGGCGGTCCTGGCCGGCGCGGGCCCTGCGGGGGCGCACGCCGCGCTGATCGGCAGCGACCCCGCGGAGGGCTCGGTGGTGCGCGGCGCGCCTCGGCAGGTCACGCTCGACTTCTCGGAGGGCGTGGCCATGTCCGACGGTGCGATCCGGGTGCTGGACCCGCGGGGCAAGCGGGTGGACACCCGTAAGGTCCGCGACACCGGCACCGGCAGCAAGGTGCAGCGTGCCGTCTCGCTCGAGCAGGGCATCGGCAAGGGCACCTACACCGTCGCCTGGCAGGCCGTCTCCGCGGACAGCCATCCCGTCTCGGGCGCTTTCACCTTCTCCGTGGGCAAGCCGTCCAAGACGAGCGTGGCTTCCCCGCAGCAGAACGAGAACGCGGGCGGCGGGGCCGTGGGCGCGCTCTACGGGCTCGGGCGGTACGCCGCCTATGCGGGCTTCGTGCTACTGGTGGGCGGCGCGGCGTTCGTGCTGCTGTGCTCTCCGCGGGCCGCCTCTTCGCGTGCAGTGCAGCGGCTGACGGTCACCGGCTGGTGCGTCCTTGCGGCCTCGACGCTGGTGCTGTTGCTGCTGCGGGGTCCGTACACCGGGTCGGGACGGTTCGCCGACGTGGCCGACCTGGGCGGGCTCAAGGACGTGGTGGCCACCAAACCGGGCGCCGCGCTGGTCTCCCGGCTGCTGCTGCTCGCGGCTGCCGCGCTGTTCGTCTCGGTGCTCTTCGGCGCGTACGCGCGGCGGGGCGGGGAGGACGGCCGGAGCAGCCCGGAGCCACCGGACGACCTGAGCAGCGCGGATCTGCAGGAGGGCTCGCCAGAGGAGAAGTCCGGCGCACCAGAGGCGGGTCTGTCCGAGTCCGGCGGCGAGAGGGAGGAGGCCCAGCGGCAGCGGCGGGATCTGTTCTTCGGGCTGTCCCTCGGGGGCACCGTGGTGGCCGCGGGGCTGGCGGCGACGTGGGCGATGGCCGAGCACGCCTCCACCGGAATCCAGACCGGGCTGGCGATGCCCGTGGACGTGCTGCACCTGCTCGCCGTCGCCCTGTGGCTGGGCGGTCTCGCGGCGCTGTTCTGTCTGCTGCGCTGGGGTCCCGCTCCCTCGGGTACGACAGTGCGGCGGTTCTCCCGGCTGGCGTTCAGCTGTGTCACCGTGCTGGCTGCCACGGGGCTGTACCAGTCCTGGCGCCAGGTGGGGTCCTGGAGCGCGCTGACGGGCACCTCGTACGGGCAGCTGCTGATCGTGAAGGTCGTCCTGGTGGCCGCACTGGTGACTGCCGGATGGTTCTCCCGCCGATGGACAACCAGGTTGACCGACGTTCCGGTGATGGCTGAAAACGCGGGGCGGAGCGGGGAGTCCGAGGGGGCCGCCGCCTCTGCTTCTTCCTCTGCCTCGGTCTCCGCCCGGGCGGCAGCCGTTCCAGGCAGCCGCGCGCCGGAACGGGCCACTGTCCGAACGTCCGCGCAGGGCAGCGGCGGAAATGGCAGCGACGGAAATGGCAGCGGCAGCGGTGGAGGCGGTGAGGGCCCGGAACGCACTCCCTCCGACCCGGTGCGGGCCGCGCAGCTGGCACGGCAGCGGGCCGCAGCCGAGGCGGCCAGGCGCCGTCAGGAGCGGGAGGCCGACCCGCAGCGCAGCGGGCTGCGCCGCTCGGTGCTGACCGAGGCCACCGTCGCGGTCGTGCTGCTGGCCGTCACCACCCTCCTGACCGGCACCGAGCCGGGCCGCACCGAGGAACGGGTACGGCAGGCCGGCAGCGCGGCGCAGAGCGAGCCCGCCGGGCCGGTCGATGTGAAGGTGCCGTTCGACACGGGCGGCCCGGACGGCAAGGGCACCGCCGAGCTGGAGATCGACCCGGGCACCAGCGGCGAGAACGCACTGGAGCTGCGCACCACCAGCCCCAGCGGCAAGCCCGTCGAGGCACGCGAGGTGAAGGTCGCCTTCACACTGCGGGCCAAGGACCTCGGCCCGCTGCCCGCGCCCCTCGAACCGGTCAAGGGCGAAAAGGGCCACTGGAAGGCCACGGGGCTCCAGCTGCCCATGGCCGGAAAATGGAAGGTCGCGGTCACCATCCGCACCTCCGACATCGACCAGGTCACCGAGACCACCACCGCCACCATCGGCTGAGCCGGAACCGAGCGACGACATGAGCAAGCAGAACTCGCAGGACGAGCAGCACCCACTGCCCGCACAGGGCACGCAGAGCACGCGGGATGCGCGGAGCACGCGGAATGCGCAGGCCTCCCGTGAGCGGGGGACGAAGAGTTCGCGTAACCGGGATGCGCCGAGCTCCCGTAACCGGGACGCCCAGAGTCCCGACAGCAGCGTCTCCTCCAGCACGCCGAACGGAGAGCGGGCGCGCCCGGCGGCTGCGCAACTGTCCCGTCGGCGGCTGCTGGGCACCGCCTCAGCTGCGGGTGCCGCCGGGCTGGCGCTGGGCGGCGCGGGCGGCGCCTGGGCGCACTCGGCGGCTCAGGAGGAGCCCCCTACGGCGCTGACCACGCTGGGCTCGACGACCGTGCCGTTCCACGGCACCCACCAGGCGGGCATCCTGACACCCGCGCAGGCACACGGCCATCTGCTCGCCTTCGATCTCGTCCCCGAGGCGGGCAGGAAGCAGGCCGCGGCACTGTTGCGCCGCTGGTCCGAGGCGGCTCGGCGGATGATGGCCGGCGAGCGGCCCAGCGCCGGGGAACGGGACACCGGAATCGCGCTGGACGCGGGGCCGTCCTCGCTGACAGTCACGTTCGGGTTCGGCCGGACGTTCTTCACCCGTACCGGCCTCAAGGACCGGCTGCCGGCCCAGCTCGCCCCACTGCCGGACTTCTCGGCGGACGCGCTGGACAAGAAGCGCTCGGACGGCGACCTGTGGGTGCAGATCGGCTCCGACGACGCACTGGTGGCCTTCCACGCGCTGCGCGCCCTGCAGCGCGAGGCGGCGGGCACGGCCCGGGTGCGCTGGCAGATGTCCGGCTTCAACCGCTCCCCTGGTGCCACCGACCGCCCCCGTACGGTGCGCAATCTGATGGGCCAGGTGGACGGCACCAACAACCCCAAGCCCGAGGACGAGGACTTCGCCGGGAAGGTCTTCGTACCGTCCTCGGGCGAGCCCTCCTGGATGGCCGGTGGCTCCTATGTGGTGCAGCGGCGCATCAGGATGCTGCTGGACGACTGGGACAAGCGCTCACTGGACGAGCAGGAGAAGGTGATAGGGCGGCGGAAGTCGGACGGTGCGCCACTGTCCGGCGGCCATGAGCACACCGAGCCCGACCTGGAAAAGCGGGGCACGGACGGAGCGCCGGTGATCCCCGGGGACGCGCACATCAGGGTCACGGCTCCGGAGACCAATGGGGGCGCCGCGATGCTGCGCCGGCCGTTCTCCTTCCACGACGGCTTCCGGGACGACGGTGCGCCCGACGCCGGGCTGCTCTTCCTGGCCTGGCAGGCCGACCCGCTGCGCGGCTTCGTACCCGTACAGCGCAAGCTCGACCGGGGGGACGCGCTCTCCCGCTTCCTGCGGCACGAGGCAAGCGGGCTGTTCGCCGTGCCGGGCGGCCCCCGGAAGGGCGAGTACGTGGGCCAGCGGCTGCTCGAAGGCTGAGACCGGCACCGGGCGGTGCCCCGGCGCGACTACCGTGGGCGCATGACACCTGCGAGCCGCTACACGTACCTCGGCCCCGAGGGCACCTTCACCGAAGCCGCGCTGCACACCCTGCCCGAGGCCGCCACCCGCCAGCTCACCCCGATGGTGTCGGTTCCCGCGGCTCTGGACGCCGTACGGAACGGGGAGGCGCAGGCGGCCTTCGTGCCGATCGAGAACTCGGTGGAGGGCGGCGTCACGGCCACCCTGGACGAGCTGGCAGGCGGCCGCAGGCTGATGATCTACCGTGAGGTGCTGCTGCCCATCGCCTTCGCGCTGCTGGTGCGCCCCGGCACGCGGCTGGAAGAGGTCAAGACGGTCACGGGGCACCCCGTCGCACAGCCACAGGTGCGCAACTGGCTGGCCGGGCATCTGCCGGACGCGATGTGGGAGTCGGCGGCCTCCAACGCGGACGGCGCCCGGCTGGTCCAGGAGGGCCGCTACGACGCGGCGTTCGCGGGCGAGTTCGCCGCCGCGACCTACGGCTTGGAGCCGCTGGTCACCGACATCCACGACGCGGAGAACGCGACGACGCGGTTCGTGCTGCTGGGCCAGCCGGGCAGGCCGGCCGCTCCGACGGGGGCCGACAAGACCTCGGTGGTCTTCTGGCTGCGCGGAGACCAGCCGGGTGCGCTGCTGGAGGTGCTGCACGAGTACGCTTCGCGCGGCGTCAACATGATGCGGATCGAGTCGCGGCCCACGGGTGAGGGCATCGGGCAGTACAGCTTCTCGGTGGACTGCGAAGGCCATGTGCAGGACCGCAGGGTGGGGGATGTGCTGATGGGACTGAAGCGCTCCTGCCGCGCGGTGCGCTTCCTGGGATCGTATCCGCGGGCCGACGCCCAGCCGCCGACGCTGCGTTCGGGCACGGCGGACGAGGACTTCGTGGCGGCGGCGGACTGGCTGTCGCGCTGCCTCGACGGGCGGGACTGAGCACACAGGGGGCGTACCGACGCGCGCAGACGGCGGATCGACGCCGCAGACGCGTCGTACAGACGCCCACATACGCGTCGTACACAGGCCCGGCAAAGTTATCCACAGGGGTGGGTGCCGACCTGTGCACAAGTCGACAGAGAAAACGGACGCAGTCGACAAAGCGGCATGCAGACCGCATCTCCCTCCACAGACCCCAGCTACCACCCCGTCACCACAATTCCATTGATCAACTCTTTGGGGTGAGCTAATCCCCCTCGATTGAGTGGGTATTTCCGGTTTACCCCGGGAATTCCGCGCCAGCCGAACAGTTGCCGGAACGGAACTCCCTCATTTCCACAGCACCACTTCCCACCCTGTGGAAAACCCTCCCCGCCCCCATCGCGGGTGTGGATAAGTGCGGCCGACACCTGCCCAGCCCCCTGCCCAACTCCCCCGCGAGTGCGCACAGTCCGCCCGCCGCCCCGAGGCCGACGAGGCCGGCCGCGCGCTCGCCGAAATCCGGAAATCCGGAAAGCCGGAAAACCGGAAGAGCGAGAAACCCCGAGAACAGTATTTTCCCGGAGGCTCCAAAACGCCCAATTCGGACAAAGCACTGCAAAAGGATATCGAATCGAGCGGAGTCCGAGGCCACCGGTACCCTGGCGGGGTGATTGACCTTCGCCAGCTCCGTGAGGACCCCGACCGTGCGCGCGCCTCCCAGCGCGCCCGTGGAGAGGACGTCGACCTCGTCGACGCGGTGCTCTCCGCTGACGAGCGGCGCAGGTCCTCAAGCGTCCGTTTCGACGAACTCCGCTCCGAGCAGAAGCAGCTCGGCAAGCTCATCCCCAAGGCGGAGGGTGAGGAGAAGGCGGAGCTGCTGCGCCGCACCGGTGAGCTGTCGAGCGCGGTGAAGGCCGCCGACGCGGAGAAGGACGAGGCCGCAGCGGAAACCCAGCAACTGCTGCGCCAACTCAGCAACCTGGTGCACCCGGACGTACCGGTCGGCGGCGAGGAGGACTTCACCGTCCGGGAGACCATCGGCACGCCCCGCGACTTCGCGGCCGAGGGCTTCGAGCCCAAGGACCATCTGGAGCTGGGCCAGAAGCTCGGTGCCATCGACGTCGAGCGCGGCGCCAAGGTCTCGGGCTCGCGCTTCTACTTCCTCACCGGCATCGGCGCACTGCTGGAGCTGGCCCTGGTCAACGCGGCCATCGCACAGGCGACCGAGGCCGGTTTCACGCCGATGCTGACGCCCGCGCTGGTCAAGCCGCAGGCCATGGAGGGCACCGGATTCCTCGGCCAGGCCGCGCAGGACGTCTACCACCTGGACAAGGACGACATGTACCTCGTCGGCACCTCCGAGGTGCCACTGGCGGGGTACCACATGGACGAGATCATCGAGGCCGACCGGCTGCCGCTGCGCTACGCCGCCTTCTCGCCCTGCTTCCGGCGCGAGGCCGGCTCGTACGGCAAGGACACCCGCGGCATTTTCCGCGTCCATCAGTTCGACAAGGTGGAGATGTTCTCCTATGTCGCACCGGAGGACTCCCAGGAGGAGCACCGCAGGCTGCTCCAGTGGGAGAAACAGTGGCTCTCGTCCCTGGAGCTGCCGTTCCAGGTGATCGACGTGGCCACCGGGGACCTGGGTTCCTCGGCGGCCCGCAAGTTCGACTGCGAGGCGTGGATCCCCACCCAGGGCAAGTACCGCGAGCTGACCTCCACCTCGGACTGCACCGAGTTCCAGTCGCGACGGCTGTCCATCCGGATGCGCGACGGCAAGAACGTCAAGCCGCTGGCGACGCTGAACGGGACGCTGTGCGCCGTGCCGCGCACGATCGTGGCGCTGCTGGAGAACCACCAGCAGGAGGACGGCTCGGTGTGGGTGCCGCCGGTGCTGCGGCCGTATCTGGGCGGCCGTGAGGCGCTGGAGCCGGTCGCCAAGTGAGCGCGCCAGCTGCCGCCCCCGGCGGTCCCGACGCGTTCCCGTACCGGCTGATCGCCACCGACCTCGACGGCACGCTGCTGCGCTCCGACGACACCGTCTCGGAGCGCACCCGTGCCGCGCTGGACGCCGCTGCCGCGCGAGGTGCGGCGCACATCGTCGTCACTGGGCGCGCGGTGCCGTGGACAAAGCAGATACTGGCGGACCTCGGCCATAAGGGGCTCGCTGTGTGCGCGCAGGGCGCCCAGGTCTACGACGCGGGCTCAGGACGGCTGCTGACCTCTGTGACGCTCGACCGACGCGTCGCCGAACAGGCCCTGGTGCAGCTGGAGAAGGAAGTGGGCACCGTGGCAGTGGCCGCCTCCCGCGACGGGGTGGACGGCGAGGTGCTGGCGGGTCCCGGCTATCGCGTCCACGACGGACCGCTGCCCTACGTACCGTTCGAGGGCCGCGAGACCATCTGGCGGCAGCCGCTGAACAAGCTCTACATCCAGCATCCGCAGCTGGACGACGACGAGTTGGCGAAGGCCGCGCGGGCCGCCGTCGGCGACCTGGTCGGGGTGGTGATGGCCGGCGAGGGCATCGTGGAGCTGCTGCCGCTGGGCCTGTCCAAGGCCAAGGGGCTCGCGCTGGCGGCCCGTAGGCTCAAGGTGCGGTCCGCCGAGACGATCGCGTTCGGCGACATGCCCAACGACATCCCCATGTTCGCCTGGGCCGGGCGGGGCGTCGCCATGGAGAACGCGCACGAGGAGCTGCTGGCCGTCGCGGACGAGGTGACCGCCTCCAACGACGAGGACGGCATCGCGCTGGTGCTGGAACGGCTGGCCGGCTGACTGCTGTCCTCTGACCCGCACCTGTCGGCTGACAGCTGATGTCCGGCGTCTGCCGCGGTCAGTGCGGGCCGGGCAGGAAGGGCCCTGGCCCCTTCAGGCTGCGGACCATCGGGTACGTCTCGAAGTCCCGCACCCCGGGCAGCTGTGCGAGCGGTCCGGTCACATACGCGTACAGCGCCGCCGGGTCCCGGCAGACGACCGCCAGGAACAGGTTGGCAGGGCCCGAGGTGGCTGCCGCGAAGGCGACCTCAGGGTGCGCGGCCACCGCCTCCCCGGTGGCGTGCAGTTGGGCGGGCGGTACGGACAGCCATACGGCGGCCCGCGTACCCAGGCCGAAAACGTGCACCCCGTAGTCCACGTCGAAATACAGCGCCCCAGTGGCGCGCAGTTCCGCCATGCGCCGCCGTACCGTCGAGGGCGACCAGCCGGTCGCGGCGGCGAGTTCGGGCACAGGCGTACGGCCGTCCTGCGCCAGGCAGGCGAGCAGCTTGTGGTCGTCGGCTGTCAGCCGGACCGGCTCGTCGGGCCGCGTGGGCGCGGGCGGGGAGAGCTGTGCCACCTGTTCGGGCGTGAGCATCCCGGATTTGAGGACCAGCCCCTCGGCACCGCCGAAGAACTGGTGCAGCTGACAGTAGGCACGCACGGACAGTACGCGCGGAGTGCGGGGCAGTTCGCGCAGCAGCACGGCTTCCCCACCGTTGCGCGCCCAGTCCGCGCTCGACCGGGAGACCGCACTGACCTCGGTGCCGCCGCCCAGCAGCCCCACCCATGCGGTGTCGGTGCGGCGTGCCAGGGACTCCGCCAGCGGGACGGCGGCGTCAGGGGTGGTCGAGACCCGGATGAGCCACACCGTCTCGCCCACCACGCTCGGCTCCGTCAGGCCGAGGACGCGCATACTGCGGCTGGATCGCAGCTTGGCCCAGCGGCGGGCGATGGTCTGGTCGGAGACGCCCAGGACCTCGGCGATCCGGGAGAAGGCCGCCCGGCCGTCCAGTTGGAGCGCGTGGCCGATCTGCCGGTCGAGATCGTCCAGGGGCGGCAGCGTCCTGGTGGATCTGGTGTCGGTTCCCACCGCCGAAACGGTATCCGATGTCGAATCCCACCGCATTTGCTGCGCTGAGTGGGGTATGAGGCACCGCTCTCGGAATCTGGCGGCATGAAGAACAAGAAACAACACGGCAAGTGGTGGCCGCTGGCCGGCCTCTGTCTCGGTGCGTTCATGCTGTTGATCGATGTGAGCATCGTGAACACCGCACTGCCCCGGATGGCGACCTCACTGGACGCCTCCTTCACCTCGCTGCAGTGGGTGGTGGACATCTACGCCGTCGCACTGGCCGCGCTCCTCCTGGTGACGGGCTCTCTCGCCGACCTGCACGGCAGACGGCGGGTTTTCCTCTTCGGACTGGCGCTGTTCGGACTCGCCTCACTGGCGTGCGGGCTCGCGCCGGACGCCGGCACGCTGATCGCCGCCCGGGCGGTCCAGGGCGCGGGAGCGGCGGCGATGTTCGCGGCGAACGCCCCGCTGATCAACGCCACCTACCAGGGGCGCGACAGGGGCGTCGCCTTCGGTGTGTGGGGCGCGGTCAACGGCGCGGCCGTCGGATGCGGACTGGCGCTGGGCGGGGTGCTGACCGAGTACATCGGCTGGCGTGCGATCTTCTTCGTCAATGTGCCGCTGACACTGGTGGCCCTGTGGATCACCTTCCGTACGGTGGGCGAGTCCCGCGCGCCGCAGCGGGCAGGCGCGCGGGTCGACTGGGCGGGCGCCGTGCTGTTCACGCTGAGCGCCGCCGCGCTGACGTACGGACTCGTGCGCAGCGGGGACTCGGGGTGGAGCGACCGCTTGGCGGTCTGGGCCCTGATGGTCGCAGCGGCGGCCGGTGTGGGGTTCGTACTGGTGGAACGGGCGCGGGGCGCGGCGGCGCTGCTGGACCTCGCACTGCTGCGGAACCGCTCATTCGCCGTCCTCATGGGTGTCGCACTGCTGACGCAGGCCGCTGCCTTCACCCACTTCGTCTACAGCGCCCTGTGGGTGCAGTCGGTACTGGGCATGAGCCCGCTGCGCGCCGGGCTGGCCACGCTGCCCATGGCGGGCACGGCCTTCCTGGTCGCGAGCCTCTTCGGCGGCAGGCTGCAGCGGATGCGGCCGCAATATCCGCTGGGCAGCGGGGTGCTGGTCACAGGTGTCGGGGTGCTGGCCCAGACGCTGGTGGCGCCGGGCTCCTCCTGGACGGCGTTGCTGCCCGGGTTCGTACTGATCGGGATCGGCGTGGGAATGGCGCTCACCGTGCTGGTCTCCGCCGCGCTGGGCGCTGTTCCGCCCGAGCGGGCGGGGGTCGCCAGTGGCGCCGTGAACACCTTCCGGCAGCTGGGTTACGCCTTGGGCGTCGCCGTCCTCGGTACCGTTTTCGCCTCCCAGGTACGTGAGGTGCTGACCGGCCACGGCGTGCCCCGGGCGGCGGCCGAGGCCGCGGGCAGCGGACGCGCCCACGAGGCCGGGGTGCCGCTGGTGCTCGTCCGGGAGGCGTTCGCAGCCGGGCTGGACCGGATCTTTGTGATCTGCGGGGTGACTGCGCTGGCGGCCGGGGTGGCGGTGCTGCTGTTCGTACGGGGGCGGCCGGCGACCGAGCATGCGCCTGGCGAGCGTGCGCCTGGTGAGGAGCGGACGCCTGCTGAGGGGCCGACGCCTGCTGAGGGGCAGGAACCGGGTGTGCGGCAACCGGTTCAGTCCTCGGCCTCATAGGGCGGTGCGGGGGCGGAGGGGGCACTGCTGCGCCGTGTGTCGTACAGCGCGACCACCTCGTGCAGCCGGTGCAGCAGTTCGTCGATTGCCTCTGGGGGATCGATTACCTCCGCCCAGGGGCCGAACTGAAGCAGCACGCTGACTCCGGCAAGGACGGAGAAGGCGAGGCGGACGGTGACCCAGTCGTCCTCCCCTCGGCCCTCTCCGTTCTCCTCCGGGGACCCGATCAGAAGGGGGCCGACGATCCTGGTGAACATGTCGAGCCGGGAGCGGTGCACCCGCGCGGTCACCATTACCTCCCTGGGCCGCTCTTCGACGCGGCGGCGCAGTGTCTGCCAGACGTCCGCGAGCTCGACGTCACCGCGCCGCCGTACCGGCTCCTCCAGGACGGTCGCGGAGGCGATCCTGTCGGCGCGGAAGAGGGTGGGGGAGCGCCGCCGGTCGGCGACCAGATACCAGACACCCGCCTTGCTGACGAGACCGTACGGGTCGACTGTGTAGGTGCGCGGCCGGCTGTCGCCGCTGTGCCGGTAGCGGAGGCGCAGCCTGCGGTCGGCGAACACGGCGGTGTGCAGAGCGCCCAGGTCGACCGCCCGGCGGGGCCCGGGAAGCCAACGGTCGGGGTCGACCAGGATGCGGCGGCTGGTCAGCTCGGCCGCCGGGCGGTGCGGCGCGGGGAGCGCGGCCATCACCTTGCGCAGGGCCGAACCCAGTGCACTGTCGAGACCGAGCGCCGAATGCACACCCTGTGCGGCCAGTACGAAGAGCGCGCGGGCCTCGTCACTGGTCAGACCGGTCACATCGGTGCGGTAGCCGGGCAACAGCGTGATGCCGCCGTGCCGCCCGCGCTCCGCGTACACGGGGACGCCAGCGGCCGACAGCCCCTCCACGTCCCGGTAGATGGTTCGTGCGGAGACCTCGAGCTCCGCCGCCAGTTCGTCGGCCGGCACGCGGCCGCGCGTCTGGAGGAGCAACAGGATGGCCAGCAGCCGGTCGGATTTCACCTCTCCACAGTGCCGCAAAAATGTTGACGGGTCGTGTCAAGTTATTCCGGCAGACTCTCCCCCAGTCGAAGCCACCCGGCTCCGGACAGCTCCGCAACGGCTCCGTACGCCCCCGGAACAGCCCCGGCCCGCCCGAGCCCGCGCACCGAACTGAGGAGTGGACCGTGAACAGCACCCCTGAGATCCCCGACCCCCGTCCCGTGTACGCCCGCGCCACCGCGCAGGCGGCGACGCTGATCGCCGCCGTACGGCCCGAACAGCTCGACGGTCCGACGCCGTGCTCCGAGTACGACGTACGGTCCCTGCTGGGGCACCTCGTCAGCGGCGCCCGCCGGATCGCGACCGTCCCCGAGGGCAGCGAGGGCAAGGGGCCCGACGTGCCCGAGTGGACGGCCGGCGTGCCCGCCGAGCAGTGGCCGGAGCTCTACGAGGACGGCCGCAAGCGCATGATCGCCGCCTGGGAGAGCGACACGGTCATGGACGCCGTGGTGACGGTGCCCTGGGGGCGGATGCCGGGCCGGATCGCGCTCTCCGGGTCGGTCATGGAGACCGCCGGGCACACCTGGGACCTGGCGCGCGCCATCGGCTGGAGCGGCGAACTGGACGAGGAGGTGGCCCGGTTCGCACTGAACACCGCGCAGCAGGCACTGCCCGCCGAGGGCCGGGAGCACATGCCCTTCGGCGAGGTCCAGCAGGCCCCGGAGGGCGCCGACACCTACGCCCGGCTAGCCGCCTGGCTGGGCCGCGACCCTCAGTGGCGTTCACCGCACACGGCGCAGCAGTAGGCCCGAAGAAGGCGCGACAGCAGGCCGGTACTGGAGACAGGGGACAGGAGAAATCAGCATGACGGGGAGGACGGACGGGATGCAGCCGGAGGCGCTGGACACGCTGCGCGACGCGGTGCGCGGCAGTGTGCTCGTACCTGGGGACAAGGGGTACGACCAGGAGCGCTCCGGTTTCCAGACCGGAAATCCGCACCGCCCGGACGTGATCGTCGCCGCGCACACGCCACAGGACGTACGGGCGGCGGTCGACCACGCACAGCGGCACGGAATGCCGCTGGCCGTGCAGGCGACCGGACACGGCCTGGGCGAGTCGGCCCGTGAGGGCATGCTGGTGAGTACGCGTCATATGACGGGCATCCGGATCGACGTCGAGGCGCGCACCGCTTGGGTCGAGGCAGGCGTACAGGCGCGGGACTTGGTGGCTGAGGCAGCGCGGCACGGGCTGGCACCTGTCAACGGTTCGGCTCCGGGGGTCGGCGTCGTCTCGTACACGCTGGGCGGCGGAGTCGGCCTGCTGGGACGGGAGTTCGGCTTTGCGGCGGACCGGGTGCGGCGGATCGACATCGTCACGGCGGACGCTCGTCTGCACGAGGTGACAGCACAGAGCGATCCCGAGCTGTTCTGGGGGCTGC
This sequence comes from Streptomyces oryzae, assembly GCF_017676365.1. Lineage (GTDB taxonomy): Bacteria > Actinomycetota > Actinomycetes > Streptomycetales > Streptomycetaceae > Streptomyces > Streptomyces oryzae. The sequence continues at coordinate 13,857 of NZ_JADKMA010000113.1, forward strand.
GCGGGGGCGGTGGCGGTTTCGGGGTGGTGACCGGGCTGGAGCTGGAACTCGTACCAGTGGAGCGCATTTTCGGCGGGCGGCTCGTCTTCGACGGTGGCCAGGTCGCGGAAGAGGTGCTGCGGATCTGGCAGAAGTGGACCGAGTCGGTCCCTGAGGAACTGACCTCTGCTGTGACCTTGCTGCCGATGCCGGACGTACCCGCCGTTCCCGCACACCTGCGCGGCCGCTATCTCGCCCAGGTGCACATCGCGTTCACCGGGTCAAAGGAAGAGGGCGAGCGGCTGGTCGAGCCGCTGCGGGGAATCGGCTCGCTACTGGTGGACGAGTTGCGGGACATGCCGTACTCCGAGTGCGCGACAGTATTCAGCGAACCCGACACGCCGCACTCGTACCGCAGCGCCAACGTACTGCTGGGCGCCGGCGGACTGGACGACAGTGCACGACGGTCCGTACTGGCGGCTGCCGGTCCGTCTGCGGAGGCGATGTGCGTGCTGAGCATGCGCCATCTGGGCGGCGCCTTCTCCCGCCCGCCTGCTGCACCGAACGCGGTGGCGCACCGGGAGGCGGAGTATCTGCTCTATGTGCTCTCGCCGGTGTCGGATCCGGGCGAGGACGTGGTGCGCGCTCTGCACGAGAGGGTGCTGGCACCGGTGAGCGACCAGTCCCTCGGGCGGAACGCCAACTTCCTTTACGGGCCGCAGGACCGAGGTACAGCACGGGCGGCGTACGGGGACGAGATCGACGCGCGGCTGGGCCGGCTGAAGGCGGAGTGCGACCCGCGGGGGATGTTCCGGTTCAACTTGCGGGGCGTGGAACGGGGTTGATTCCCGGGGCTCACTCTGCGCCCACCTGCGCGCGCCTGGGCTTGCCTACGGCGGCGAGGGGCGAGGGAGGCGGGAAATTTCTGCCTCCCTCACCCCGAATCGCGTAACCGTACGACTGTCGAATCGTTGTACCTCGTGCGCGGAGGCGACTGGAGAGCGCGGCGACGAGAGTATGTGAAGTGGTGGTAGCCGGTTGAGAGTCGGCCCACGGAGGACGTGGGCGCCGGGAACGGTCTCTTGCCGGTAGTGCGGTACGTGGGAAGACATGAGCTGATCTCCGCTCCTGGTTCCTGGATACGGACACCTGCCCCAGGTCATCGGGGTCTCTCAGACATGTCCGGAACCAGGACCCAGGAGGTCTGCCATGTACACCGATTCCGTCTTACTGGAGTCGCGCAGCGCGCGCTCCGGTGTGGCACACAGGGTCGAAGTACTCGACAAAGTAAAGGCGTTGGCGTTTTCCACAGGCAGTGCACAGGCCACCACGCGGGATGTGGCCAACTACTTCGAAGTGCCCCTGAAAACTGTGGAAAAGGTGGCCGAGCGGCACCGCGAAGAGCTCGCCAACAATGGGATGACCCTTCTCAGGGGCTCTGACCTGCACAAATATCAGACCGACACCATGTCGGTCTCATCCGAGCCGGAGAGCGGTTATCCACAGCGCCGCAGTGGACTCACCGTCTTCAGTCGACGTGCAGTCCTCTGCGTGGCGATGCTGTTGCGCGACAGCGTGGTCGCTCAGCAAGTCCGCAACTACCTCCTCGACGTCGAGGAGAGCGCCCGTGCGCATCCCGGGGTCGAAGCGGTGCGGCAGTCGACGGAGGAGCTGCGGCGGACGGTCAGCACGCTGGCCGTCGGCTACGGGTCACTCGACCGCAGGGTCGGCAATCTGGAGTCGGCCGGTGCCGAACTCGGCGCGGTGCTCCAGGAGCTGGGCCCGGTCATCGGGCGGCTGTCCGCGCGGGTCGAGCGCATGGACGACCGTGTGGCGGAGAGCGCACGCCGTACAGCGCGAACCGAACAACTGGTGAGCGCGATGAGTCAGCGTCTCGCCGACATGGGTGAGGAAATGCGCGCCATGCGCGGGGAACTGCGCGGCGTCGTACGCGCAGTCGGCGCCGAGCCGACGGTCCCACCGCCAGGCGCGGAGTCCTGACAGGAGGGTGTCCCCGGCGCGGCCCACCGCGCCGGGGACACCCGCAAGGTGCAACCCCTACTCCTCTCCCGCCAGCGTCAGTGTGCGCAGCTTCTGGCCGGCGAAAAGGGTGCCTCCCACGGTGACGACCACGATGAGCACCAGTGCCGTAGGGAGCGCTACCGCCGAGTTGACGTCCGCGCCGCTGCCCGCCACCTTCTCGGCGAGTGCGAGGGCCCACTGCTGCACACTGAGCGTCTTGGCGCCCGGCACCAGGCTGCCGATCAGCGCCTCCCAGATCAGCGCGTACACCAGGCCGATGACGACGGCGTGCCTGCTGACCGTCCCCAGTAGCAGGAAAAGCGCGCTGTAGGCGATGGAGGCGGCCGCGGCAGCGAGCGCGTAGGCGACGGCGAGCTGCTGGCTGTTGCCGTTCAGGATGAAGCCCGCGACGAGAACCGGTACGGCCGAGAAGACGGCGGTCGTGCCGGTCGCGACGATCAGCTTGGTGACGATGACGGAGGGGCGCGAGACCGGCTTGGAGAGCAGGTAGACGACGGAGCCGTCGTCGATCTCCGGGCCGATGGCGCCCGTTCCGGCGATCACGCCGATCAGCGGCACCAGTGTGGCGAGCGCGAAACCGCCCAGCAGCTGGCTGGTGACCGCGTCGTCGGCGCCGTTCATGGCGCGTACGGCGGCGGCCACGACGAGCAGCAGTGCCGGGAGCGCGCACAGGATGAGTGCGCGGCGGCGCCCCAGGAGAGCGCGATAGGTGAGCCGCGCGACCGTCGGGTGGTACATCTGGTCAGCTCCTTTCCGCCGCTCAGGCCGCGACGAGGTACGAGAAGACGCTCTCCAGGGACTCGTCGGAGGGCGAGACGGTGTAGAGCCGGATGCCGTGCTCCTGTGCGACACGGGGCAGCAGCGTGGTGAAGCGGGTGAAGTCGACGGCCTGGATGCGCAGTGCGTCCTCGGCCCTGTCCACCTCGATGCCCGCTGTGGAGGCGTCCGCAATGAGTGCAGCGGCCAGCCGCCGGTCGTCGCTGGAGCGCACCAGATAGCGGTGCGGTCGGTCGGTCATCAGACGGCGGATCTTGCGGAAGTCGCCACTGGCGGCGTGCCGTCCGGCGACGATGACCTCGATGTGGGAGGCGAGCTGTTCGACCTCCTCCAGGATGTGTGAGGAGAACAGTACGGTGCGTCCCTCGTCGCCCATCCTGCGCAGCAGCTCCATCAGGTGCATCCGCTGGCGCGGGTCCATCCCGTTGAACGGCTCGTCCAGTAGCAGCACCGAAGGGTGGTGCACCAGTGCGGAGGCCATTTTCACGCGCTGCCGCATGCCCTTGGAGTAGGTGGAGATACGGCGGTCCTGCGCGTACTCCATCTCGACCGTCGCCAGCGCCTCGGCGGCTGCGGCGCGCGGGTCCGGCAGGTCGTGCAGTTCGGCGTTGGCCAGTACGAACTCACGGCCCGTGAGGAAGTCGTACATCCCCTCGCGCTCGGGCACCAGACCGATGTGGTGGTAGGAGTCCTCGTTGCGCCAGATCGGCGCCGCCGTTGCCGGCCTGCCGTCCGGGCCCGGGGAGGACTCCAGAGTGACGCTGCCGTTGGAGGGCGCCAGGAAGCCGCCCATCATGTGGATGAGTGTGGACTTGCCGGCACCGTTGGGCCCGAGGAGGCCGGTGACACCGGGGCCGATGTCCATGGTGATGTCGTTGACCGCGACGACGTTTCCGAACCAGCGGGAGACGCGGTCGATGTGGATCGTGCTCACAGTCCGGCCTTTCGGTAGCGGCGCAGCAGTAGGGCGTAGAAGCAGGCGACCAGTGCCACGAAGACGGCCAGATAGACGGCGCCCTGGCTGCCGGTGAGGGTCTGCGCGTCCGGGAATCCGGAACGGCCGTCGAGGAACCTGCTCTGGATGCCGTCCAACAGCGTGCCGGGCGAGCCGAGGCCGAGCCAGCCGATGGCACTGCTGTTGTCCGAGGTGAGAGCGATCCCCTGGAGCGCGGTGACCAGGAAGTACGGCACCGTGATCGCCACGATGATCGCGGCGACGCCGAAGCCGCGGCGCGGCGTGAGAGCGGCGATCCAGGCGGCGATGGCGGCGTGCAGCAGTGCGAACAGCGCGCAGAAGACGATCCCTTGGGCGGCGCCCTTGGTCTGGTCGGAGAAGTCGAGCTTCACCAGCAGGGCACCGACGTACATGATCAGCACGGGCACCGCGGTGAACAGGAACAGGGCTGCCGAGAGGGCCGCGTATTTGGCCGCCACGTAGTCGCTGCGCTCCATGGGGCGGGAGAAGTACAGCGGCGTCGTCTTGAAGCGCAGGTCCATGGAGATGGCCTGTGGTGCGGCCGCGGCCAGGTAGATGCCCAGGAGCGGCTGCATCAGCAACACGTACTCCGCGTACCCGACCTGCAGCTCCTTGGCCTTGGTGAGGGCCGCGACCGCCACCAGGATGGCGGCCGGCACACATATCGTGGCGAACAGCAGCATCGGCAGCACCTTGGACTTCGCCGAGCGGCCCAGTCCGTAGGAGCCGCGCAGCGACTGGGTGAACAGGGCGCGCCGCGCGTAGGAGCGGCCCAGGCGGGGGCCCTCGTAGCCGCGGTAGCCGATGTTGTGGATGACGTCCTGGCCGCGTTCGGCGGTGGCCGTCCGGCCGTGCGCGGGGGCGGTGGCCTGCCCCGGCGCCGGCCCGGTGGTGGTGGGGTGCTCGGGGGTGCGGTCAGGCGACATCACCGGCGCTCCTTTCCGTGAAGACCTCGGAGATCTGGTGCCTGCGCTGTTCCATGCGGACCAGCCCTAGGCCGAGGTCGGCCGCGGTGTCCCGCACGGTGTCGAAGACCGATTCGTCGGTGTCCCCGGCCTCGCCACCGATGTCGAGCGTGACCAGGTGCCCGGCGCCGGGCGCCAGGGCGCGGTCCGGAGCCGGCTCGTGCGGGTTCAGACCCGCCTTCCGCAGGGCTGTGCGCAGGGCCGCGGTGCCGTCGGGGTGCTCGTCGGTGTCGGTGACCTCGACAGCCAGCACGGCGGTGCGCTGGGTGAAGTCCGCTGTGGAGGAGGAGCGCAGCAGCTTGCCGCCGTCGATGACGACTATGTGGTCGCTTGTGCGCTCCAACTCGCCCAGCAGGTGCGAGGTGACCAGCACGGAGATGCCGAAGTCGGTGTGTACGCGGCGGATCAGGCCGAGCATCTCGTCGCGGCCGACCGGATCGAGTCCGTTGGTCGGCTCGTCGAGCAGGACGAGCCGCGGATCGTGGACCAGTGCCTGGGCGAGCTTGACCCGCTGCTTCATGCCCGTCGAGTAACCGCCCATCGGCCGGTAGCGCTCCTCGTACAGGCCGACGTGGCGCAGGGTGTCGGCGGTGCGCTCCCGGGCCGCCGTCGCGGGCAGCCCCGACATGCGCGCCATGTGGACGACGAACTCGGTGGCGGACACGTCCGGGGGCAGACAGTCGTGCTCGGGCATGTACCCCACCCGCTCCCGGATCGCGCCGCCCTGGGTGGCCACGTCCATGCCGAGCACGGTCGCGCTGCCCTCGGTGGCGGGGGACAGCCCGAGCAGGATCTTGATGAGAGTGGACTTTCCGGCCCCGTTGGCGCCCACCAGCCCGGTGACGCCCGGCTCTATGCCGACGGTCAGCCGGTCCAGTGCGGTCACCCGGGGGAACCGCTTGCTGAGGCTTTCGATCGCGATCACAGTCACGCTTCGACGCTATGAGCCGATCGTCGCGTCCGCGTCAGACGCGGTGTCTGATTCCGCGCCGGGTCCGTACCCCTCAAGTGCTTGGGCCTGTCCCTCTCAGGTCGGAGGAGCCCGTAGGGGACGGGGGCGAATAGTCGATTCCGGAGTTATCCACAGGCTGGGCGGGGCCCTTGACCTCGCCAGCGACCGATGTCACATTCGTCAGTGTCAAGTTGCTCACGCAGCGGGGTGACCCGGTGACGGACCGCGCCGTTGCCGACGATCGTCGCGTCTCACCGCGTCCGCACGGACGAGACCCGCGAGCGCCGGCGCTCGCGGTCATCGCCGTCGGCCCGAACCCGTCGAACTCGCCGACCCACATCTGTCCACGCCGATCCATGCAGCGCTACATCGACCCATACTTATCTATACCGATCCATACCGACCCACATCGACAGCAGCCGATCGAGGACCACCAACGGACGGAAGGCCGGCGATGCTCGCGGCGACGAGCGGTTACGCCCCCGCTGAACTGCGGGGGTTCAGCGAAGTGCAGCAACTGGATCGCGAGGAGAGCGCGTTCTGGCTGGAGACGATCTGCCGTATCTGCGGCAATGGCAGGAGGAGGCACAGGCGGCATGAGCGGAACGACGGACGGCACCGCGTCTGAGGGACGCCCGGCCGAGCCCGGATTGCGGAACGGCGAATCGCGGGACGGCGAATCGCGGAAGGGAGGCTTGCCGGAGGGCAGCTTGCTGGAAGGCGCGCGGGAGCGCCGGATCGCCACCGGGGGGATCGAGCTGTGCATCGCCGAGCTGGGTGACGCCACGCGGCCGACGGTCGTGCTGGTGCACGGATATCCGGACAGCAAGGAGGTCTGGTCCGAGGTGGCGCAGCGCCTCAAGGACCGCTTCCATGTGGTGCTCTACGACGTCCGGGGCTGCGGCAGGTCGACGGCGCCCAAGCCACTGCGCGGCGGATTCACCCTGGAGAAGCTGACCGACGACTTCCTGGCCGTCGCCGAGGCGGTCAGCCCGGACGAACCGGTGCACCTGGTGGGGCACGACTGGGGCTCGGTGCAGGGCTGGGAGTTCGCGACGGTGCGCCGTACGGAGGGCAGGATCGCCTCCTTCACCTCGATCTCCGGCCCCTCGCTGGACCACTTCGGCCACTGGATCAAGAAAAGGGCGTCCCGGCCGACACCACGCCGTGCCGCACAACTGCTCGGTCAGGGCGCCAAGTCCTGGTATGTGTACGCGCTGCACACTCCGGTGCTGCCCGAGCTGGCGTGGCGTGGCCCGCTGGGCAAACGCTGGCCCCGCCTGCTGGAGCTCGCCGAGAAGGTCCCGGGCGGCGGTTATCCGACGGAGTCCCTCCCCGATGACGCGGCGCACGGTGCCTGGCTCTACCGGGACAACGTGCGGGCCCGGCTGCGCCGACCCCGCACCGACTGTTACGCCCATGTGCCGGTCCAGCTCATCACCCCGACCGGTGACGCCTTTCTGAGCGAGCACCTCTACGACGAGCTGGAGCTGTGGGCCCCCCGGCTCACCCGCCGCACGCTCCCGGCCAAGCACTGGGTGCCGCGCACCAGGCCCGACCAACTGGCTGCCTGGATTGCCGAGTTCGTCACCGGCGGCGAACCCGGGCTGCCGGCCCGGGAGCCCGCGGCCACCGGCAGGTACGCGGACCGGTTCGCGGGACAACTGACGCTGGTGACCGGCGCGGGCAGCGGCATCGGCAAGGCGACGGCCATCTCGTTCGCCGAGGCCGGAGCGCGGGTGATCGCTGTGGACCGGGAAGCGGAGAGCGCCGCCCGTACCGCGGACCAGGCCCGCCGGGTGGGCGCGCCACAGGCGTGGGCGGAGACGGTCGACGTCGCGGACGAGCAGGCGATGGAGAAGCTGGCCGAGAAGGTGGCCGCCGAATACGGCACGGTGGACGTGCTGGTCAACAACGCGGGCATCGGCATGGCGGGCTCGTTCCTGGACACCACCACCGAGGAGTGGAAACGGACGCTGGACGTCAACCTGTGGGGAGTCATCCACGGCTGCCGTCTCTTCGGTCGGCAGATGGCCGATCGCGGCCAGGGCGGGCACATCGTCAACGTCGCTTCGGCCGCCGCCTATCAGCCCTCCCGGGCCCTGCCCGCGTACAGCACGTCCAAGGCTGCCGTGCTGATGCTGAGCGAGTGTCTGCGCGCCGAGCTGGCGGGCCAGGGCATCGGCGTGACGGCGATCTGCCCCGGCTTCGTCAACACCAACATCGCGGGGACCGCGCGGTTCGCCGGGGCGGATGACGCGGAGCAGGAACGCATCAGGCGACGCTCGTCCCGGCTGTACGGGATACGCAACTACCCGCCGGAGAAGGCGGCGGAGGCCGTCCTGCGAGCCGTTGTGCGGAACCAGGCCGTAGTGCCGGTGACACCCGAAGCCCGCGGGGCGCGGCTGCTGTCCCACCTCGCTCCGCGAGCCCTGCGCGGTGTCGCCCGTATCCGGCCGCCTATGTAGACCGCCACTCATGACGACCGCTTGAAAGCTGCCGACCGAGGAGAACTCGACCATGCCCCCGTCACCCCGGCCCCCGGGCCCGGCGCCGGCTTCGCCGTCGGAACCGCAGTACCGCATCGAAGATCTCGCGCACCGCAGCGGTGCGACGGTACGCACCATCCGCGCCTACCAGGACAAGGGCCTGCTGCCCAAGCCCGAGCGGCGTGGTCGGGCCAACGTGTACGACGACTCCCACCTGGCGCGGCTGCGGCAGATCGCCGACCTGCTGGAGCGCGGCTACACATTGGCGTCGATAAGGGAGCTGCTCCAGGCATGGGACGAGGGCCGCGGCCTGGGCGGAGTGCTGGGCCTGGTCGCGGAGGTGGACGGGCCGTGGACGGACGAGGAGTCGGGCCGTGTCTCACGGGCCGAGCTGGACGAGCTGTTCGGGGGTGAGCACGACGAGGCGGCGGTCTCCGAGGCGGTGGCGCTGGGGGTGCTGGAGCCGGTCCCCGGCCGGGAGGACGAGTTCCGGGTGCCCAGCCCCCAGGAGCTGTCGGTCGCGGCCGAACTGCACAAGGCGGGGGTGCCGCTGCTGGCCATCACCGAGCAGTTGAGGGAGCTGCGCGGCCAGGTGGAGCACATAGCCGCCCGCTTTCTGGACTTCACCAACGAACATGTCTTCGTCCGCTATCTGGGCGCCCACCTCTCCGATGTGGACGCTTCCGAGGCAGCGGACCTGGTGCGCAGACTCCGCCCGCTGGCGCAGCAGACCGTGGAGGCCGAACTGGCGAGAGCCATGCAGAAGTTCGCCGCCCGCAACCTCCGCGACCATCTGCGCTCGGCAGCCGCGGCGCCGCCCACCGCCGCTGGGGGCGGCACGGACCGGACCGAGCAGATCCGGCTTCCTGCCGAAACGGTGGAGGCAGTACGCGAATTGGTGGGCGAGGCCCACACCCCGGACTTCATCACGGCAGCGGCGGAACGGGAGGTGCGGGCCCGCGCGATGGACCGGATGACGGCGGAGCGGGGGTGAGCTGGACTGGGGGGGTGGCGCTTGGAGGGTTGGGCCTTGGGTGCGTGGGCTTGGGGCGGGAGTTGAGGGCGTGAGGCTGGGGGTGTTGGGCTCGGGGCGCGGGCCCTCGGGGGAGCGCGAAGCCGCGAAGGCGCGGGGGCTGGGGGCATGAGGCCGTGACGGC
>NZ_JADKMA010000114.1 GCF_017676365.1 Streptomyces oryzae
TCAAGGGCACCCCCGATAAGCTCACCGACCCCGTCGCCAACATCGTCGCCGCCTGCAACTACGCAGCCGACCGCTACGGCACCATGGACAACGTCGACTCCGCCTACTAAAGGCCGACAACCCCACACACACCCAGCACCCCGCATACGAACAGGAGCGGGTGGGAGGACACACCTCCCACCCGCTCCCGTCGTTGACCGAAGACTTGGCGCATGGGCCCAGAGATCCAAGTCGGTGGGGGAGACGTGGTGCTCTGCCGCTTGAGCTACGGATGCCGGGCATCCGGCGGGACTCGAACCCGCAACAACCCCATTAACAGTGGAAGTATCCCCCGCCTGCGCACCTGGGCCACATGGCTTCGCCCACCGTAGCCCCAAGGGGCCGCGGGCTCAGCCGTATTTCCCGCAGTCATCAAGTGTGGATGGCGAGCTTGAACTGCGCGTGCACGAGATCCCGGGACTGGGAGTCGTTGTGGGAGACGCGGATGGCCAGTGGCACGTCCGGGTGCACGAAGAGCTCGTGATGTTTGGTGAACGCCTGCATGCCGGGGGAGGGGCGCCTGTGGTCCGTCGCTGTGGTGTCGACGGGATTGTCGGTGAGGCCGAGCGGGTCGCGTACGACCTGATCGCGCAGTTCGCTGTAGTTTCCGGCCTCCCACTGGATCATGACTGTGATGACGCCCCAGCCGTCGACGGATGGCCAGATCAGGCCGGACCGGTCGTCGGTGCGCCAGTTGGTGACCTCGTAGCCGTCGGGCTGCTGCACCTGGTGCATGCCCTCGGCGTCGTACGACTCGCCTCCGCCGAACGGGAAGCGCACCACGTGGTACGCGCCGTCGGCGGCGATTCTCTGCTGTTCGTTCACGATCAGCGAGCACACGGGTATCGCCATCTGTTCGTTTCCTCCTCGCCGTTCGGGCCCGCTACTGACAGACCGCGGCCCTGGTCCTGAGGTAAGGATGCGACTCCATGAGGGGCGTGGCGATGGCTTGAACCGTGCAACTGTTGAAAGTTGCGCGGCATTTGAAGCGCTGGCGGGCGAAGCGGTGCGCTAAGGCCGTGGCCAGGGGCGGCCGTCGAGGCGTTCGATGGCGACCGGCAGACCTATCGCACCGCCGATCCTCATCGAGGCCGACCCGGACGGTGGCATGGCCCGCAAGTTCCATTCGACCGGCCTCGCCCTGATGATCGCGGCGATGATCTGGTTCCTCGTCCCGGACGTCCCGGCCGCGGCCAAGGGGCAGCGGTTCGACATGCCCGGCGCGTTGGGCCTCGCCGTGGGTCTGGTCTGTCTGCTGCTGGCCGTCTCCAAGGGCGCCGACTGGGGCTGGACCTCGGGCACCACGCTCGTTCTGTTCGCCGTAGCGGCCGTCGCCCTCGTCGCCTGGGGATTCTGGGAGTTGCGCACCCGGGACCCGCTGATCGACCTGCGCACCACGGCCCGGCCGCGGGTGCTGCTCACCAACGTCTCCTCGGTCCTGGTCGGCGTGGGCATGTACGCGTTCATGCTGATCGCGCCGCAGCTTCTGCAGTTCCCCGAGGTCACCGGGTACGGGCTGGGACAGTCGATGCTGGCCACCGGGCTGTGGATCGCTCCCGGCGGTGTCATGATGATGATCGTCTCCCCGCTGGGCGGGAAGCTGATCAACGCGCGGGGGCCGAAACTCGCCCTCGTCTGCGGGGCACTGGTGATCTCCGCCGGGTACGGCCTCTCGCTGGCGCTGATGGGCTCCGCCTGGGGGCTGATGCTCGTGGGCATCGTCATCAACAGCGGTGTCGGCCTCGCCTACGGTGCGATGCCCGCCCTGATCATGGGCTCTGTCCCGCTCTCCGAGACCGCTGCCGCCAACGGCTTCAACACGCTGATGCGTTCACTCGGCACCACGATCGGCTCCGCCGTGATCGGCGTGGTGCTCGCGCAGTTGACCATCACGATGGGCGGCCATGAATTCGCCTCGGAGAACGGGTTCCGCACCGGCCTGCTGATCGGCTGCGGAGTCGCGTTGGTCGCCGCCGCCGTCGCCGCGGTCATCCCGGCCCTCCGTACCACCGGCGGCGACCAGGGTGAGGGCGAGCGGACCGCGGCGGACCAGGTCCCGGCCGTGCCTGAGCCCTGCCGGCCTTCCCGCTCCCCCTCTTGAGGGGGCGACCGGCGGCGTGGTCATGATGAACTGCCCTCATGACGACGCTGCCGCTCCGCGTCCTGGGCGCACTGGACCGCTTCAACGCGGCTCATCCCTGGGACCACAACGCGCACTACCACCGGTGGATCCTCCGCCGGCTGCCCCGGCGCTTCGGGCGCGCCCTGGACGTCGGCTGCGGCACCGGGGATCTCGCCAGGCTGCTGGCGGCGCGGGCCGACGAGGTACAGGCCGTCGACTCCGATCCGGCGATCGTCGCACGGGCCCGCGAGGCGACGCCCGCGACGGCACCGGTGACCTTCACCGTCGCGGACGCGTCGACCGGGACCCCCGCAGGACCGTACGACGTGATCACCTGCGTCGCGGTCCTGCACCACCTGCCGTTCACCGAGGCACTCACACACCTGCGCCGGCAACTGGCCCCCGGGGGAACGCTGCTCGTCGTCGGATGTGCCCGTGCGCAGACGATCGGCGACCACCTCCTGGCCGCCGTCGCCGCCCCGCTGAACGCCGCCATCGGCTGGTGGAGAAGCAGGGGACGTACGGTGCCGCGCCCGCCCTCGATGACCGCCGTGACCCGGCCGCCCGAGCTCGGCTTCCCGGAGATCGTCCGGGAAGCCCGCGCCGTCCTGCCAGGCGCCAGGCTGCGCCGCCGGCTGTTCTGGCGGTACACGCTCGTGTGGCGTGCGGAGGGCTGAGCGCGGCGCGGCTGTCGGCGCGGCGCGGCGGGTCAGCGCAGTACGACCGGCAGTTGCTGGTAGCCGTTGATGCCCAGTGACGGCACGCGGGGCGCGGGCCCGGAGCCGAGGGCGAGCCCGGGGAAGGTCTCGAACAGCTGCCGCAGGGCGATCTCCGCCTCCAGCCTGGCCAGGGACGCGCCGGGGCAGCGGTGCGGGCCGACACCGAAGGCCAGGTGCCGCGAGGCGTTCGCCCGGTCGGGCGCGAACACCTCCGGGTCGGGGTCCGGGAAGGCGTGCGGGCAGCGCTGGATGGCCGACAGCGGCACCAGGACCGCCTCTCCCTCGCGGATGACCTCGCCCTCCACGTCCACGTTCTCGGTGGCGTAGCGGAACATGAGGTTGCGGGTGGGAGACTCCCAGCGCAGTGCCTCTTCCACGATGTCGGGCCACGGGTTCTCGCCCGCGCCCTGCCGGGCCCTGGCCTTCTCCAGCGTCTCCGGGTAGGTCAGCAGCCCCCTGACGGCGTGACAGATCAGGTTCGCGGTGGTCTCGTGACCGCCGATGACGGTGACCACCAGATTCCCGATGACCTCGGCCTCCGTCAGTTCCCCCGCGTCCAGCGCCGCCACCAGATCCATCGTGAGATCGTCCTGGTCGCCGCGGGCACGCTTCTGCTCGATCAGGGACATCAGCGTCGCCGGGAAACGCTGCCCGACGGTGTTCTGCACCTCTTCGGCCCCGGCCTCGGAGTTCATCGCCGCGGCCGACAGCTCGCGCAACTCCTGGCGCAGCGGGCCGTCCTCGGGCACGCCGAGCAGGGAGCAGATGACATCCAGCGGCAGCGGCAGCGCGAAGCCGTGGTGCAGATTCGTTTCCTCCCCGGCGGGCACGGCGGCGAGCCGGGACAGCAGCTGGTCGGCGATGGCCTCGATCCGGGGGCGGAGCGCCTGCACCCGGCGCGGCGAGAACGCCCGCTGGATGGGCAGCCGCAGCCGTCGGTGCGTGTCACCGTCGGTGGTGAGCAGGCTCTCGCCCTCCACGATGAACAACAGCGGCCAGTCCGCTGGTATCTCTCCGCGCGCGTGCGCGCCCCAGTTGCTGATGTCCTTCGAGAAGCGGGGGTCGCCCAGCACCAGAGCGCCCGCTTCCCGGGTGGTCACCGCTTTGGCCACCACGCCACCAGGGAGCGCCACAGTGGCAACCGGCCCTGCGGCTCGGAGGGCCTTTGCTTCGGTTCCGTGGAGATCGGCCGGGGCGGATTCGAGAGAAAGCTCTGCTGTTCTGTCCACTGCTGTCCATTCGTCAGGGGCGCCGGAGGGAGAGGGAATATCACCGGGAGCGCGGTGGGGGTACGTGCAGAATAGGGAAGGTCCCAGGTGAGGCTCTCCTTCGGGACGGCCATCCGCAGACCGGGCAGCCTGTTCCACAGGACTTCGAGCCCGGTACGGACGATCAGCGTACCGAGATCGGGTGCCGGGCATCTGTGCGCGCCTGCGCCCCAGGCCAGGTGTGACCTGTTGGTGCGGGCGACGTCGAAGCCGGCGGACAGCATCGTCGGGTCGGCGCCGCTCGCGCCGAGGCAGATGATCGCCATGTCACCGCGGTTGACCGGGTACCCGCCCAGCACGGTGTCCTGGGTGGCCCAGCGGCCGATGAGGTTCTGGACGGGGGCGTTGACCCACATGACGCGGTTCATCGCCTCCTCCATCTGACAGCGCCCGGCGATGACGTCGGAGTTCAGCTCGGGATTGGTCAGCAGTTCCAGCACGGTGTTGCAGAGCCAGGTCGTGCTGCCGCCGCGCCCGGCGACGATCTGGAGCCACACGTCCTCGCTGAGCTCGTGCGTGTCCAGCTCCTGGTCCATCTGCCGGTTGTAGTGGTGCATCCAGGAGATGAGATCGGGTCCCGGTTCGCGCTGCTTCTGCTCGACCAGGGCCCGCATCCGGGAGTCGAGTTCGGCAGCGGCCCGCTGGGCTCCCGGCCCGCCGCTGAGCATTTCGTGAATGGCGCTGCCGGTGGCCAGCGCGCTGCCCTCGTCCATCCCCATCAGCCGCATCATCACCAGCAGCGGCAGCTGTAGCGCGTACTGGTCCAGGATGTCGACCTGGTTCCACTCGCGGGGCCCCTCCGGAGCGAAGAACGAGGTGATGAGCTGCTCGGCGAGGTCTTCGATGAGGTCACGCGCGCGGAGCAGATCGAGCTCGGCGAGCGCCTTGTTGCCCGGGCCGGAGAGCCGCGTGTGCTGCATGCCCTCGGAGTGGAGGCGGCTGCGCCGGTAGGCGAGCTGGGGGATCAACGGGTGGGGCGGCAGGGCGCCTTGTGCGAAGTCGCGGTACCAGCGGGAGTCCCGCGTCCACTCATGGCCGCGGTTCTGCAGGATCTCCAGCTGGTAGGCGTGGTCCAGCACGAGATAGCCGCGGAAGGCCCCGGTCTCCTCCAGTGTCACCGGAGCCACGGGGCCGAAGGTCTTGCGGAGGCTGTCGTAATAGGAGAGCGGATCACTGGCGAAGTCCTGGCCGTACAGCGGGGCACTGCGCGCGGGCCACGGGGTGCGCGCGTGCGGCCAGGGCTCACCAAGAGGGGTTGTCGAGGCATTGGTTGGCACGCGGATCATCCTGTCGGCGTCGCTCACCGGAGGCAACCGAGAGCCGGGTCCGGCAGGTTATCTGCACCGAATGAGCAGGTCCGTAACACGTTCGTGCCTTCGGGCGGACCGCGGCGCTGTGCGCACCTCCGGCGCCGTGCCCGGAAAAAAATCCGGGATCCCCGTGAACTTTGTTGCCGCAGCCGCCATCGAACCCTGTGTATGGCCCGATGACGGGGGACAGCGAGAAGCAGGGAGTTGAGGGCAGCCATGGCACGTACCGAGGGCACGACCACCGCGGAGAGCGCAGCCGGCGCAGCCGTGGCGGCAGCGCACCGGGCTCCCGCGCGGGGCAGCTCCGGCCGTCCTGCGCGGATCGCCGTGGCCGCCGCCGCTGCGCTGGCGGCCGGCAGTCTGCTGGCGGGCTGCGGGGGCAAGGACAACGACGCCTCCGGCAAGTCCGGCGAGCGCACCGCATCCGCGGGCTCCTCGCACACCGAGAAGCACGACGACGGCGGCACGAGCGGCGGCAGCACCGACGGCGGCACCAGCGGGGGGAGCGGCAGCGGGGGCAGCACCAGCGGTGGTACGAAGAGCTCCGGATCCGCCGCGAAGAGCGGAAAGACGGGCGGCAGCACCGCCGAGGCCAGGAGCAGCGCGGCCCACAGCGCCGGTACCTCGGGGTCCGCCTGCACCGCAGGGGACCTGAAGGGATCCATCGGCCCCAACCACCCCGGCGCCGGACAGGAGAACTTCGCGGTCGTCCTCACCAACAAGTCGGGCCACACCTGCACCGTCCGCGGTTTTCCCGGCTTCGCGTTCCTCAACAGCGACGGCGAGCAGGTCTCCCTCGACCCGCAGCGTGACAGCAGCGGAACCGAGACGCACACCGTCAAGCTGTCCCCCGGAAAGAGCGCCTGGGCGCCCCTCTCCTACACCAACCCCGAGATGACGAACGTCCCGACCGTCACTCCGCACAGCGCGCTCATCACCCCGCCCGACCGGCGGACCTCCCTCCGCGTCGACTGGTCCGGCGGCCCGGTCTCCGCGACCGGCAAGGCGTCCGTGCCCAAGATCGGCCCGCTCTCCGCAGGCACGGGCAGCTGACGCCCTCCAGACCGGCGGGGCTGATCGGACAGTAGCCCCGCCGCCCCCTGATCACCGCTTGGTGCCCCTCCGACCCGGCATGGAGGAGGGTGCGCGCCAAGTGTGCGTGCGCCAAGGGGGCAGGGACGGGGCGCGGCCGAACCCCGTGCCGACGTCCGGGCCACCTCGCCTTCCGAACGAGGAACCCGTACGCCGGTCGGCCGCGCCCCACCCCGATTTCTGCGCCTGCTGCCCGTCTTCACGCCGAGTGAGGAGCACTGCGGCGGCCTGGCCGGATATGTGGAGCCGCCTGGATCGGGGCGCGCCGTGCGGTGCCGACCGCCGCGATCAGCGCGCCGATTCGGGCCCGGTGCCGAGCCTGACCGACGACGCCCTGTCGTTGAACGAGGTCCGCACGTTCTTGCACTCGGAAGGGCGCACCGTCTCGGACGAGCCTTTGTAGCCGTCGTGTTCGTACAGCCGTACCGGACGGGTGGTGTGATTGCACACCGAAGTCGCCCTGTCGTTGAACCCGAACTTCCCCAGCCGGGACAGGCTGTGGTTCGTCAGCAGGATCGCGGCGTTGGCCCCCTTGTTCAGCTTGTGGTTCTTGTAGAGGCATACGACGCCCCAGGAGCACGCTTTCTTGCCCTGCCCCTTGGTCACGCTCACGGTGTGCGGGGCAGAGCTCGCCGAGCTGACTGCCTGAGCGGGAAGGGAAGCTGCTCCCGCGAGGAGCGCGGCGCCGACCAGCAGCGGCATCCGGTACTTCACAGGTCCTCCTTGGAGGCGCGATCAGTGACGTTACTGCACTGATCTACGAGCACGCCCGAACGCGGAAACCGCCCCCGGGGGAATTCCCCCCGAAGGAGATCGGGGCGGGGGCGGTGCCGGACCTGTGCTGCGGGTCAGTCGCTGGTGGTGACCCGCACATAGTCGACGGTCATCTGCTGCGGGAAGCTGGTGGAGCCGTCCGGGTCGCCGGGCCAGTCGCCGCCGACGGCGAGGTTGAGGATGAGGAAGAACGGCTTGTCGAACACCCACTCGTTGCCGCCGACGTCGGCCGGCGTACGCGTCTGATAGACCTTCCCGTCCACGGACCAGCTGATGGAGCCGGGGGACCAGTCGATGGCGAAGGTGTGGAAGTCGTCGGCGAAGGCCGCGCCGTCGGGCAGGGTGTACCCGGCGCCGATGCCGCCCGACCCGGAGTAGCCGGGACCGTGCAGCGTGCCGTGCACTGTGCTGGGCTCGAAACCGACGTTCTCCATCACGTCGATCTCACCGCAGGCGGGCCAGCCGACGCTGCCGATGTCGTCACCGAGCATCCAGAAAGCCGGCCACATGCCCTGGCCGCGCGGCACTTTGATGCGTGCTTCCACATGACCGTGGGTCTGGGTGAACCTGCCCGAAGTGTTCAGCCGCGCCGAGGTGTACTCACACCGCCCGTACCAGCACTGGTAGTTGCCGGGGTTCTCCTTGCGTGCGGTGATGACCAGGTGGCCGTCGCCGTCGAGCGCCGCGTTGCCGGCGCCCGGAGTGTAGTACTGCCGCTCGTGATTGTTGACGTTGTCGCCGGTCTCGGTCTGCCACTTGCCGCTGTCGACCGCTGAGCCTGCGGGACCGTCGAAGTCGTCGGAGAAGACGACTGCTTGTGTGTCGCTGCCGCCGCGCCCGGTGTGCACGGGGTCGGCAGACGCCGTGCCGGGCAGCAGCGTGGCGGTGACGCAGCACAGCAGGGAAGCGCCGGACACGGCTGCGCGACGTCTCCAGGAACGTCTCATGTCGTCGGCCCGTCCTTTCGTGGGGGAAGGGAAGGTGGACGGTAGAGCCTGTACATGACAAGCCAGCTCCCGGGGCGGACCCCGGGAGCCGGGCCTTCTTGATGACTTGTTGTAAGCGCGCCGGACCGAACCGTCAAGGCTTTGGTCCAGACCGGAGCGTTCAAGAACCGATGACGAGCGCGGCAATCAACGGGCCGAGGAGAGCGCGCCCTTCAACCCCTGTCGTCGGTGCTGTCGCGCGCCGCGTCCTCGTCAGGTACCCAGCGCAGCACGTCGCCGGGCTGGCAGCCGAGGGTGCGGCAGATTGCGTCGAGGGTGGTGAACCGGACCGCTTTTGCGCGGCCGTTCTTCAGCACGGCGATGTTCGCCGGGGTGATACCGACGGCGGCGGCGAACTCGCCGACCGACAGGTTGCGCTTCGCAAGCTGCATGTCGAGGTCGACGACGATCGTCATCACACCACCTCGGCAATCTCGGTCTGCAGATCCGTCGCCTTGCGCAGCAGACCGCGCATGATGACGACGAGCATCACGAACGAGGCGCCCGCGCCGACGCACATCAGGGCGCTGGCCGTGGCGCCGATGAGCTCCATGCCGTCGCTGTTGGGGGAGGGGATTTCAGCCACGGCCAGATGCCCGGCGACGCCGAGCGCCAGCAGCGTTGCCACGATCGCGGCTCCGATGATGGTGTCGACCCAGCGGAAGGCCCGCGGCGTGAAGATCGCGTCCCGGCGGACCATGGTGAGCAGCATCCACGTGGCGGCAAGTGCGACTTGGACGCAGGCGACGCCGAGGATCGCCACCGTCACGTAGGGCGCGGCGAACGGGGCGTACGGAGGGAAGCGGTCGACCTCGTTGGCTGCTGTCGTCGGAATGACGACGATCTGCCCGAAGAAACCGGCCAGGATCGCTGCGGCGATGCCGGCCCGGAGCGCGGCTATGAAGAGACGATGCATATATCGATTAACGATCGGTCCCGTTCGACGGTTCAATCGAATACGGTGCAATCGAATACGGCCGCCTCGCAGACGTGTTGGGGGTCAACCGGACCGTCGGCCGACTCGGCGGGCCCCCGTACGCGCGTACTGGCCAGGGGCGATGCCCAGGACCCGCTTGAAATGCCGGGTGAGATGGGACTGATCGTAGAAGCCGGCCGCGGTCGCCACCTCGCCCGGCGGCTGTCCGGCCAGGAGAAGACGCCGGGCGAGGTCGACGCGCCGGGACGTCACGTACTGGTGCGGTGCCATGCCGAACGCGGCGCTGAACGCGCGTACGAGATGCGCGGGGTGGGCGTGCAGCACCCGCGCGGCCTCGTCCAGCGTGGTGCCTTCGCGGAACCGTTCGTCGAGGAGGTCGCGCAGGTCGTGGGCGACGCCACGGTCGGGCGGCGTGCCACCGACGGCCAGTCTGGGACGCAGGTGCCGGCGCAGGCGCTCGCTGATGAGAGCCAGCCGGCTCTCCGCCTCGAGCTCGTCCCCGCCGGAGGCGAGGGCGGTGTGCAGCTGGCCGATACGCCGGCGCAGTACCGGATCGGTGAGGTCCGGGCCGTCGACCGCAGGGCCGATGAAGCTCTCGTCCAGCTGCGTCATGTCCAGATAGAGCACCCGCTTGCGGAAGCCGTGCGAGGTGGCGGGCGCGCCGTTGTGCGGGACCTGCGGCGGCAGCAGGCTGACGGTGTCGTTCGGGGTGCCGCGCTCATGGCGGTCCAGGTCGTAGCGGACAGCGCCGTCGTCCACGATCAGCAGGGTCCACGCGTCGTGGACGTGCATGGGGTAGGCGTGCTCGGTGAAGTGGGCGTGCAGGACCTCCATGACGCCCGGAACCGACGGGCGCCACGCAGAGATCTCCTGCTGGGACGCCATGCAAAGAACGTACAAGACGGCGAAGCCTCGCGACCGGCAGTCTCGAGGCATGAGAACGACGGAAGAGACCGAGGTCAGGGCCGGGATCGAGGCCGGTGCGGCAGCGGAGGACGAGCCTGTCCGCTTCGATACGAAGATCGCCGTTCTGCTGCGTGACGATCTGGAGCCCTGGCAGCGACTGAATGTGACCGCCTTCGTCGTCAGCGGCCTCGGCTCGGTGTCACCCGAGGTGATCGGCGAGCCGTACGCGGACGCCGACGGCACCGCCTATCTGCCGATGTTCCGCCAGCCCGTGCTCATCTTCGAGGGGACGAAGGAGACGCTGACCAAGGCGCATGGTCGTGCACTGTCCCGCTCGCTGCCCAGGGCGGTGTTCACCTCCGATCTGTTCAGCACAGGAAACGACCGGGACAACCGGGCGGCCGTACGGGCAGTGAGCGCCGACCAACTCGACCTGGTGGGGCTGGCCGTCCACGGGCCGCGCAACGCGGTCGACAAGGTACTCAAAGGTGCGCGCATGCACCCCTGATCAGGGAAGCGTCCCCGATCAGGAGCGGCGGGGACGCTGAGGGGACGGGCCCGGAATGCGGGTGACGGCGGGCGGGGTGTCAGCCTTCTGCGGCTGGGTGCGTGCGGCGAGCGCCGTTCAGTACGGAGTCGAGCAGGCCGGGGAACAGGGAGTCCAGGTCGTCACGGCGAAGCCGCACCAGTCGGGACCGGCCCTTGACGGTGGTCCAAGTGACGCCCGCCTCGCGCAGCACCCGGTAGTGGTGGGACATCGTCGTCTGGTGCACGTCCAGGTCCCCGCCGATGGCGTTGCAGCTCTCCTCGCCGGTCACGGCGAGCCGTTGGACGATCTCCAGTCGCACCGGATCTGCCAGCGCGCGCAGCACCTCCACCCCGGCCGGCCCGGAGAAGTCCAAGGCGTGACCGGCCCCTCCTCACGGTGTCCCGGGACGGGTTCATCCGAGATTGGTGGTACGCGATGCCTGCTGGCTTCCCGTACCGGACGGACGTCTCGGTGAGCAGGCTGTCGAGGCAGGTGTCCATGTGGGTGCCGTGCCACCGCGGTCGCGTCGCCCCATGCCTGCGAGATGTCCACATGTGCGTGCACGCTGACCAGGCCGACGAGGGTTTCGTTCAGCAGCACGAGGGAGGGACAGCGGCAACTTCCCCGACCCCCGGCTGACGGGCCTCAGGTGGCCTCGTGCCGCTTCCGCCGGCCACGGCCGACCGCGCCGTGGCCGGCCACGGCATGGCCGGCCCCGCGCCCCTCCGCGCGGGCCACGATCAGTCCGTCGGCCATTCGGACCGCGAACTCGGTGCCGTCGTCGACCGCGTCCCGGCCGAGGGCAGCGGCGACCGCGCCGTCGTCGTCGAACACCACGCGCGGCTGCGGCAGTTCCCCGGACGCGAAGACCCGGCGCAGGCAGCCGACGAGATCGAGGAGCCGGAGCCGGGCCAGCCGGCCGGTCTCGGCAGGGTCGTCCGTCACAACGACGATCGTCACCTCATCGCCGGGCCGTGCCGCGCGCACCGCCTCCTCGGCTGCGGACAGCCGGGCCACGCCCAGCGCGACGACCACACCGTCGTCGCCGAAACCGGCCGGGCGGCCGGTGATCTCGTCGCGCAGGCCGCCGGGTGCCGCCCACCGGTCCTCCGCCGGCCGCGCCGGAGCGACGAAGGGCAGGTGGGGCGGTTCCGCGTCGTCCGTGAGGGAGATGCCGGCCAGGTGCTCGGCGGCGCAGGCCAGGTCGAACGGGTCGCCGACCCCGGGGGCGTTCTCCGCGAGGCCGGTCGCGCCGTGCAGCAGGGTCAGGGCCAGCGCGGCGCGGCGCACCATCCGGGCGCCGGTCCCGGGGAGCGATTCCAGGGCCAGGGCGAGCAACAGGGCCTCGAACCGTACGAGTTCGGCCAGCGCGGCCCTGGCCGGTGTGGTGTCGAGCACGCCGGACAAGGAGCGCAGCTGAAGGTGCCCGTTCGACGGGGTGTCGCCGGCGAGTGGCAGGCGTTCGAGCCAGACCCGGGCGAACGCGCCGAGCGCCTGCCCGGCGGAGTCGGGCGATTCCAGCGGCGGTTCGGCGGCGGCCCTGGCCCGCTCGGCGTCCTCGGCGAGCACCGCGAGGTAGAGCGCGCGCTTACCGGTGAAGTTGGAGTAGACCGCACCCCTGGTCAACTCGGCCCGCTCGGCGATGCGGTCGATCTTGGCTTCTGCGTAGCCATGCTCGGCGAACTCCTCACGCGCCGCGACCAGCACCGCGGCCCGCGTCCGCTCCTGCTGCTGTGCCCGGGTCAGTCTCGCCATCGTGTCCCCTTCCGCTCGCGAAGCATGATACAACGAGCATCCAGATGATGAGGTCACTGGAAAACAGCGAGCATCGGAGATCGTGTGGCTGACAAGGGGTTCGAAATCGAAGGGCTGGTCAGGAAATTCGGCCGGACGACGGCGGTCGACGGGGTGAGCCTCGCAGCTCATCGCGGCCAGGTGCTGGGACTGCTGGGGCCCAACGGCGCCGGCAAGACGACTGTCATCCGCGTCCTCGCGACCCTGCTGCGCCCGGACGCAGGCCGGGTGCGGGTGGCCGGCATCGACGCGCTGCGGGATCCAGCCGGGGTCCGCCGGCGCATCGCGTTCTCGGGGCAGCACACCAGCGTCGACGAGGAGTTGACCGGGCGGTCCAACCTGGTCATGATCGGCAGGCTGCTCGACCGCGGCCGCCAGGACGCCCGCCGACGGGCCGGCGAGCTGCTGTCCCGCTTCGGCCTCGACGAGGCGGCCGACCGCCCCGTTTCCACCTACTCGGGTGGGATGCGCCGTCGGCTCGATCTCGCCGTGGGCCTGGTCGGGCGGCCCGAGGTCGTGTTCCTCGACGAGCCCTCGGCCGGGCTGGACCCGGGGAAGCGCGACGAGTTGTGGCGGATGGTCCGCGAACTCGCCCAGGACGGCGTCACGGTCCTGCTCACCACGCAGTACCTGAAGGAGGCCGACGCCCTCGCCGACGAGATCACCGTCATCGACCACGGGCGGTTGATCGCCTCCGGCGTACCCGCCGATCTCAAGCGCCAGGCCGGCGGGCACACGGTCGTCCTCCGCCCGGCCGACGCCGGCGACCTCGATGCCGCGGCGGCCGTCGTCGCCAGGGTCACCGGGCGGGAGCCCAGCCGATCGCACCGCCACGGGCTCGTCGCGCCGGTCGCCGGCGAGGCGGAGTTCTTCCACATCGCGGCGCGGCTCCGGGAGCTCGGCATCGACGTCGGCGAGTTCGCGTTCCGGCTGCCCAGCCTCGACGAGGTCTTCCTCCGCCTGACCGGAGCCACCGCCACCGGCCACGTCGCCGAGGAGGCAGCTTGACCACGCCCCGCACCCGGACCGCCGGGCCGCGCCCCCTCGCCACCCTCCGGCACAGCCTGGTCCTCGCCAGGCGCAGCCTCGGCAAGACCACCCGCAACCCGGGGCCCGTCGTGAACGGCGTCGTCACCCCCGCGCTCTTCATGATCCTCTTCCTCTATCTCTTCGGCCGCCCGGTCGCCGGCTCCACCGCCCAGTACGCGCAGTACCTGTTCCCCGGGATCCTCGTCATGGGCGCTGGTCTCGCCGGCATGGTCTCCACCGGAACGGCCATCAACCTCG
This sequence comes from Streptomyces oryzae, assembly GCF_017676365.1. GTDB lineage: Bacteria > Actinomycetota > Actinomycetes > Streptomycetales > Streptomycetaceae > Streptomyces > Streptomyces oryzae. The sequence goes on from NZ_JADKMA010000114.1 coordinate 13,764, forward strand.
ACTTGAGGAACGGGGTCACCGACCGGTTCCGCAGCCTCCCGATCAGCCGCACCGCGCCGCTGCTCGGCTCCGTGCTGGCCGATGTCCTCCGCTACCTGATCGCCGTGGTGATCCTGTTCGCCATCGGCACGCTGCTCGGCTTTCACGCCGAGGGCGGCGCCCCCGCCGCGCTGGGCGCGGCAGGTCTCGCGATCCTGTTCGGGTTCTGCCTCAGCTGGCTCACGGTCCTCATCGGCGTCCTCGTCAGGAGCGCCGAGGCCGTCACCGCGTTCAGCTTCATCGCCTTCCTGCCGCTCCAGCTGGGCAGCAGCCTGACCGGTCCGACCGACACTCTGCCCGGCTGGCTGCGGGCCTGGGCCGACATCAACCCCGTCACCCATGCCATGGACGCCTGCCGTGCCCTGCTGAACGGGACCCCGGAGGCAGGCAGCGTGGGCCGCACCCTGCTCTGGTCGGCCGTCCTGTTCGCCACCTGCTGCCCGCTCGCCGTCCGCGCCTATGGGCGCCAGGAATGAACAACCCACCGGAGGAAGAGGCCAACATGTACACACCGGAGACCAGGACGCCGGACGCTGCCCTCCTGGCCCTGCACGCCCTGCGCTGCGTCGGCGCCGCCAGTACGGCCCGGCTCCACGGGGTCACGGGCCTCGACGAGTCCGACCTCGCATCTGAGCTCATCGACCTCGGGGCCGCCGGCCTCGTCACCCGGTTCCCTGGTGAGCCGCCCTGCTGGGCGCTCACCGACGCCGGCCGCGTCGCGGACGCCGAGCGAATCGCCCATGAGCTCGACTCGGCCGGCGCGCGCGGAGCCGTCGAGGCGGCGTTCGGCCGGTTCCTCGTCCTCAACCCGGAGCTGCTCGACCTCTGCCGGGCCTGGCAACTCCGCGATGTCGACGGCGGCGTGAGCGCCAACGATCATCGCGACCCCGCCTACGACGCGCGGGTCCTCGACCGGTTCGCCGACCTCGACCGGCGCGCCGCTTCCGTCTGCACTGAACTCTCCGCCGCCTTGCCCCGCTTCGGCCGCTACCGGCTTCGCCTTGCGGACGCCCTCGACCGCGCCGCGGCCGGCGAGCTGGAGTACGTGACCGACGACCTTGCCTCCTACCACACCGTATGGGCCGAACTGCACGAGGACCTGCTCGCCACCCTGGGAAAGCAACGATGAGATGGATCCGCGCGCTCTCCGCCGAGACCGGCGAGGGGGCGGACACGCTGGGCGGCAAGGCGCTCGGCCTCGCCCTCCTGCACCGCCTCGGACTGCGGACGCCGGCCGGGTTCGTCGTCACCACGGATGCCTGCCGCGCCTTCTTGCGGGACGGTCGCCTACCCGATGGGCTCCACGACGAGCTGGCGGCCGCCGTCGCCGGCCTCGAACGCGCCACCGGCCGCGCCTTCGGCGGGCCGCGGCAGCCGCTCGCGGTCTCCGTCCGCTCCGGCGCCAGCGTGTCCATGCCCGGCATGATGAGCACGATCCTCAACCTCGGCCTCACCACCGGGGCCACCGCCGGTCTGGCCGCCGAGACCGGCGACCCGGCCTTCGCCGAGGACTCGCGGCAGCGTCTCCTGTCGAGCCTCGCAGCCGCGACCACCGACGACGGGTCGGTCCCGGACGACGCCAACCGCCAGCTGGAGCTGGCGATCGAGGCTGTGTTCTCGTCCTGGGACGCGCCGCGCGCCCGTGCCTACCGCGCCGTGCACGACCTCCCGCACGACCTCGGCACCGCCGCGATCGTGCAGCCGATGGTGTTCGGGAACCGCGACGACCACAGCGGCACCGGGGTCGCGTTCAGCCGCGACCCCAACACCGGCGAGAACGCTCCGTACGGCGAGGTCCTGTTCGGGCACCAGGGGGAGGACGTCGTGTCCGGCGCCTCGATGACCCGGCCGCTGTGCGCGCTCGCCCATCGGGAGCCGGTGGTGTGGACGGAGCTGCGCGACGCCCTGAGCCGGATCGAGGGACACTACCGGGACGCCTGCTACGTCGAGTTCACCTACCAGTCCGGCGAACTGTGGCTCCTCCAGGTCAGGCCCGGCCGGTTCGTCGGCGCCGCCGCAGTCCGCCTCGCCACCGAACTCGTCGACGAGCGGGCCATCGGCCGTGACGAGGCGCTGCGCAGGGTCTCGGCCGAGCACCTCAAGCACGTCCGCACACCGCGCATCGCCTCGTCCGAGGAGACCCGCGTCCTCGCCCGGGGAGTCGGCGCCTGCCCGGGCGTCGCGGTCGGCCGGGTGGCGACCACCCCGGAGCGGGCGGTGCGCATGGCCAGGGACACCCCGGTTGTCCTGGTGCGCCCGGAGACCTCCCCGCACGACATGCACGGCCTCGTCGCCGCCGCCGGAATCGTCACCGCACGCGGCGGACCGGCCAGCCACGCCGCGGTCGTCGCGCGCGCCATGGGCAAGCCCGCGGTCGTCGGCGCCGCCGAACTCGCCTTCGACAGTGACACCGGCACCGTGACGGCCGACGGTCTCTCTCTCGACGACGCCCTCGTCACCATCGACGGGACCAGCGGCGAGGTCGCCCTCGGCCGCCCCCGCGTCGTCGCCGACCAGGCCGGCGGCCACCTCCACCGGCTGCTCGTCTGGGCCGACGACATCTCGGGCGACCACTCGGAACGCAGCGATTCCCAGCGCCTCGCCGCGGCCCACGCCGCACTGGCACCCCGCGGGGACACCTGACCCACCCCGAAAGGAGACCGGCGATGCCGACTCGACACCTCTACCTGCTGCGACACGGCGCGGCCGACGTGTGGGGCGAACTGACCGATGCCGGAGAGCGGCAATCGCACCTGGCAGGGCGGCGCCTGGCCGCCCTGCCGATCGACGCGGTATGGCACTCGCCCCTGCCCAGGGCGGTCCGCTGCGCGCGGATCATCGGCACCCACCTGCCGGGTGCCACCGTGCGGCAGGCCCCGGAACTGGCCGACCACGTGCCACACGTGCCGGCCGAACTCCCGCCGGAATGGGCGCCGTTCTTCGACGGGTACGACGCCGAGGAGGCCGCAGCCGGCGAGCGCCAGGCCGCCGCCCTCACCGCCAGGTTCGCCCGCCCCACCGCGACCGAGACCCACGAGGTCCTGGTCACCCACGCCTACCCGGTGGCCTGGCTGGTCCGGCACGCCCTCGACGCGCCGCCGGCCCGCTGGCTCGGCCTGAACTGCGGGAACACGGCGCTGACCGCGATCGATTACCGCGACGGCACAGCCCCGACGGTGCTGCTCTACAACGATATGGGCCACCTTCCGCCCGAGCTGCGATGGACCGGCTTCAACGCTGGTACACACCCCTGAGGCCGGCCCCGGCCGCCCATCACATCTCCCATCAGCCTGCGCGAAGTTCACCGTCCCCCGCGGCAGCGGCGGCCTGGAGCTTTGCCGCCCGCTCACGCGGGTCGTATCCGGGGCCGACTCCCTCGGCCAACACGACATCCCCGTCGATGTGGTCGGTGCGCAGCGGGAGGATCTCCTGGTACTCCGGCGAGGTGTACCAGGCGCGGGCCTCGGCGAGGCCGGGGAACTCGATCAGCACCATGCTGCCCTGCCATGCCCCCTCGACCACCTCGGTGGGCGCGCCGTGGATCAAGAAGCGCCCGCCATAGGGGTCGAGGGTGGCCTGGATGCGGTGCAGGTACGCGATGATGTCCGGGTGCGGACGGCGGTCTCGGAGATGTGCGAAGCCATATGCGGGCACGTCCGGCTCCTTCGTTCGGATGCGAGGCCCCGGAACGTAGCCACGCTCCCGGCCCGCCGCGATTACCGCCGGGGTAATGGCGGGCGGGTCCCGGCGGGTGCTGGTGACGCCGTCGGCCACGCCCCGGCCCACGTCCGCCGCGAAACCGGCCGACCGCACAAGTAACACCGTTCGTCAACGCGGGTGAAAGACCGGTCCCGTACGGGTGACTGTCGCCACGCGCCGCCCCTGCCACCTCGACCATGGCCGTAGAGGAACGACGCGGGATGGCGGGAGGCGTGCACCGATGCCCCTTCGAACGCTGTCCACATCCCGGCCCGACGAGCCGGCACGCGTACACGGGGACGAGTCGGCACCCGTACACGGGATGGCCGCGACTCTGGTCGCTGTACTCACCCTGCTGCTCGCCCTGTCCGCCCTCGGCAGCTCACAGCCGGCCGTCGACGAACTGGGATGTCCCGACGGCCGGGCAGCTGCCACGGCCGCCGCGACCAACTCTTGTGTCCGGGTGGCGGTGCACGCACCCGGAGAGGGACGGCACCCCGGGCACGACCCTTCCTCCGCTCAGGTGTGCCCGGGTGCGACGGCCACCCACCGGCCGCTGTGCCACACCCTGTTGCCCACGGTCGCCTCGCCCGCCGTCAGCTGTCTGCTGCCCGGCGCGGCCACTCCCGCGGTCGCGGCTCCTGGTAACCCTCCCGAATGCTGCCCGCTGGCAGCTCAACGGCAGATCCTGCGCTGCTGACCGGACCCGCGCGCCCGGAGTCGGCAGTCGCCGTGCTCCGGGTCGCGATTGCCCGGTTCCGCACATTCCGCACCGCTGCCGCAGGAGAAGCATGCCTACCGACCCCTTCCGTGCCATCGCCGCGATGGCACGGGCCGAAGCCGCGCGCACCACGACCCCGGTCACCCCGGAGCCCCGCCGGTCCACCGAATCCACCGAACCCGAACCCGAAACGTCCGAGCGTCGCCGAACGTTCTGGCGCGAGATCGCCCGCCGGATCCGCCACCCCAGGTCGGGCTGAAGCCTTCCTCCCGGCACCCCCTCGTTCCCGCATGCACCGAGGTGGGTGCCGGGCCCGGTGGCAGGGCCGGGCCGGGGGCCGTGGCTGAAGGGCTCAGCTGTCCGTGGACCGGACGGTCTTCATGATCTTCTTCATCTCGGAGTCCTTCAGCGCCTTCGGAACTCCCTGGTCCGCGTAGATCACCCAGCCGTGCATGGTGCCGTCGGGGAGCTTCTGCGCGATGCTGTGCACGATCGCCTTCGGCGGTACGCATGAGCTCGGCCGGTTGGTGACGGTGACCTCGGCAGTCGCGGTGTAACCCTCGATGCCGCCCTGCTTCCACGGCTTGGCCTTGCTGACCTTGATCTTGGGCTTGTGGTCCTCACCGCCGTACGCGGCGAAGCCCCAGTTGCCCGCCCAGTTGCGGGCGTTCTCCTGGAGGCTGCCTTCGGTGCCGCCGCCCGTGGTGCCGACAGTGGCGAGCTGCCCCTTGCCCGCCTCACCGACCGCCTTGGGGTTGGGGCTCGACGCGCAGCCGCCCTCGCGGTAGTTGGCGGTGCCGGTCATGACGACGACGGGCTTGCCGTTCTTGTCCGTGTAGGAGAGGGCCGTCTCCGGGCTGATGATCTTCCACTTCTTCGCCTTGCCGGGCACGTCGTAGCGGAAGTGGTGCTTCGCCGAGGTCTGCGTCTGCCATCCCGCGACCATGGGCTTCTTGCCCGAAGGGCGCGTCGGGCCGGAGGACTTGGACGACTCCGCCGAGGGCTTCTTCGAGGCCGAGGAGTGCGAGCCCTTGTCCTTCTTGGACTTGCCGACGTCCTCGTTGCATCCGGTCAGCGCGACGGCCACGCCGAGGCCGAGGGCCGCGATCATCGTCTTCTTCGTTCGGCGGGACGGTATCGCAGGGGACTGCGGACGCGGAGCAATGCGCTGGAGGACCTTTGACTGAGACATGCCCGGTACCCTAGATGAACTGCGCTTCTGCCCTCTCACCAGGTGGTTGTCCCCCTACAGGACGTATACCTGCCCGTGACACCTCGCTCAAAGTTGTTACGCGCGAGCATGACAGAGCGGCACGGACCGGGTGCCGCGGCTGTGCGGCGTAGCTAGTAGCTGAGTGCTGCGTACCAGTCGCCCCGGCCGTTGCGGGTGAGGTCGAGGAGGTGCCATACCGGGCTGAGCAGGTCGATGCCCCGCTGGTCGATGTCGTCGGACATCCGGGGGTGCACCGAGTAGAAGTGGCGTACCGAGCCGCTGTCGTCGCGGGTGAAGACCGACACCGTCGAGTCCTGGTTGCCCTCGGCGTCCTCGCTGCCCAGGTCGTATTTGAAGGTGCCGGCCCCGGCGCCGAGCAGCCGCAGGTTCGTCCACTTCCGGTTGCGGGCGTGCGCCCGGAGCGTGGGCAGACCGGCCGCGGCGACGATGACCATGTCCGCGTTCTGCGTGACGTGGTGGGCGACCCCGTTGAACCCGTCGAGCCACATCGTGCACATGGGGCACGGCTCGGTCTGCGTCTTGCCGTACATGAAGTGGTAGACGATCAGGTCACGCCCTGGTCCAGTGAACAGCTCGCTCAGCCGCACGGTACGCACCGGCTCGTCACCGGCCGCCAGATCGGCGGGGCCCTCCTCGAACACGTAGTCGTCCACGACAGGCCCGAGCGGCAGCCGCCGACGCAGATCGGCGACGCGCTCACGATGGCGCATCAGCTCGATCTCGGCTGCGCGCAGCTCCTCGCGGGCGCTGACGTATTCGGCCGGTTCCCCGGTGAGATTGGTTTGACGCATCGCTGCCCCGGTCCAGCTGCTGTGGGGGCGGTCGTGGTGGCCGCCCGCTCTTCGGGCCCCACCGTATGCCTGCGCACAGGGCCCGTGGCGCAGCGAAACGAGGGGGCGTCAGCGAAGCGCACTCCTAGATGAACCAACGGGGGATCGACCGCCGAGCCTGTGCGGTCCGAGACCTGCTGGGCCAGGAACCCGGTTTGCTGGAACAGCCAGACCGGCCAAGCTGGGACCATGCCTCGCAGAATCATGTTCGTACAGCTCAAAACGGATTACGACACCGACCGCGGACCTTCGTGGATCGGCTGGGTGGGCTTCTCCAGGACGTGGAAGACGGCCTACTTCCAAGGCCGGACCCTCAGACGTGGCACGGGACTTGGTCTGCCCGACGCAAACTTCTACGACGTCGAAACCGGTGAGGATTTCTGGATCTCCGGACCGAAACGCGACCGGAGCGATACCCGGTACGGGCCCGAAGGGCCAACGGTGGAGAAAGACGCCGCGGACGCGTACCGGGCATTTCTCCAAGGCGCCCCCCTTCCCGGCCGCGAGGACGGTTAGGGGGAGCGGGGAGTACCCGCAGCCCGCACACGTGGGACAGGGGACGCCCCCTTACGCCGCTGCAAGCGAGACGTACGTCACAGGAGGGGATGTCACACCTGGCCGAGGCTGCCCCGTCGAAGGTGTGTAAGCGCCGGACAACGCATGGGAGCGCATCATGGAAGCACGTCTCAACGCCTTCGCCAACCCGGTCCTGAGCAAGGTCTTCAAGCACTTCATCGCCGCCGGCAAGGCGATCGAGGACTCGACGCTGCCTGCCTCGACGCAGGAGCTGGTGAAGCTCCGTGCCAGCCAGATCAACGGCTGCGCCTTCTGCACCGACATGCACTTCAAGGACGCCGTGGAGGCCGGGGAGTCCCCGGAGCGCCTCAACCTGGTCGCGGCCTGGCGGGAGGCCACGGTGTTCACCGAGGCCGAGCGCGCCGCGCTGGAGCTGGCCGAGGAGGCCACCCGGATCGCCGATGCGGCCGGAGGCGTTCCGGACGAGGTCTGGGCGAACGCCGCCAAGCACTACGACGAGGACCAGCTCGGCGCTCTGGTGGGCGTCATCACCGTCATCAACGCCTTCAACCGCGGGAACGTCATGCTCCAGATGCCCGCTGGCGACTACCAGCCCGGCCAGTTCGGGTGACCAGACCGCCGTCGGGGGCGAAGGGCGCCTGCCTCTTCAGCCCCAGCCCCCGACGGTCCCAGCCCCAGCCCCCGACGGCCGACCAGGACGCCGTCACTCGACTCTCGCCGAGAAGCCGTAGTACAGGCCGCCGCGTCCCGGGACGGGCAGGCCCGCCGGCAGCGGGGTACCGGCCGGCTCGGGGACGGCGACGGTGCTCCAGTCCACCGCGAGGTCCGTGAGGTGCCGACTGAGGTCGACGGAGCTCACCTCGGCGCCGTCCACGTACGTGGTCAGTGCGGGTCCTGCGCCGAATGCTCCCTCGGACAGCGTGAGCCATTCATCGCAGGCCCAGCGGATCTCGCCGGGGTCCGACGCGACGATGGTCGTGATGTGTTCGATCGACCCGCTCGCAGCTTCGTCCTCCAGCACGTAGAAGCTGTACGCGTCCTCCGCGGGAGACCCCGCGCTCACCCCGAGCAGGATGGCCAACTCGTCCAGTCCGGCCTCGGCATCGCTGCCGGGGCCGGCCGCGCGTATCCTGGCGAACAGGTGCTGTGCCTCGGTCCGTCGCCGTTCGACGGTGCGCTCGTCCTCGCACACCTCCCCGGGGTCGGGGTTCAATTCGAGGGCGTTCTCCCAGTAGGCGATCTGCTGAGCGAGGCGGCCGGTCAGCAGGAACAGCGTTTCGACGTCATCCGGGCGCATCCGCAACGCGGCGCGCAGCCAGCGCTCTTCGGGCCAGTTCTGATGCTCTGCCAGGGAGTCGGTCGCCGTCAGACTCAGCAGCCGTCCCAGCTCCCGGGCGGCCCGGGCATCGTCTGCGGCTGCCCGGGCCTTCAGCCGCGCGATCTTCTGGTCGAGCTTCCCGTCGAGCTCTTCGTCGGTCTTCTTGTCGCTGATGTCCATGAGCCGACGTTACGGCCCGCCACTGACAGCGCGGCCGGGCCACCCGCACCGCGCTCGGTCAGTCGTCCGCGCTCGCCACCTCGGATGACTGCTGGCTCAGGCCTCAGCCGGCGGGGGCGTTGCGGATCGCGGCGATGTCGAACTGAAGGCGTACCTTCTCGCTGACCATCGAGCCGCCTTCGGCCATTTTGCTGTTGTACGTGAGGCCCCAGTCGGAGCGGTCGATGGTGGTCGTGCCGTCGAAGCCGACGCGCTGGTAGCCGAAGGGGTCCAGCACATGGCCTATGTAGGTCATCTCCAGCACGACGGGCCGGGTCACGTCCCTGATGGTGAGGCCCCCTGTCATGCGGTATGCATCGTTGCCGATGAACTGCACGTTGGTGCTGGCGAACTTCATCTGGGGGTAGTTGTCGGAGTCGAAGAAATCACGGCTGACCAGATGGGCGTCGCGCTGCCCCACCCCTGTGTCGACACTGGCTGTCGAGATGACGACCTCGGCGGAGGAGCGGGTCGGGTCCTGGCCGTCGAAGAAGAGCCGGCTCTCGTACTCGGTGAACGCCCCGCGCACGGTGGTCACCATGGCATGGCGCACGGAGAAACCGATCCGGCTGTGCGCGGGGTCGATGATCCACTCTCCGGTGAGCTCATGCAGCGCCGGATCCACCATGCCCGTGGCGGTGGGGGCCTGACCGTACGTGGCAGGTTGGGCTTGACCGTACGTGGCGGGGTGGGGC
>NZ_JADKMA010000115.1 GCF_017676365.1 Streptomyces oryzae
GGTAATTCGGGGGCGGGCCGGAGTGACCTGGATTCGTATTCGGTAATTCCGTTCCGGGCCGGAGCGCCGACTGCCCGGCCTCGCCGTTCCGTCCCGCCGTTCCGTCCCGCTGTTCAGCCGTCCGGCCGAACGGAAAAGCGCGGCGAAGCCCGCCGAACGAATAAAGGCGTTTTTCGCCGGGAAATACTTGAACGCTGCGGTATCGTCATCTCAACCTCCCGCTGAGAGGGGGTGAGGAGTAATGGCCGGTGCGGGCTGGAAGTCTGAGCCGGCGAGGACGACGCTTCAGCGGTTCGCTGATATCGCGCGGGTTGTCGCCGGTTTTTTCCAGGCGGTGTACTACGCCGTCCGGACGGTGCAACTGTGGTGACTCCCCTACGAGCCGATGGGCCCACCCCAGCCCCGGGATGAGCCCATCGCAGGTCCTCGTCCGCGGCCCCGCTCTTCGTCGGACCAGAGGTGCGGGGTCCGCGCAGTGCGGACCGGCAGCAATTGCTGCTGTTGCTCGCAGACTAGCATTTGGCGGCCCGTTTTCACGGGTTCGACAATGAGCTTCATATTCGCTGCGATGCCCCGGCTCACCCTCCGGCGGCGTCTCGATATGGGTTTGTTTTTCCGCGGGGCGTCGGCAGCTCGCCGACCTTCCCCTGCTTTCCGGATTCACGGGCGCGCGAGGGCGTGCGTTTCCGTTCACGTTTCGCGTATGTTCGGCGGGCGCTTTCCACGCTTTTCCCGTCTGCGGCAATCGGCGCCGGGGGAGGGAGGCGGAGGCCGGGCGGGCGGACGATCTGCGGGGGGCCGCGTGCTGTCGTACGTTGAGAGCGTCCGCTGGTCCCAGGGGGGAGCAGGGAGGCGCGGGTGAATGCGTGCTGTCGGTGTGCGGGAGAGGAACGGGCGGCCTGAGGTCCTGCAGGCGCGGCGGCCCGAGCCGGGCGAGGGCGAGGTGCTGGTGCGCGTCGTGGCCGCGGGCCTGAACCCGCTGGACTGGAAGATCGCCGAGGGCATGCTCGAGGACCTGGTTCCGTACGACTTCCCGCTGGTCCTGGGGGCTGACTTCGCGGGCGTGGTGGAGGCCGGCGGCCCGGAGACCTACCGGTTCGCGCTGGGCGAGCCGGTGTTCGGGCACGTGGTGAGCGAGCCGGTGGGCGGCGGGACGTACGCGGAGTACGTGGTGGTGAACGAGGCAGGCAGCATCGCCCACGCGCCGACGAGCATTCCGCTGACCGCCGCCGCCGGGGCCCCCACGGCAGGCATGACGGCGCTCGGCATCATGGACTCGGCCGCCCTGCGCGCGTACGAGAGCCTGCTGATCATCGGCGCGGCCGGCGGGGTCGGTACGTTCCTCACTCAACTCGCCGCAGCGCGCGGGCTGCGCGTGGTGGCCGCCACCCACGGGCACGACCAGGCCCGGATGGGCGCCTTCGGCGCCGCGCTGACCATCGACACCCGCGAGCGGGAACTGGCGGACGCGGTGCACGAGGAGTACCCGCACGGCGTGGACGCGCTGGTGGACCTGGGGTCGGCCGAGCCGGAGGAATTCGCCCGGCACGCCGCACTGGTACGGGACGGCGGCGTTGCCGTCTCCACGCTGGACGCGGCATCGGTGGACGCGCTCTACGGGCGCGGCATCGAGGGCATCAACTACCACATCGCGGTCTCCGCCGAGCTGCTGGAACGGCTCTGCGAGGAGATCGACAGCGGCCCGCTGACCGTACCGATCGAGGCGGAGGTCCCGCTGGACCAGGCGCCCGGCGCCGTGGCCCGCAACAAGGCGGGCGGCGCCCGCGGCAAGACGGTGCTCCTTCCCTGAGCCCCGGCCCTCTCGCCCAGCAGGATGCCGGCTCTCCCTCGGGAGGACTGCCGACTCTCTCCCCCAGGAAACCGCCGGCTCTCACCTCAAGACCGTCGGCGCCTCCTTCGCCTGCTGGCACCCCGCTGTTCCCGCTACACTCGCACAACCGCACAGGTGTACAGAGTGTCGATGATCGAACGCCCGGGGGCCGCATGCCCGGGGGAGGGACAGCGCGATGGCGCAGACGAAGAAGATCGCGGGCTATGTGCTTGTCGTCTTCGTGCTGTACACGATCATCAATTCCCCCGAACGCGCCGCCGATCTGGTCCAGATAGGTTTCGAAGGCATCTCCAGCGCCGCGCAGGGCGTCGGCCGGTTCATGACCTCGCTGGTCAACTGAGACCCCCGGTCCTCCCCGCTGAGACACCTGTTCCGCCCCTTCCGCGCGAACCCCTCTCGCCGCTTCGACCAGGCGCTTCCGGCTGCAACTGGCAAGCAACACGGAGTTATACGGTGCTTGCACACGGTGCACATGTCTTGTGATGCTATGACCGCTTTTTGACTGGCGAATCCCGCCTGCCCGCTCGACACAGCAGAAGCAGAGCGAAGCAGGTGACGCAGGTGACGCAGGCGAGGCAATCGAAGCACCCGAAGCACCCGAAGCACCCAAAACACCTGAAGCACCCGAAGCGATCGAAGCGACGATCGATCCGTACAGATCTGCACCGTAAGGGGTGGTGGCTGAGTGGACGGGACCCGTACCCCCACCCAGACCTCCTCCGGCGACGCCGAAACACCCTCCTCCCCCGCCGAGGCGCAGCGGGAACGAGCCGCGCGGACCCGGGCGCTGACGCAGTCCCTCTTCGAAGAGCTCGCCCGGCACGAGCCCGGCTCCGCCGAGCACGAACGCATCCGCGCCGCGCTCATCGAGGCCAATCTGCCGCTCGTACGGTACGTCGCGGCGCGGTTCCGCAGCCGGAACGAGCCGATGGAGGACGTCGTACAGGTCGGCACCATCGGGCTGATCAACGCCATCGACCGCTTCGACGCCGAGCGCGGGGTGCAGTTCCCCACCTTCGCGATGCCGACCATCGTCGGCGAGATCCGCCGCTACTTCCGCGACAACGTCCGTACGGTGCACGTCCCGCGCCGGCTGCACGAGATGTGGGTGCAGGTCAGCGGGGCCACCGAGGATCTGACGACGCTGCACGGGCGCTCCCCGACCACCTCCGAGATCGCCGAGCGGCTGAAGATCACCGAGGAGGAGGTGCTGGCCTGCATCGAGGCCGGACGGGCCTACCGTGCCACCTCGTTGGAGGCCGCACAGGAGCGCGAGGACGGAATGCCGGGGCTGCTGGACCGGCTCGGCTACGAGGACCCCGAGCTGGACGGGGTCGAACACCGGGACCTGGTGCGCCATCTGCTCGTACAACTGCCCGAGCGCGAGCAGCGGATCCTGCTGCTGCGGTACTACCGGAACCTGACGCAGTCCCAGATCAGCGCCGAGCTCGGGGTCTCGCAGATGCATGTCTCGCGGCTGCTCTCGCGCAGCTTCGCGCGGCTTCGGGCCGCAAATCGAATCGACGCCTAACCGGTTCGAGCTACCTCAACTTCCGCCTCACCGCTCTCAACTGTGCAGTTTTATCGACATGAGGCTACGTCGCGTTGCCTACTTGTGACATTCTGCAAGAGCTGCGTTTGCCGCAGTGGCGTGCCCGGTATGGAGGGGGAGGTGCTTCCCTCAGAGCCGAGGGCGCCGCAGCGACCGTCCGCGACCTCAAGGGGGTGGCATGTCCGTAGAACTGGGCAGCTCCAAGGTGCTCGCCGAGAACACGTCCCCGACCCCGGGGGCACCTCCCGGGCCCGCTGAGCCGGGCAGCGCGTCCCCGGTGCTCGACGAGGTGGCGCCGGACGACCTCACGGGCGCGGAGCCCGCGGAGCTCGCCGGGGCCGTCGCTGCGGTGCCGGACAGCGACACCATCGACACCCGCACACTCTCCCGCTCGCTCTTCCTGCGGCTCGCCGCGCTCGACAAGGCGGCGGCCGAGTCCCCGGGAACGGCCAACACCGCGGAGCGGATGTATGTACGGGACACGCTCATCGAGCTGAACCTCCCGCTCGTCCGCTACGCCGCGGCCCGCTTCCGCAGCCGCAACGAGCCGATGGAGGACATCGTCCAGGTCGGCACCATCGGTCTGATCAAGGCGATCGACCGCTTCGACTGCGAACGCGGCGTCGAATTCCCGACGTTCGCCATGCCGACCGTGGTCGGGGAGATCAAGCGCTTCTTCCGGGACACCTCCTGGTCGGTGCGGGTGCCGCGGCGACTTCAGGAGCTGCGGCTGGCGCTGACGAAGGCGAGCGACGAGCTGTCGCAGACCCTGGACCGCTCCCCGACCGTCACCGAACTCGCCGGCTGCCTCGGCGTCTCGGAGGAGGACGTCGTCGACGGGCTGGCCGTCGGCAACGCCTACACCGCCTCCTCGCTTGACTCCCCGGCGCTGGAGGAGGACGGCGGCGAGGGCTCGCTGGCCGACCGGCTCGGCTACGAGGACAGCGCGCTGGAGGGCGTCGAGTACCGCGAGTCCCTCAAGCCGCTGCTGGCCAAGCTGCCGCCGCGCGAGCGCCAGATCATCATGCTGCGCTTCTTCGCGAACATGACGCAGTCGCAGATCGGCGAGGAGGTCGGCATCTCCCAGATGCACGTCTCCCGGCTGCTGACGCGCACGCTCGCACAGTTGCGCGAGGGGCTGATCGCAGAAGACTGACCGAGACGGGGGCGGAGTGCGGCGGGGGATACCGAACAGGCCGCGGAACGGGACACCGACCGGAACACGGGACGAGCCGAGGTACGGAGCGCCGAACAGAACACCGAGCGGAAGGCGGAACGGGACACGGGCAGAGACGCCGAATGGGACACCGAATGGGACACCTGGGTTCGCGGCAGAAGGAGGGTTCACTTCTGACGGAGCGTCAGTGACACTGTCGCCATGCGAAGCCAGGAGAGCAACACACGAAGCCGTCGGGGCAGCCGGATAGCCGCCTCGGCGGCTCTCGTATGTCTCGGGGCACCGCTGGCCGCGGGGTGCGGCGGAGGCGGGGACGACGGCTATGTGGCGGTCGGCGCCGCTGACCCGTCGGGGCGGAGCAGCGACGGCCCCGTACGGCCGGACGACAAGGTGCGGATGGTGCCGCTGCCCGGCGAGGGCGACGGCCCGGAGAAGAGCGACGGCGGCCACAGAGCAAGGGCCGGCGACGACGACACGAAAGGCGCGCGCGGGAGCGAGGGCGCGGGCGCGGAGCGTACGAAACACGGGAAGGGCGCGGACGACGGCGGGGACGCGGGCGGTACGGGCCCGTCCGGTTCCGCTTCCACGGGCTCCCCGGGTTCCCCGGGCGCCTCGGGCTCAACGGGCCCGGACGGCTCGTCACCCGGTCCCGGCACGGGCGGGCACGGGGATGGAGGTGGCCAGCAGACCGGAGACGGCTCCTCCGGTCCGGGCTCACCGGATTCCCCCGGCTCGCCCAGCGGCCCCGCCCTGCTGACGGTGAGCGAGCCAGCGCGGGAGAAGACGGACGACCGGTGGTGCGAGAAGGTGACCGTCCGCTTCGTCAACTCCGGCGGCCGTGCGGTCACCGGCGGCAAGGTCACCTTCGGTACGCACATCATCGGCGCGCTCGGCGTCGACTGGGCCACCCGGGAGAGCAGGAGGGCGCTGCCCGTACCGATCAAGGCCGGGGAGAAGAAGGAGAAGACCTGGACGGTGTGCGTGGACGCCTGGCGGGTGCCGCTGGGCATGCACATCGAGACCCGCGACGTGCGGCTCTCCGGCTGGAAGTAGTCACCACCAGCTGGATGTAGGCACGAGCAGGGGTGATCACCCCGAGGCCGGGCCCGGGCCGGCGCGCCGCCCAGGCCTCAGGCGGCTCAGGAGAAGGCGAGCCAGGCGACGCCCGCCAACACGACGAGTACGACCACGACGCCGACGATCACGCCGACGCGGGGTCCGCCCGATGCGGGGGCTGCCGCCTGCCTGCTGCCGGGGCGGGTGGTGCCCTCGTCGACGAAGGCGCGGAACATCTGGGTGCTGCCTGCCGGGTCGGGGTGTCCCTGTCCGTCCGGACCCTGCGGCGCCTGCGGGTTGTGAGCCATGTCCCAGGACCCTAGCGAACCGTCCCCCGGATGGCACAGTCGCTCCCGGTCAGCCGCTGTGCGCTCGCTCACAGCTGTCGGCAGTGCGCCCGGCAGCACCCCTGTCCCGCGCGCTCTTTGCGAAGCGTTTGCCTCGGTTGTCCCGAAGTTTGCCTCGATTACCCCCGAATCAATTTGCCTACAGCAACCAACCATTCTATGGTTGCCTTAAGCAACAAGTTCATGGGGTGCAGATGGCCGAACGCAGTCAGTACGAGGAGCTGGCCCGGCAGATCAGCGCCATCGGCGCCGTCAAACGAGAGATGGCGCGTGGTCTTCCCCCGGAGTGTCCGCCCGCCTCGGCGGTCGTACTGACGCTCCTGGAAAAGCACGGGGAGATGCGCACCAGCCGACTGGCCGAGCTGATGGCGATCGACATGTCGGTCACCAGCCGGCACGTCACCCACGTCGCCGACCGGGGCTGGATCGAGCGCCGCCGCGACCCGCAGGACGGCCGCTCCCGGCTGCTGCGGATCAGCGACAGCGGCGAACGGCTCCTGGCACAGCTCTCGGCACATCTCGTCGAGGCGCTCGCCGCCCACCTGCACGACTGGAGCAATGAAGACGTCGCCCAGCTCAACACGCTGCTCAGCCGGCTCCGTACCAGCTTCGGGGACTGCCGCGCACGCGGCGGGCCACCCCACGAGACGACAACGACCGCACCACTGAGTTAGAAGGACGCCGAATGGCAACAACCCGTCCCCAGCCGCCGGTCGGGGGGCCGAGCGACGCCGTGCAGGAGGCAGGCGCAGGCGCAGGCACCGCCGCCGCGACGGCATCCGGGAGCGCGGCGCCGATGACGCACCGGCAGATCATGGAGGCGCTGTCCGGGCTGCTGCTCGGCATGTTCGTCGCCATCCTGTCGTCGACGATCGTCTCGACGGCGCTCCCCAAGATCATCTCCGACCTCAACGGCAGCCAGAGCTCCTACACCTGGGTGGTGACGGCGTCGCTGCTGGCGATGACCGCCTCCACGCCGCTGTGGGGCAAGTTGGCCGACCTCACCAGCAAGAAGCTGCTGGTGCAACTGGCCCTGATCCTCTTCGTGCTGGCCTCGGCAGGCGCCGGTCTGTCGCAGAACCCGGGGATGCTGATCTCCTTCCGGGTCGCCCAGGGCATAGGCATGGGCGGGCTCTCGGCGCTCGCCCAGATCATCATGGCCGCGATGATCTCCCCTCGGGAGCGCGGCCGGTACAGCGGCTACCTCGGTGCCACCTTCGCCATCGCCACCGTCGGCGGCCCGCTGCTCGGCGGCGTGATCACCGACACCAGCTGGCTCGGCTGGCGCTGGTGCTTCTACGTCGGCGTCCCGTTCGCCGTCCTCGCGCTGATCGTCCTGCAGAAGACGCTGCACCTGCCCGTGATCAAGCGTCCGGGCGTCAAGGTGGACTGGGCCGGCGCGTTCTTCATCGCCGCCGCTGCCTGCACCCTGCTGCTGTGGGTCACCTTCGCGGGCGACAAGTACGACTGGCTGTCCTGGCAGACCTACGCGATGGTCGGCGGGGCCGTGGTGCTCGGGCTGCTCTTCGTGCTCGTCGAGTCGAAGGCCAAGGAACCGATCATTCCGCTGCGACTGTTCCGCAACGGCACCATCACGCTGGCGTCGGTCGCCTCGCTGTTCGTCGGTATCGCGATGTTCGGCGCGACGGTCTTCCTCAGCCAGTACTTCCAGCTGGCGCGCGGCAAGTCGCCGACGATGGCCGGTGTGATGACGATCCCGATGATCGCCGGGCTGTTCGTCTCCACCACCGTCTCGGGCCAGATCATCACCCGGACAGGCAAGTGGAAGAAGTTCCTGATCGCGGGCGGTGTGCTGATGGCGGCGGGCATGGGCCTGCTGGGCACGCTGCGGTACGACACCGAGTACTGGCACATGTCGATCTTCATGGCGCTGCTCGGCCTCGGCGTCGGCATGATGATGCAGAACCTCGTGCTCGCCACCCAGAACCAGGTGGCGGCCGGCGACCTCGGTTCCGCCAGCTCCACGGTCAACTTCTTCCGTTCGCTGGGCGGTGCGGTCGGAGTCTCGGCGCTCGGCGCGGTGCTCTCCAACCGGATCACCCACTACATGGAGGATGGCTTCGCCAAGCTCGGCATCAAGCCCGGCGGCGGTGCCACGGGCGGTGGCGGCAGCGCGCTGCCCGACCTGGACAAGCTGCCCGCGCCGGTACGTACCGTCGTGGAGAGCGCGTACGGGCACGGCATCGGCGACATCTACCTGTACGCGGCGCCGGTCGCGCTGCTGGCGCTGGTGTGCGTGCTGTTCATCCGGGAGGTCCCGCTGCGGACCACTGCCGTGAACGAGGCGAACGAAGCCGAAGGAGGCGAAACTCAGCAGCTCAGGGAGTACGCAGCCATGGCCACAGCCCAGCCCTCTGCTCCGATGCCGACCAGCGGCCACAAGGTGCACGGCACCGTCCGCAACGCCGACGGCATCGGCGTCGCCCGTGCCGCCGTGACGCTGATCTCGCTCAGCGGACGCCAGCTCGGCCGCTCCGTCGCCCACGCGGACGGCTCCTACGGGCTGGACGCGCCCGGGCCCGGCTCCTACGTACTGATCGCGGCGGCCGACGGCCACCAGCCGCAGGCGTCCACGATCGTGGTCGGCGAGGAGCCCCTCAGCCACGACCTGCTGCTCTCCGGCACCAGCGGTCTGGCGGGCCAGGTGCGCGGGCTGGCCGACGGCGCCCCCGTGCAGGGCGCGATGGTCGTCGTCACTGACGTACGGGGCGAGGTGCTGGCCACCGGCGTCACTGGTCAAACAGGTGACTACCGGTTCGACGAGCTGGTCACCGGCAGCTTCACGCTCGCCGTGAACGCGAGCGGCTACCGCCCCACCGCGCTCCCGGTCGAGGTCCAGGGCCAGGGCACCACCCGGCTCGACGTCGACCTGGCGGCCGGCGCGCGGGTGACCGGCACGGTACGGGCCGGCACGCGGCGCACTCCCCTGCCGGACGCCCGCGTCACGCTCGTGGACGCGGCCGGCAACGTCATCGCCACGTCCACCACCGGTGAGGACGGCGCCTACGCCTTCACCGACCTGGACGCCGGCGACTACTCGGTCATCGCCGGCGGCTACCCGCCCCAGGCGAACGCCCTGCACCTGACCGGGCCCGGAGTGGACGCGTACGACATCGAGTTGCACCACCCGGACGAGTGACCCCCCGGTCCCGGCGGCGCGTGAATCGAGCGGAGCGCGCGCCGTCGGGACCGGTTCGGGGAAGGGGGCCCCGGCGGCCCGGAGAGCCGCACCGAGCGAGCGAGCGCGGGCAAGGGACGGCCCGCCGCCGAGACGCCGGGGCCCGTCGTATGTGAGAAGGAGCTGGAAGAAGATGACAGGCGGGGCAAGCGGAGCGGCGGACCCGGCCGGCGGCGCATCGGGCGGCGGCGTACGCGCGCGGGTGCGTACCCGGGACGGCTGGGCGGTGCAGCACGCCGTGCTGACCGTCACCGATATGACGGGCACGCAGGTGCTGCGGGCCGAGGCCGACGACGAGGGCATCGTGCGCGGCGGGGAGCCGCTGGCCCCGGGCGCGTACACGGTCATCGCCACTGCCGTCGGCTATGCGCCGGCCGCCTCGACGGCGATGGTCACCGCCTCGGGGCGCGCTGAACTGGGCACCCTGGTGCTGGCCCGGCAGGGCGGCGTCGAACTGCCGCCGCCGGGGCCGTGGACCATCGACCCGATGCACTCCACGGTCGCCGCGAGCGCGCAGCACCTGGGGATGACCAGCGTGCACGGCCGGTTCACCGAGTTCGGCGGCCGCATCGAGATCGCGCAGGACGACCCGGAGAAGTCGTCCGTCGAGGCGGTCATCAGGGCGGACTCCATCAACACCGGCAACGACATGCGTGACCAGCATCTGCGCTCAGCGGACTTCCTCGACGTCGGGACCCACCCGGACATCACCTACCGGAGCACCGGCATCGATGTGGCGGGCCCTGACCGGTGGACGGTGCGCGGCCACCTCGGGATGCACGGCGTCGTCCGCGACGTCGACCTCGACCTCACCTACCTGGGCAGCGGCCCCGACCCCTGGGGCGGAGTGCGCGCCTCCTTCCGCGCCACGGCGGAGTTGCGGCGCTCGGACTTCGCGATGAACTACAACCAGGCCGTCGCCGCCGGGATCGCCGCCGTCGGTACGACGCTGAAGGTGGACCTGGACATCCAGGCGGTGCAGGGGGAATCGCTGCCGTTCTGACGGCGTCCCGGCGGCACGGTCAGCGGTCCTCGGGAGCCGGCGGCTGCGGCGGAATCACGGGCGCGGTGCGGTCCTGCGAGACCGCGCCGCGCCCGTACCGTGCCATGGCCTCGATACCCGCGATGACGCAGTCCAGCGCGACCCCGAAGTCCCGCTGCTCCACGGGGCGTACGACCTCTCCCTGTACGCCCTCCCCGCACTCCGCGTACTCGGGGCGCGCGCCCACCGTCGTACGCAGCGCGTCGACACAGTCCTGGGAGCTGACGCCCGCCTCGCTGCACCGGCGCTGCCAGCTGGCCTCGACGGCGGCGTGCCCGTAGACGAACGAGAAGAGCGCCGCCAGCGCACCGTCCGCCTGCTGTTCGGGGAGCCCCGAGCGCAGCAGCACCCGGCGCACACCCAGCTGGAAGGACATCGCGCTCGGCCCGACGTTCAAGAAGCTGCCCAGCGTGCCGGAGGCCCACGGGTGACGGCGCAGCAGTCCGCGCAGCGCGTACGCCGCCTGCCGCAACTGCGCACGCCAGTCGGCGCCTTCGGCGTCCGCGTCGGGCACCTCCAGCTCGCCCTCTACGGCGTCCAGGGCGAGTTCGAGCAGGTCGTCCTTGCGGTCCACGTACCAGTACACCGACATGGCCGTCACCCCAAGGTGCGCTGCCAGCCGGCGCATGGAGAACTTCGCCAGCCCCTCGGTGTCCAGCAGCCGTACGGCAGCTGCCGTGATCTTCTCCCGGTCCAGCCCCTCGGTCTGCCCGCTTCCGGCCGCTCTTCGGCGGCTCTCCGTCCGCTCCTCCAGCCACACGCTGGTCCTGCGCATCCGGCTCGTGCGGCTGCCGTCGCTCATGGCACGCGCTCCTTCGGGGGCCGGCTCGCAGACCGGTCGGAGGGACGGAACGGGGCGGCAACGGCCGAATGACCTACGGACCGTTACCCCTCGATGCTAATCCGTATCCGGCCCTTCCTCCGCCCTCGGCAACCCGAACACCGGTATGACGGACGGTTTGAGGACATACCCCGCCCCGCGCCGCGTGTGGATCATCCGCTCCCGGCCCGCATCGATCTTCCGCCGCAGATACGAGATGTAGAGCTCCACCAGGTTGGCGTGCCGCCCCACGTCGTAGTTCCACACCCGGTCGAGGATCTGCGCCTTGCTGAGCACCCGGCGCGGATTGCGCATCAGAAAGCGCAGCAGCTCGAACTCGGTTGCGGTCAGCCGTATCCGGTCCCCACCGCGCCACGCCTCGCGGGTCTCCTCGTCCAGCACCAGATCCCCGACGACGAGCAGCCGTTCGGGCCGGTACGTACGCCGGCGGGGCACGGCCACCGCGCCGGTCCCCCTCCTGCTCGGACTCCTGCTCCTGCTCCTGCTCCCGTCCATGTGCCCACCCTCGAACTCCCGGGTGAGAGAAGGCTTGTGGGCACCTGTGAATTGCCTGAGAAACCCCTAGGGTCGGGCGGGTGAGCGCAGTCATAGCAGCGATGATCACGGCCGTCGTCGGCGTCCTCGGCACCCTGTTCGCACCCGTGCTCACCCAACGCGTGGCCGCACGGCAGCGCGAGGAAGAACGGGCTGAGGCCGACCGCCTGCGCCGGATCGAGGAGCGCCGCGCCGCCTATACGTCGATGAACCGCACCTCCCGGCAGTTCAGCACCCTCCTCAAGGACGCCCTGCACCGGCTGCGCGACGGCGTCTACACCGACCACGAGCGCACCGCACTGGAAGAGGCCCGCCTCGACTACCGCGACCGCTACGCGGAGGCCCAGATGATCGTGCCCGAACGCATCCTGGACGCCGCCCGCGCCGTCAACCGCGTCCTGGCCGAGGCCGACGGCGCCGTCAAACGCCTCGACCGCGACCGCGCCCACGACGCGGAGACCCCCGAATCCGTCCGCCGGACCCTCACCACCGAAGGCGACCGCCAACTGGCCACCATGCGCCAACTGATGCGCGAGGACCTGGGCATCCACGACTGACCCCGCGCTCGCCCCGTTCCCGTGGCCGGTGGTCCGGCGAAACGTTGTGCGCCCACACGCAAAAGGCCCCCGGGCGATCCCGGGGGCCCTCACCTGCTGCGCGCTCGGCAGGATTCGAACCTGCAACCTTCTGATCCGTAGTCAGATGCTCTATCCGTTAAGCTACGAGCGCTTGTGGTCCGGCTGGTTTTTCGGCCGGGGCGGCGTTGCGGGAACAACATTACATGACCTGCGGGCTTAGGTGAAATCCTTAAGGATCACCCCTGCTGACCTGCGGAAACGTTGTCCACGGCGGGAGTGGGCACAGGGGTGGAAATGGAAGAAGCCCCGGCGGGGCCGGGGCTTCGGTGATCTTGAGATCCTTTGCGCGAAGCTGGATCCGGAGATCATGAGCGGAGGCTGAGGGATTTGAACCCTCGATCAGGGGGTTACCCCGAAACCGCATTAGCAGTGCGGCGCCATAGACCAGACTAGGCGAAGCCTCCAGACACACTCGGGACGCCCGAGGGGCGGACAGTGTGTGTGCCGATGATGGCACAGCCCGGGGGGCTGTCTCCAATCGGCCCCCACCGTACTCGGTCCGCGGACCCCTGGGCAAAGCCTTAAGGCGGAGGCCCCAGGACTGCCCGGGCAGGCCTCCCGGCCGGAGGGCCGGGGCGCCGTACGTCCGGACGGGGGGCGCGCTGCGTCCGGATGGGTCCGCCCGCGCAACGGCGCGGGCCCGGAGGCGTTAGGCAACAGGGGGCGTACTCGCGGCGCCCCCACCTCCCTCCCGCCGGGAAGGGCCGCCCCCGTCCAGCCAGGCGGGAGCCGCTCTCGAATCCTCTGGAGCCAGCCATGCCGCGTCGTACCGTCCCCGTACCCTTCCGCGTCCGCCCCCTCCTCACCCTCACCGCGGTCAGCACCGCGGCGGCCGGCCTGCTCTCTCTCGTCGGGGCTCCGGAGGCGACGGCCGAGAGCCGGTCGGCCGGCGCAGGGGAAGCCGCGGCCACCGGGCCGGCCGCCGACGAGCTCATGTTCGCCGTCTCCCACACCGGACGTGCGGCGGGCGACAGGTCGTACACCCTCCGCTGTCACCCTGCGGGAGGCAGGCACGCCGCGCCCAGCCGGGCCTGTGCGGCGCTCGACAGGGCAACCGCGGGGAAGCGGGACCCCTTCGAGCCCGTATCGGCGGATGCGACGTGCACGATGATCTACGGCGGTCCCGCGAGAGCGCATGTGACCGGCACCTGGCGCGGCCGGAAGGTCGACGCCTGGTTCAAGCGGACCAACGGGTGCGAGATCGCGCGGTGGAACAGCCTCATCCCTGCGCTGCCCCGGACCTCCTGAGCGGGATGTTCCGAAGAAGCCGCTCTGAGCCAGATGTGCTGAACCGGAGCCGGATGTTCTGAGCCAGGCGTACTGGCGCGGATGTCCCTGTACGAGTGCTCCGGCGTGGATGTTCCGACGCGCACGCCTTGAGGCGCACGCCCCCGCGCAGGCCGTTGTCGCGGGCGCCGTCGGCCCGGTCCTCGGCCTATTCGCAGCTGTGCGCCCGGTGTTGGCCTGCGGCGGCGGCAGCGGTGGATTGTCGGGCTGTCGTACGGCGGCAGGCTCCCACGTATCCGCCGCCGCGCTCGGGAGTGTGGCCCGTAGACTCCCCCTAGTGACACGCCCGGGGTGAACGGCAGACTGGCAGCCGTGGCCTGCCCGGACCAACACGACCAACGGGGAAGAAACGGGCGGAAGGTCACGAGCACCTGAGGTCAGCAGGAGGGAATTGTCGCCGTGAGCAGCAGGCCATCCCGAGGCGCTGCTCGCCTCGCCGCCATACTCGACGCACTGCCCGACGCACTCCTCCTGGTGAACTGCAACGGCACGGTGGTGAACGCGAACGCCATCGCGTTGGAGACCTTCGAGACGCCCGGCACGGCACTCGTGGGGCGTGGACTGCTCGACCTGCTGCCCGAGTTCGACTCGAAGCGGATTCCGGGCTCGATGCGGCGTCCGGACGAGGCCGCACAGACGCAGGGCCGCCAGAAGCCGACCCGGATGGTGGCACGGCGTACGGACGGCAGCGAGTTCCCCGTCGAGGTGACCAGCGCGAACCTGGAGGACGGGCGGACGCCCTACGCCTCCGCGTTCGAGGCCGCCTTCGCCGACCACCCGAGCGGCGGCGGGTACACGGGCGACGAACTGCTGATGCTCGTCGTACGCGACCTCACCGGCACTCTCGACACCGAGGCCGAACTGGCGCGCCAGCAGCGTCAGACGGAGATGATCCTGCGGGCCGCCTCCGAGGGTGTCGTGGGCGTGGACTCCGAGGGCCGGGTGGTGCTCGTCAATCCGGCGGCGGCGCAGATCCTCGGCTACCGCGCCAGCGATCTGGGCGGCCGGCATCTGCACCCGCTCGTGCACCACTCGCGCC
Source organism: Streptomyces oryzae (assembly GCF_017676365.1). Lineage (GTDB taxonomy): Bacteria > Actinomycetota > Actinomycetes > Streptomycetales > Streptomycetaceae > Streptomyces > Streptomyces oryzae. The sequence continues at coordinate 14,565 of NZ_JADKMA010000115.1, forward strand.
CCGACGGTTCCCCCCTCCCGTTCGAGGAGACGCCACTGGCGGACACCCTGCGTTCGGGCCGCAAGCACCGGGTGCGGGCCGGGCAGGTGCTGTGGGCGAAGGACGGGCGTGCGGTGGCGGTCGATATGACGACGGCGCCGGTACGGGACGGTGAACAGCTGGTCGGCGCGGTACTCACGTTCGCCGACCGCCGCCCCTACGACGCCGTCGCGGCGCGCCAGACCCAGCTGCGGGCCGTGCTGGAGGAGTCGCTGCGCGGGCCGCTGGAGCAGCTGCGCCAGGAGCTGTCCGGGCTGACCTCCGATCCGGCGGCGCAGCTGTGGCCGGAGGCCAACCAGATCCTGCACCATCTGTCCGCCGGTTACGCCCGGATGACGACGCTGGTCGACAACGTTCTCGGCTACCAGAGGCTGGACGCCGGCCAGGAGCGGCTGCGGACCGAGCCGGTGCCGATGGACGCGGTCGTCTCCGCGGGCGTCGAGGGCGCCACCGAACTGATCGGCCCGGGACGGGCACAGTTCGCCGTGCACGCACCGCCGATCGAGGCCGAGGTCGATCCGGAGCGGCTCGCTGTTGCGCTCGCCCATCTGATCGCGGATGTGGCGGGCGTGGACGCCACTGGCCGTGCGCTCTCCGCGCCCGTGCCCGGAGTCGACCAGACGATCGTGGTCGCCGCGGCACAGCGCGGCGAGGTCGTACGCGTCGAGGTACGCGGCCCGCACAGCGGCGGCAGCCCGGTGCACGAGCCACTGGTGCGCGGCATCGTCGACCAGCACGGCGGCGTGCTGCAGACGCACGAGGTGCCTGGCTCGTCGGGCGGCAGCGCGTATGTGCTGGAGGTGCCGGTCAAGGCGGTCGGCAACACGACCCGCCAGCCCGGCAGCCGGGCCCGCAGGGGCGGCCCGGGCGACACCGGCGGTACGGGCAGCATGGACGGCACGGGCGGCACGGGCGGTGACGGGAGCACCGGCGGCAGCGCTGGCGGCAGTACCGGCGGCAGGGGAATCGCGGGGCAGGACGGGGACGGTTCGACCGGTGGCGGCCGCTCCACGGGTGGCGGGCGGTCCACGGGTGGCGGGCGGAGCGGAAGCCATGCGCGGGGTGGCGGCAGCCATGCCCGCTCAGGTGCCTCGCGGGGCGACGCGGGCGGTGCCCTGGGGGTGCCGAGCGTCATGCCAGGCACGGAGCGCGGTGAGACGACGGTGATGCCCGTGCCGTCCGCGCCCGCGCGCGGGACGGGGAACGCGGCGCAGCCGCAGGAGAGCGGTGGCCAGGCCGGGGCCACGGAACCGGCCGGAGGGCCCGGCGGCGCGGAGCACGGGCAGGGGAGTCCGGCCGACAGTGCGTCGGCGGCTGCCCTGGAACCTGTGACGGACCCGCGGCAGCCGGCGGGCGCGCTCGCTCCGGTGCCCGACCCGCGGCAGAGCATCGAACTGGGGCCCGGCCCCTCCTCGTCCGCCGATGGGGGCGGCGGCCAGGGGCAGCCCGGGCCGGGGCAGCCGGAGTTGGCGGCCGCGCAGGGGCAGCTCGAGCTGGGGCCCGCGGGTGCTTCCGCCGGGAGCGGGCAGCCCGGGGCGACCGCGGTTCCGGCACCCGCGGGGTCCCCGTACGCGGAAGGGCAGCACCAGGAAGGCCCGTACCGGGAAGGCCCGTACGCGGAGGCTTCCGGTGTGCCCCGGCCCACCGGGCGGCGGCGTGGGCGGCCGAGCCCGGCTGAGGAGCAGCACGGACCGGCGGCGCTGGGCGGTGAGGCCGCTGCTCGTACGGCGTCCGGGGCGCTGGAGCTCCCGTCGGGGGGCTCGGGTGGCCCGGGAAGTCCGGGGAGTCCGGGGAGTGCGGGCGAGAGTCAGGGCGCGAACGTTCCTGTGCCCGCGCAGGGTTCGGGCCGGCGCGCGCGGCGTGCGCTGGGCGAGCGCGTGGAGACCGGGCACCCCTCGCAGGGTGCGGAGTCACCGGGTCAGGGCGCCGTGGCGGTCCCCGAGCCGGCCCCGCAGGAAGTGGGCGGCGCCGAGGGCCAGGAGTCGGCAGGCGGTCTGGAGCTGCCCCCGGCGGGCGGACGCCGGGCGCGGCGCATCGCGGCAGCCCGTGCGCGGGCGCAGGCGGAGGCAGAGGCGCAGCAGGGCCCGCACCACGCGCCGTTCGCGCTCCCGCCCGCCCCCGTGGAGGACCCTTCGGCCGCCGCCCCCGGCGCGGGGCCGGAGGCTGGGCCCGGCAACCCGGAGGCCGTAACTCCGGGGCCCGCTGACCCGGCGTACGCCGCGTACAACGCGAGCGGGAGCGCGGGAGGGGGCGCGAGCACGGACCCCGGCGCGGGCGCGGGAACCGGCGCGGGCGCCCCGGAGGCGCAGCAGGAGAGCGCCGACCGGCCGCAGCGGAGCGAGCACTCGGTCGTCGCGGCCAGCCCGATCCTGGGCGGCGGGGCGTTCCAGCAGACACCGCAGCAACAGCAGCCGGATCAGGCCCAGCAGGCCCAGAACGCGCAGCAGCGTGGTCTGTCCAGGCCGGAGCAGGGGCAGCCGGGCGCCGCCTCCGGTCCGTACGAGACCGAGCACGGGCCCCGCGTACGGACACTGGGGCAGGGGCTGCCGTTCGCCGAGCGGATGGCCGAGCAGAACGCGGCCCAGCAGCAGTGGCCCCCGGCCCAGTCCTCGACGCCGTCGGCGGCCTCCGCCATACCGTCCACCCCGTCCACCCCCGGTCCACCCGCCGGCTCCGGCCGCCGCCGCAAGCTGGCCACGCCGGAGGAGCGGACGCAGGGCGGTGGGCCTTCCGGAGGGTCCCAGGAGGGAGCCGCCGAACCGGGCGAGCCCCCGCACACCGCCGGACCGCAGCCGACGGCGCAACCCGCTCCGCACGGGCGTCCAGACCAGCCGGGGCAGCCCAGCGGGCCCGGACAGCACGCCCGGCACGGCCGGCCCGGAACGGCCGGTCCTGAGCAAGCCGAGCACGGCGCGATCCCGGCGGAGCAGGCCGCCCAGCCCGCCCCCGCACAGCCACAGCCCGCGCAACCGCAGCCCGGGCAACCACAGCCGACCCCACCGCAGCACGGGCAACTGCAGCACAGGGAACCCGCGCACGCGCAGGCTCAGCCCGGCGCGGTGGCCCCCGGTCAGGCGCAGCCCTGGGCCGCCGTACCCGGCGGCGGACCCGAGGCGGCCGCAGGGCCAGGAGCGGGCACAGGCGCAGGCCCCGCAGCTCACCCGGTCGTCCCCGGCGGACCATCCGGACAGGGCGGACAGGCAGCGCAGCCGCAACCGCCCGCGCAGGCGCAGCCACCCGCGCTGCGACAGCCGCACGGGTCGGCGCAGGGTCAGGGCCCGGGGCAGGGGCAGCCCGGGGCGATGCCGGGCCCGATGCCCATGCCACAGCCGCAGGCAGGACCCTCGGCAACCACCGGCCCGGGGCAGGATCTCGGAAACGGCCAGGGGCGTGGGCAGGGGCACCCCCGTCCTCCGCAGGAGTTCGCCGTCGGCGCGCCGGGCCGCGCCACGAACGCGGAGGTGACGGAGGGCCCGGAGCCGCTGGACGGGCCGGACAGTCCCGTCGAGATGACGGACGGGCGGGGCTTCGGTGTCCCGCCGCAGGCCATGGACGACGAGTTGCCGCCCGAACCGCTGGACAATCCGCGGCGGCTGCTGGTGTGGCCCGAGCCGGACGTCTCCACCCAGCAGGCACTCTCCGAACGCGGCTACCGCCCGGTGCTGGTGCACTCGCGGGAAGAGGTGGACGCACAGATCGCGGCCTACCCCGCCGCGCTGTTCGTCGACCCGCTGACGGGGCCGATCACGCGGACGGCGCTCCAGTCGCTGCGTACGGCGGCAGTGGCGGCCGAGGTGCCCGTACTGGTGACGGCGGGGCTGGGGCAGGCCACGCGGGAGGCGGCCTACGGCGCGGATCCCGCCGTACTGCTGAAGGCGCTGGCGCCGCGCGACAGCGAACAGCATCCGCCCCGGGTACTGCTCGTCGAGGAGCAGCAGGCGATCGCCGCGGCGCTGGCGGCGACGCTGGAGCGGCGCGGTATGCAGGTAGCGCACGCGCCGACGGACTCCGAAGCGGTGCATGTGGCCGCGCAGATCCGGCCGAACCTCGTCGTGATGGACCTGATGCAGGTACGGCGGCGGCGCGCGGGCATCATCGACTGGCTGCGGGTGAACGGGATCCTCAACCGCACCCCGTTCGTCGTCTACACCTCGGCGGACCTGGACCCCGGGGAGCTGCCGCGGCTGGCCTCGGGCGAGACGGTGCTGTTCCTGGCGGAGCGCTCCACCAGCACGGAGGTGCAGTCCCGGATCGTCGACCTGCTGACGAAGATCGGCGCGCACTGACGGGGCGGCGCGGGCTGAACGACCGCGACTTGGGGGGCTGCCCGGCAGCAGCCCCCGGCCCGTTCAGCCCAGCTCGGTCACGTCCAGCTCGCCCGCCGCGTACTGACGGCGCAGCACCTTCTTGTCGAACTTCCCCACGCTCGTCTTCGGTACGGACTCGAGCGTGACCCAGCGCTCGGGGAGCTGCCAGCGGGCGACGGTCTTGCCGAGGAAGGTGCGCAGCTCCTCGTAGGAGACGGGTTCGCGGTCCTCCTTGAGGACGACGCAGGCGAGTGGGCGCTCGCCCCACTTCTCGTCGGTGACGGCGACGACGGAGGCCTCGGCAACGGCCTCGTGCGCCATCAGCGCGTTCTCCAGCTCCACCGAGGAGATCCACTCGCCGCCGGACTTGATGACGTCCTTGGCGCGGTCGGTGAGCGTCAGATAGCCGTCCGGGCTGATGACGCCGACGTCGCCGGTGCGCAGCCAGCCGTCCGGGCTGAACTTGTCCTCGGGCCGCAGCGGCGGCTCGCCCACGCCGCCGAAGTAGGCCGCGGCGATCCACGGACCGCGCACCTCCAGCTCGCCGGGCGACGCGCCGTCCCAGGGCGCGAAACTGCCGTCGGGCGCCGCCAGCCGAGCCTCCACGCCCGCGGGAAAGCGGCCCTGGGTGACCCGGTAGGGCCACTCCTCCTCGGGAGTGAGACCGCCCGGCGGGTGGGCGAGGCTGCCGAGCGGCGAGGTCTCGGTCATCCCCCAGGCGTGGCAGACACGTACGCCGTGCAGCTCCTCGAAGGCCCGCATCACGCTCGGCGGACAGGCGGAGCCGCCGATGGTGACGGTCTTGAGGCTGGAGATGTCGCGCGGGGTGGCGGCGAGCTCGTCCAGCAGGCCCTGCCAGATGACGGGTACGGCGGCGGCGTGGGTGGGCCGCTCGGCCGCGATCATCTCGGCGAGCGGCGCGGGCTGCAGGAAGCGGTCGGGCAGCAGCATCCCGACGCCGGTCATGAACACGGCGTGCGGCAGCCCCCAGGCGTTCACGTGGAACATCGGCACCACGGGAAGGGTGGTGTCAGCGGTGGTGAGCCCCATGGACTCGGCCATGTTGACCTGCATGGAGTGCAGATAGACCGAGCGGTGCGAGTAGACGACGCCCTTGGGGTCGCCAGTGGTGCCGGAGGTGTAGCACATGGCGGCAGCGCTGCGTTCGTCCAGCTCGGGCCAGTCGAAGGAGGTGGGCCGCCCGGCCAGCAGCTGTTCGTAGTCGTGCACCTGTGGAGCACAGCCCTCGAGCACCGAGGTGTCGCCCGGACCGACGACGACCAGGTGCTCGACCGTCTCCAGGCGGGGCAGCAGCGGCGCGAGCAGAGGGAGCAGGGTGCCGTTGACGAGGATGACCCGGTCGGCCGCGTGGTTGACGATGAAGACCAACTGGTCGGCCGGCAGGCGCAGGTTGAGGGTGTGCAGCACGGCGCCCATGGAGGGAATCGCGAAGTATGCCGTTACATGTTGCGAGTTGTTCCACATAAGAGTGGCAACCCGGTCGTCAGGGCGTACCCCCAGCTCGTCACGCAGGGCGTGGGCGAGCTGTGCGGCACGTTCGCCGGTGGCCCGGAACGTCGTGCGGTGCGGCTCCGACTCGCCTGTCCACGTGGTGATCCGCGCGTCCCCGTGGACGGTCATTCCGTGGCGGAGGATGCGCGAGATGGTCAGCGGTACATCGTCCTGCATCGTGCTCAGCACCGGGGCCTCCCCATGAGCGGCGGTTACGCGGAGCGGGCGCATGCCACGCGCGTTCACGCCCCAGGGTGCCTACGCCCAGGAGTACGCCAGGAGGAGCACGCCCGGGAGCGGCTACGCACGGGTGCGTCTTAACGCACGAGTAATGCGCCGCTTCCGCGGAAGCCTGCCACCGACCGGTCGGTATGTCACGGGTGCCTGCCCGCATACAGGGCCGAACCTGCATCTCGCGGCGCGGTGCCCCGGTCCCGCCGCTGCCGCCCGCCGCCGGTGCCACACGCGGAGCTGACACGTACGCCCGACAGCGCGCTCAGGCCGCGACCGGCTCCTGGCCCGCCTCGCCGTGCTCCTCCGGGTGGGGCTCCGCGCGGACGTCGGCGGCCAGCTGGGGGTCTTCCCGCAGCTTGGCCAGGGCGCGGGAGACGGCGCTCTTGACCGTGCCGACGGAAACGCCGAGCACCTCGGCCGTCTGTATCTCGCTCAGGTCCTCGTAATAGCGCAGGACCACCATGGCGCGCTGCCGGGCGGGCAGCTTGAGCACGGCACGCCACATGGCGTCCCGTACGGCCTGCTGCTCGGCGGGGTCCGGAGCCGGCAGTGGGTCGGGCTCCGGAAGCTCGTCGCAGGAGAACTCGTCCACCTTGCGCCGACGCCACTGGGAAGTGCGGGTGTTGACCAGCGCCCGGCGGACATAGCCGTCCAGGGCCCGATGGTCCTCTATCCGCTCCCAGGCCAGATAGGTCTTGGTCAGCGCCGTCTGGAGCAGGTCCTCGGCGTCGCTGGGGTTGGCGGTCAGGGAGCGGGCGGTGCGCAGCAGCACCGGGCCCCGCGCTTGGACGTAGGAGGTGAACGTCAGTGGCTGTCCCCCGGAGCCTGGCTGCATCGCAAGGGACCGCGCGTGCTTCGCATTGGTGGTCCGGGGAGTCCGAACTGTCCCAGGCGTGGTCATGGCATCCACGCTATGAGCCGCCCGCCTTCCCCGGATCGCCCCAAGGTCCCGATGCAGCGTCCGCCTCAGGGTGTAGTGGTGGTGTTTCCTACACCTCCTGAAGGTGGAGAGCATCCACCAGGCGGATCAGGGTGCCCCCGGGTGCCTCCTCCTCCGGCCCGTCCGACGGCCTTCCGACGACCCACCCGACGGCTCGCCCGACGGCTCGCCCCACGACCGCCACCGGCTCACCCGATGACCGCCACCGGAGCGTCCACCAGGTTCTGGTCGATGTGCACCGTGTGACCGCCGTAGGTGCGTTTCACGTTGCCCGTGTGCTGGTGGATGCGCCGGTGCGGCTGCCACGCCCGGGGGTGGAGGTTCCGCTCCCCGTTCACCGACGGGCGCGTGTGCCAGCGGGCGAACCACACCGCGGTGGGCAGTCCACGCGCTCCTGCCGCGCGGGCCCGCTCCAGGTGCGCGATGCCGTAGTTGGCGCTGCTGTAGTAGCCGGCGACGTACCCCTGGGCGCGCACCGCGCTGTTCCAGCCCTGGATGAAGCGCAGCGTGGTGTTGGCGCAGCTGCGCTGCTTGTAGCGGTACGCCTCCATGTCGAGGTACACGGCGCTGCTCCTGCCCATGCCGAGCCGCTGCGCCTGGCGTACCGCGTCCAGCCCTTCGCGCTTGCCCTGCCCGTAGGGGTTCTTGGAGGACATCCGGAACTTGCGCTTGTTCTTGGCGATGACACAGGGCGCCTGGGAGCCGACGTAGACCGGCAGCAGTTTCCAGCCCTGCTGGTTGACGCTGCGCACCCAGTCGGGCCCCAGGTGCTTCTGCTTCGCGCACGCCCTGGCGCGTCCCCCGATGTAGACCCCGACGGCGCCGAACGGCGATGTGCCGCGCCACGCCCGCATGGTGGTCGCCGAGGGGGCCTGGCAGGTGTCGAAGGCGTTGCCCTTGAAGATCTGCGCCCCGAAGTCACGGGGGTCGCCCTGTACGAGCGACGGCTGGCCCGCGGGTCCGCCCGCCGCGCCGGGCGCGGCCGGGTCGGCGGGCGCGTCGGGCGCCGCCGGGTCGGTCATCCCGCGCGGATCGGCGGGCCCGCCGGGCACATCCACCGGTCTGGTGCTCGGGCCGGAGGCCGGAGCAGTGCCGGAGACCGGAGCAGTGCCGGAGGCCGGGGCGGGAGGGT
>NZ_JADKMA010000116.1 GCF_017676365.1 Streptomyces oryzae
GGCCCACCCCGCTCACCCGACCCCGGCTCACCCGTCCTCGCCCTGGGGCCGGAGAGTGGGATGAGCCGCCAGACGAGCCACGGGGCGGCGGCCTGCGGCGTCACCTGCGGCACGACCCGGCAGGCAGCCAGGGGCCCGCCGGGCGGATCAGCCGCGGCCGGAGGCAATAGGGTGGGAACTGCCCGTCCCTGAGCCGAGGAGCAGCCGCATGTCCCGCCCCAGCGCAACCCTCCGGACCGCAGTGGTCTGGGACGTCCTCAGGGGAGCCCTCGACCAGCGCGCCAAACTGGCGGACCGCGCCGAGCTGGAAGTGCTCGACACCGGCGGTGGCACCGGCAACTTCGCGGTGCCCGTCGCCCGGCTCGGCCACCGGGTCACCGTCGTCGACCCCAGCCCCGACGCCCTCTTCGCGCTGGAGCGGCGCGCAGCCGAGGCAGGCGTGGCCGACCGGGTGCGCGGCGTCCAGGGCGATGTGCGCGGCCTCTTCGACGTCGCCGAGCGCGGCGGCTACGACGCGGTGCTCTGCCACGGCGTCCTTGAGTACGTGGACGACCCTGCCGAGGGCCTCGGCAACGCCGTCGCCGCGCTGCGCGAGGCCGGCGGCACACTCAGCGTGCTGGCCTCGGGGCTGGGTGGAGCGGTGCTGGCGCGGGCGCTGGCCGGGCACTTCACCGAGGCGCGGCACGCCCTCACCTCGCCCGGCGGCCGCTGGGGCGAGAGCGACCCCATGCCCCGCCGCTTCACGCCCGAGCAGCTCACCGCGCTGGTGACCAGCACCGGGCTCGAGGTGATCTCCGTACACGGCGTACGGGTCTTCGCCGACCTGGTGCCCGGCGCGCTCGTGGACACCGAGCCGGACGCGCTGGATGCCCTTGCCAGGCTGGAGGCGGCTGCCGCCGAGCTGCCCGACTTCCAGTCGATCGCCAGCCAGCTGCATGTGCTCGCCGAGATCCCGCCCGGCGCTGCCCGGGGCATCAGCCGCTGACTGCCCGGCGCCATCTTCCGCACCGCGCATTGCGCGGCGGCTCATGGGTACTCACGCAGCTCGGTGGGCCTTCACGCCCGCTGGGAGCGCCGGGGGCCTGAACGGGGGCTCTTTGCGCGACCGCCCGATCAGCCGCTACGCGCCGTATGATCGAGGCACACCGTCCGGCATGGCGGAAAGGTGGTGCGGGAATGAACGGAACACGCCGTGGGCACCCCGCCGTTATATCGGGTGTGGTGGGACGAATTGGCGTAGAGGGGCGGGTTTCACGGGGGCGATTCCCTGCCTATCCTGAAAGAGTCGCATCCGGTCGCCCCCGCGACCGACGAGTAGGAGGACTCCGTGCCGCTCTCTGAGCACGAGCAGCGGATGCTCGAGCAGATGGAGCGAGCGCTGTACGCCGAAGATCCCAAGTTCGCGACAGCGCTCGAGGGAAGTGAGCTGCGCCGGTACACCCGCAAGCGGGTCTACCAAGCGGTTGCGGGCTTTCTGGTGGGTATCGCGCTCCTCATGGCCGGAATGGTCGCTCAGCAGATCTGGATCAGCGTCGTCGGCTTCCTGGTGATGCTGGGCTGCGCGGTTCTCGCGGTGACAGGATGGCGGAAGGCCCCCAAACAGGGCGAAGGCCAGGCCCAGGGCGAGGGCCAAGCCCAGGGCCGGTCTCCACAGGGGTCCGGATCCGGTCGCCGACAGCAGCCACGGAGCCGCAAGTCGATGATGTCCCGGATCGAGGAACGGTGGCAGCGCCGCCGCGACGAGGGTCACGGCCACCACTGAGCCCGACGCCCCGCTGACGCCGCACACACGCGACCCCTCGCCCCTCTTGCCGCTGCGCCTGCTCCTGCCGCAGCGGCGCTCGGCAATGACGTAGCAGCTCGGCGGTGCCGGACCCACCTCTACCGGTGAGTTCGGCACCGCCGAGCTGCTGCTTGTTGCCTCCCGCTGTCGGGGGCCCCTATTTGGCGAGCCGCGGCCGGGTGAGCGCCCGTGCCCAGCGGACCCGCAGCGCCCTGCCGCGGCGGCGCGCCGACCACACGAGCCGGGCAGTCGAGGGCGGCAGCAGCAGTGCGCGGATCCGCACGGTGCGGGGCGCGGCGGCGCGGAGCCCGGCGCGAATACGGCGTACCTCGTCCGCGGTTCCCGGCGCTGCCCGCGGGACGGGCGCGTACAGCACCTGCTCCACCGCGAGGGCCACCCGCTGCGTCGCCTCGGCCTCCTCGGGTCCGAGCTGTCCGATCCTGGTCAGCCGCTCGGCGGCCGTGCGCGGGGTTGCGGAGTCCTCCGGGAGGATTCCGTAGTCCCAGCCGGTGTCGATCAGCTCCTGCCAGGCGACCAGCACGGCCTCCGGGCTGCCTGAAGTGGAGCCGCGGGCGCGCAGCCGTCTGGAGCGTCTGCGCATCCGCAACAGCATCGGCAGCGACAACAACCCCAGCACTGCCAGACCGCTGCCGCCCAGAGCAGCGATGGTGCCCACGGGCGGGCCCTCGGCGGAGCTGCCCGACCCGGGGGCCGGGGCCGCCATCCCGCACTCAGGGTCGGCCTGCTTCTGCTGTGCGCTGCACGACTGCGAGGGGGACGGGCCGGCCGAGGGCTCGTCGTCCTGGTTCCGGTCGGGCAGCGCCTCGCTGGGGTTCTGGTCGGCGTCCGGCGAGTCCGGCTGGGCGTAGGGCGGGGTGCTGCCCCGGGTGGGGGTGGGCTCGAACCGGGTCCAGCCGACGCCTTCGAAGTACAGCTCGGGCCAGGCGTGCGCGTCCTGGAAGCCGACCTCCATCTTGCCGTCGCCGCGCGCCGTGCCCGGGGTGAAGCCGACCGCGACCCGGGCCGGGATGCCCAGGGTGCGGGCCATCGAGGCCATGGCGAAGGAGAAGTGGACGCAGAAGCCCTCTTTCTGCTTCAGGAAGTCGGCGATGGCGTTGACGCCGGTCCCCGCGGCCACTTCGGTGTCGTAGCTGAAGCCGCCCTTGCTCGCGAACCAGTCCTGGAGCAGCACCGCGCGGTCGTAGTCGTCCTTCGCGCCCCGGGTGACCTTGCGTGCGGTCTTCGGTACGACGGCCGGCAGCGAGCGGGGGACTTCCGTGTACTCGCGTTTGAGCCCGGGCGGCGGCGCGGGGGCGTTCCGCAGCTGTTCGGCGGTGGGCTGCACCTGGAGGCTGTCGACGCTGTAGCGCAGGCCGCGGGTGGTCTGCTTGTCGTAGCCGACCAGGGTGCGGCCCTCGGGCTCGAAGCGCCACTTGCCGCCGACCTGTACCCGGCTCGCCGGATACGGCATCGGCAGCCAGTCCTGTGCGTACGCGTCACTGGCCTGGACGGTGACGCTGACCGTGCGGGTCCGTACGTCGGGGCCCAGGCCGCGCGGGGTCGGCAGCGGGTCGGGGATCTCGCCGATGCGCCGTTCGGAGGGCTTCCACTGGGCGCCGTCGAACTTGTCGAGCGCGACGATCCGCAGGTAGAGGTCCTTGTCGTCGCCGTCGGCCGTGTAGACGAGCGCCGTGCGGTTCTGCGGCTGGTTGAGGCTGTCCTTGAGGGCGACCACCGGGTTGACGGCGGAGACCGTGCCGCCGCCCTTGTTGCCGCCGCCCCCGCCGCCGGTGCCCATGTCGTCGAGCAGTCCGCCGCTCAGCGAGGGCAGCGCCGCGGGCACCACCAGCGAGATGCCCAGCGCCAGCACGCCGATCCGCCGCCCGGTGCGTACCGGCGCCATGGCCGGGCCGCCGACGCTGCCGGGCTGGTGCGGTGCGGCACCCGGCCGTGACCGGTCGGTGAACAGGCGGCCCCACTGGGAGAGCCGCTCGCGCCCCTCCGCCAGCAGGAGCAGCAGATAGCCGCCCGCCGCGCACAGGAACCACAGCCAGCGGGCGCCGCCCTGGGAGAGCCCGGCGGCCACCGAGTACAGGGCCAGCAGCGGCAGCCCGGCGGGCGCCGCGCTGCGGTACGTCACCGCGACGGTGTCCACGAGCAGGCCGATGGCGAGCACGCCCCCGACGAGCATCAGCCGTATGCCGTCGGTCAGCGGCGCCGGTATCGCGTACCGGCTCACGTCCTGGACGCCCTGCTCGAACAGGGTGCCGAAGTGGCCGAAGCTCGCCGGGCTGGGCAGGAAGCCGGCCGGCGCGTACTCCCGTGCGAAGACGAAGGTGAGCAGCAGCAGCGAGACGACGGCCTGCGCCAGCACCGTCAACGGGCGGGCCAGCGGCACCCGGCGGGTGGCCGCTCCCACCCCGGTCTGTACGGCTGTCAGCAGCGCGGCCTGCAGCAGCCAGGTCGCCGGGTCGACCAGCGGCAGCAGCGCGCAGGACGCGGCGAGGGTCGCCAGCGCGGCGCAGAGTGCGAGCCTTCCCCGTCCGCTCATCGTTCCAGCCCCCTCGTGCCGGCGTTGTCGGCCTCTTGCCAGAGCGCGGCCATGGTTGTTCCGGGACCGCCGGGCAGCGCCGTCCACCCGGCCTCGCGCAGGACGCGCAGCCGGCCGTCCTCAGGCGGCGGCGCGGACGGCGCGGACGGCGGCGCGGACGGTGGCGCGGCGCTCCCCACGGTCCGGGCCCCGGTGGGCACCGCGCAGAAGGCCACGGCGCCGTCGGAGCGCTGCCGCATCCGGCCGACCGTGAGGGCCTGTTCCTCGTCCAGCGTGCCGAGGAAGGCGACCAGCAGCCCCTCGCGCCCGGCCGTTCCGCCGCGCAGCGCGTCGAAGGCGCCGGACAGGCCCTGCTCCTGCGAGTGTTCGACCACGGCGAGGGTGTCCAGGAGCAGCCCCGCCGTGTCCGAGGCGTCCGAGAGAAGGCCCCCGCTCTCCAGCCCCGGCGCGGCCGCCCCGGTGTCGGTCAGCAGCCGTACCGAGTAGCCCCGTTCCAGCAGATGCATACAGACGGATGCGGCGGCCGCGACCGCCCACTCGAAGGGCGAGTCGGGCCCTGAGCCTGGGTAGGCGGCGCGGCGGGTGTCCAGCAGTACGGTGCAGCGCGCCTGCTGCGGCTGTTCCTCGCGGCGCACCATCAGTTCGCCGTAGCGCGCCGTCGAGCGCCAGTGGACCCGGCGCAGGTCGTCGCCGTGCCGGTAGCCCCGCGGGATCACATCGTCGTCCCCGGCCAGCGCGAGCGCGCGCTGCCGCCCCTCGCCGTAGCCGCTGGTCTCACCCGTCAGCCGGGCCGGCGGCAGCGGCTCTATGGGCGGTACGACGGTGAGGGTGTCGTAGGTGCTGAAGGAGCGGGTCAGTTCGCACATGCCGAACGGGTCGGTCAGCCGCAGCTGGAGAGGGCCCAGCGGATAGCGTCCGCGCAGGTCGGAGCGGACCCGGTAGGAGACCTCGCGCCGCCCGCCCGGCTCCACCCTGTCCAGTACGAACCGGGGGCGCGGGCCGAGCACGTAAGGCACCCGGTCCTGGAGCATCAGCAGCCCGGTGGGCAGCCGGGAGATGTTGTCGATCCGCAGGCGCACCCGCGCCTCCGAGCGGGCCGGCACCCGGGAGGGCGACAGCTTGCGGTAGCCCGCCACGCGGTAGCGGGTGCGGTGCAGCACCAGTACGCACACCAGCGGCAGCACCGCCAGCAGTGCGCCGACCCGCAGCAGTTCGTCCTGGCCCAGCACATACGCGCACAGCACCGCCGCCAAACCAGCCGCCAGGAACGAGCGGCCCCGGGTGGTGAGCCCGCCGAACGCCAGCCGCAGCGACCCCCGTCTCTCCCCGCCGCCGTCCGCGCCGTTGCCGCCGTGCGGCCCCGTACCGCTGTACGCGCCCGTACCGCTGTACGGCCCCGCGCCTGGGGCCGGCGGTGCCCCGGGGGGCGGTCCGAAGGACATCAGTAGCCCCGCGGCTGCCCGGTGTGCGGCAGGCCCGGCGGGGGCTGTTGTCCGGGCGGCTGTGGCTGCGCGTAGGGACCCGGCGCCGCGGGCGCGCCCGGTGCCGTGCCCGGCGCCGCGGGGCCCGGGCCGATGGCGGGCACGGGCACCCGCCCCAGGATCTCGGTCACCACCTGCTCGGCGGTACGGCGGTTCAACTGCGCCTGCGCGGTGGGCAGCAGACGGTGCGCCAGCACCGGGACCGCCAGCGACTGCACATCGTCGGGCAGCGCGAACTCCCGCCCCGCGAGCGCCGCCGACGCCTTGGAGGCCCGCAGCAGATGCAGCGTCGCGCGCGGCGAGGCACCCAGCCGCAGCTCGGCGTGCGACCGGGTGGCGGCCACCAGTTCGACCGCGTACCGCCGCACCGCGTCAGAGACATGCACGCCCCGTACGGTCTCGATCAGCTTGGCGACCTCGTGCGCGTGCGCCACCGGCTGGAGGTCGTCCAACGGCGAGGCCCCGCCGTGCACATCGAGCATCTCCAGCTCGGCCGCCGGGCTCGGATAGCCGATGGAGACCCGCGCCATGAACCGGTCCCGCTGCGCCTCGGGCAGCGGGTAGGTGCCCTCCATCTCCACCGGGTTCTGGGTGGCGACGACCATGAACGGGTCGGGCAGTTGGTAGGTCTGCCCGTCGATGGTGACCTGGCGCTCCTCCATGGACTCCAGCAGCGCCGACTGGGTCTTGGGCGAGGCGCGGTTGATCTCGTCGCCGATCACGATCTGCGCGAAGACGGCGCCGGGCTTGAACTCGAAGTCCTTGCGCTGCTGGTCGTAGACGCTGACCCCGGTGATGTCGGAGGGCAGCAGATCGGGCGTGAACTGGATGCGGCGCACCGAGCAGTCGACGGCCTTGGCCAGCGCCTTGGCGAGCATCGTCTTGCCGACGCCGGGCACGTCCTCGATCAGCAGGTGCCCTTCCGCCAGCAGCACCGTCAGCGAGAGCCGGACGACTTCGGGTTTTCCCTCGATCACCGACTCGACACAGCGGCGCACCTCACCCGCTGTGGCGCTCAGCTCGCTAAGGTTCGCCCGCTCGTCATAGGTCGTCACCGGCCCTCCTCGGCCCCATCCCCGTTTGTACGTGCCCGCGGCGTCCGCCCCGCGTCCGCTCCAGCGGGCCCTGCAGTGTGCGCTGTCGCATATTCTTCACGGCGACGGGGCCTTCCGTCACTCTCCCGGGTGTCCCGGGCCCACCGGCGCGAGCCGCCCGGCTCAGGCCGGGGCGATCTCGCGCAGCAGACCCGTCGTCACGTCGAAGACGAAGCCGCGTACGTCGTCCCGGTGGGGCAGGAACGGCGAGGTCCGTACGCGCTCGATCGACTGGCGCACGTCCTGGTCCAGGTCCTTGAAGGCCTCGACAGCCCAGGACGGCCGCTGGCCCACTTCCAGTTCCAGCTCGTGCCGGAAATCTTCGGTGAGGTTCAGCAGTCCGCAGCCGGTGTGGTGGATGAGCACCACGGACCGGGTGCCCAGGGCGCGCTGGCTGATGGTGAGGGAGCGGATGATGTCGTCGGTGACGACGCCGCCGGCGTTGCGGATGGTGTGACAGTCGCCCAGCTCCAGGCCGAGCGCGGCGTGCAGGTCCAGCCGGGCGTCCATGCAGGCGACGACGGCCACCTTGCGGACCGGGCGGGCGTCCATCCCGGGGTCGGTGAACGCACGCGCGTACTCCTGGTTCGCCGCCACGAGCTCGTCGGTCACGGACGGTCCGGACTGGGGGTGAGGTGCGGGTATCGACATGTGTATGACGTTAGACGCTCCGGCGGTGGGCGGCCTGTCCGGAGAGCGGCGAAAACGGGCGGCTCGCCGCGGTGTGAGGTAACCCACAGGTCCCCCGCAGCCCCTTTTCTTCCGCCCCGCGACGCCGTCGCGGGGCGGATGTCAGCCGCCGTCACGAGGCGCCTGCTCCCATAGGCGGACGCGCCTGGTCCCGTAGTTGACCGAGGGGACGAGTGGACTAAAGTGACGCGAAGTGGGAGGCGACGAACGCTCCCCAAGGACCCCGATTCCCCTCGCGAGCGCGGGCGCGCACGTGCGGCTCGGCCTCCTCCCGCTCCAGGCCTCCGGCGCCCGTTCGGCGCGGGTGGCCGCTCCCCTTCGAGCGGGCGGGGACCAAGGAGCATGTGCACGGTGCCCGCCAGATCTGAGAGGGCACAGTGACCACCAACGAGCGGCCCATCGGCGAACTGCACAACCCGGTGATGCTCCGGCGCACCCTGGACCTGCTCGCCCCGGCCCTCGCCGAGCCCGGCGCCACCGTCGTGGACTGCACTCTCGGCCTCGGCGGCCACAGCGAGGCGCTGCTGGCCACCTTCCCCTCGGCCCGTCTCATCGGCCTGGACCGGGACACCGCCGCGCTCGAACTCGCGGGCGAGCGACTGGCCCCGTACGCGGACCGTGCCACCCTGGTGCACGCCGTCTACGACGAGCTGCCGCAGGTGCTGGCCCGGCTGGACGTCCCCCGGGTCCAGGGCGTGCTGTTCGACCTCGGCGTCTCCTCGCTCCAGCTGGACGAGGCGGACCGCGGCTTCGCCTACGCCCAGGACGCCCCGCTGGACATGCGGATGGACCAGACCAAGGGCCTCAGCGCCGCCGAGGTTCTCAACACCTACGCGCCCGGCGACCTGGTGCGCATCCTGCGTGCGTACGGCGAGGAGAAGCAGGCCCGCCGCATCGTCGAGGCCATCGTGCGGGAGCGCGAGAAGGAACCGTTCTCCCGCAGCGCCCGGCTGGTCGAGGTGATCCGTGACGCGCTGCCGCAGGCCGCCAAGCGCACCGGCGGCAACCCGGCGAAGCGCACCTTCCAGGCGCTGCGCATCGAGGTCAACGGAGAGCTGACGGTGCTGGAGCGGGCACTGCCCGCCGCGCTCGATCTGCTCGCCGTCGGCGGCCGGATGGCCGTCCTGGCGTACCACTCGCTGGAAGACCGGCTGGTCAAACAGCTGTTCGCCGCCGGTTCGCGCAACACCGCCCCGTCCGGACTGCCGGTGGTGCCCGAGCAGTACCAGCCCAGGCTGCGGCTGCTGACCCGCGGTGCCGAGCTGCCCACCGACGAGGAGATCGCCGAGAACCGCCGGGCCGCCCCGGCCAGACTGCGGGCCGTCCAGCGCATCAGGGAGGCGACATGACCGCCCGCCGCACGAGGGAGGCGACATGACCGCACAGCAGCGCATCGCGCGGCTGGCCAGACTGATGCCCGCCGGGAACACCCCGGCAGCCCGTGCCCCGTTCGTCCTGCTGGTCGTCCTGCTGCTGGGCAGCGGACTGCTGGCGCTGCTGCTGCTGAACGCCTCCCTCAACAAGGGCTCCTTCCAGCTGGACCGGCTGGCGAAGGAGACCGAGGAACTGACGGACCAGCAGCAGGCCCTCCAGCAGGAGGTGGACCGCTACTCGGCGCCCGACCAGCTGGCCAGGCGCGCCCGCGAGCAGGGCCTGGTCCCCAGCGGCAACCCCGTCTTCCTCCGCCCGGACGGCACCGTGCGCGGCACGCCGGGCAGGGCGCCCGGCGAGGACACCGAGCAGGAGGGCCCGTGACCGAGCGCTCCCGCGAGCCGGGCGGCAGCGCCCGCCGGACCTCCGGCCAGGCCGGCCGGAGCCGGGTGCCACGCCCCGGGCGCGAGGCCCCTGCTTCCCGTACGGCAGCACGCCCGGCCTCCCGTACGGCTACGACCGCCAAGGGCGCGCGGCAACCGGCGGCGGGGCGGGGCGGCGGCGGTGGCCGTCCCCCGCAGGGTGGCCGTCCTCCGCACGGTGGCGGCTCTGCGCCGCTGCGGCTGGTGAACCCGCGGCCCCGGCTGCGGCTGGTCGCCGTCGGGCTGACGCTGGTCATCCTGGCCTTCACCGTACGGCTGCTCCAGGTGCAGGCCATCGACGCGAGCGCGTACGCGGACAAGGCCGCCGTCAACCGCTACATCACCGTCCCGCTCGCCGCCGAGCGCGGCGCCATCACCGCCCGGGACGGCTCCGCGCTGGCCGGCACGGTGGACGCCTACGACATCACCGCCGACCCGTATCTGCTCAGCCCCGAGCAGACGAAGATCAAGGACGCCCCGGAGCGGGCTGCCAGGATCCTCGCCCCGCTGCTGGGCCAGGACCGCACGGAGCTGGCCGGGAAGCTGTCCAGGTCCGGTACCCGCTACGTCCTGCTCGCCCGCCAGCAGACCCCGCAGACCTGGCGGAAGATCAAGAAGCTCAAGGCCCGGCTGGCCGCCGAGGCGAGCGCGGCTCCCAAGGGCGAGAAGCCCAATGTGCTGGCCGGGATCTACCAGGAGAAGCACGCCAAGCGCGTCTACCCGAACAAGGACCTGGCCGCCGGCGTGCTCGGCTTCGTCAACTCCGACGGCAAGGGCGGTGCCGGGCTGGAGGCGATGCTGGACGACAAGCTGGTGGGCGAGAACGGCAAGATCACCTACGCCCAGTCCGGCGGCCGCCAGGTCCCCACAGCGGGCGTCCGCGAGCAGGAGGCCGAGCCGGGCTCCGACGTGGAGCTCACGCTGGACCGGGACATCCAGTGGTCCGCACAGCGGGCGATCTCCGACCAGGTGGAGAAGTCGCACGCCGACAGTGGCTACGTCATCGTCCAGGACACCAGAACCGGCCAGCTGCTCGGCATGGCTGGAGCGCCGGGGTTCGACCCGAACGACATCCGCGGCGCGAAGGTGGACTCTTTCGGCAACCCCGCGGTCCAGGACGTCTACGAACCCGGCTCCACCAGCAAGGTCATGTCGATGGCTGCCGTACTGGAGGAGGGCAAGGCCACCCCCACCACGGCCGTCACCGTGCCCAACCGGCTCAAGCGCGCCGACCGCGCCTTCGCCGACGACATCGACCACCCCACCTGGCACCTGACCCTCAACGGTGTCCTGGCCAAGTCGAGCAACATCGGCACCATCCTCGCCACCGAACAGCTCGGCAAGACACAGAAAGAGGCCAACCAGGTCCTCTACCGCTATCTGCGCAAGTTCGGCATCGGCCGGCCCACCGGGCTCGGCTTCCCCGGCGAGACGGACGGCCTGCTGGCCAGGCCCGGCAAGTGGAGCGACTCCCAGCAGTACACGATCCCCTTCGGCCAGGGCCTCTCCCTCAACGCCGTACAGGCCGCCTCCATCTACTCCACCATCGCCAACGGCGGCGAGCGGATCGAACCCACCGTCGTCCGCGGCACCACGGGCCCCGACGGGCGGTACGAGCCCGCGGACCCGCCCGCCAAGCGCCGGGTCGTCAGCGAGAAGACCGCCAAGACCCTCTCCAGGATGCTGGAATCGGTGGTGTCCGACATGGAGGGCACCGGCACCACGGCGAAGATCCCCGGCTACCGCGTCGCGGGCAAGACCGGTACGGCCAACCGGGTGGACCCGAAGACCGGCCGCTATCACGGCTACACCGCCTCCTTCGCCGGGTTCGCGCCCGCCGACAAGCCGCGGATCACCGTCTACTGCGCGGTCCAGAACCCCAAGAAGGGCAGCTACTTCGGCAGCGACGTATGCGGCCCCGTCTACAAGAAGGTCATGAAGTTCTCCCTCAAGAGTCTCCAGATCCCCCCGACCGGGGCCAAGCCCGCGCGGCTCCCCGTGCTCGCGGGCAAGGGCCGGAACGGCTGAGCCATGCGCCACGTGAGAACGATCACTGACAGTGAGTACAACCCCCAGGGATCGGCCCCGCCGCGCCCCTCGCTTCGCGGCGCGACCGCCCCGCCCGGTACGCTCACCGCCGTGCCACAAGCTGATCAGACCTCCCCCGAGTCCTTCCCCGGGCCGCCCCGCCCCACGCGGGTCGTGCCCGTCCCGCTCGCGGAGCTGGCCCGAGAGCTGGATGCCGACGACCCCGGCGCTCCGGTGTCCGGCTCCACCGGCGCGCGCGAAGGGGTGTCCGTCACCGGCATCACCCACGACTCGCGCGCCGTACGCCCCGGCGACATCTACGCCGCGCTGCCCGGCGCCCGGCTGCACGGCGCCGACTTCGTGGAGCAGGCCCAGACGCTGGGCGCCGTGGCCGTGCTGACCGACCCGGGCGGCACCGAGCGCGCCGCGGCCACCGGGCTGCCGGTGCTGACCGTGCCCGACCCGCGCGGCCGGATGGGACAGCTGGCCGCCGCCATCTACGGCACCCCCGGCGCCGACCTGCTCCAGATCGGCATCACGGGCACCTCCGGCAAGACGACGACCGCGTACCTGGTGGACGGGGGGCTGCGGAAGGCGACGCAAAAGGGCGAGCCACGCGAAGCGTGTCCTGCGAAGGGCGGTGGTGGGCGACGGGCGGGCGGACTCACGGGGCTGATCGGTACCGTCGAGTCGCGGATCGGCGACGAGCGGATCAAGTCCGAGCGCACCACACCGGAAGCCACCGATCTGCAGGCGCTGTTCGCGGTGATGCGCGAGCGCGGCGTCAGCTCGGTGACGATGGAGGTCTCCAGCCACGCGCTGGTCCTCGGCCGGGTCGACGGCTGCGTCTTCGACGTCGCGGTCTTCAACAACCTCAGCCCCGAACACCTGGACTTCCACCGGGACATCGAGGACTACTTCCAGGCCAAGCGGCAGCTGTTCACCCCCGAGCGCTCGCGGGCCGCAGTGGTCAACTTCGACGACGAGTACGGCTTCCGGCTGCTGGGCGAGCTGAAGGAAGAAGGCTTCCCCGTCACCAGCTTCTCCGCCGAGGGGCACCCCGACGCGGACTGGCGCGCCGAGGACGTGGAGGTCGGCCCGCTCGGCTCGACGTTCACCGCGGTGGGGCCCGGCGGCCAGAAGGTGCCGGCCGCCGCGCCGATCGCCGGGCCGTTCAACGTCGCCAACGCGCTGGCCGCGCTCACCGCGCTGGTCGCCGCCGGGATCGACGCGGACACGGCCGCCGAGGGCATCGGCACCGTGCCCGGGGTCCCCGGCCGGCTGCAGCGGGTGGACGCGGGCCAGGACTACCTCGCCATCGTCGACTACGCGCACAAACCGGACGCCGTCGAGTCCGTGCTCTACGCCGTCCGCAAGGTCACCGACGGCGCCGTGCACGCGGTGCTGGGCTGCGGCGGCGACCGCGACCCGCACAAGCGCCCCGCCATGGGCGCCGCGCTCGCCCGGCTGTCCGACACCGCGGTGCTCACCTCGGACAACCCCCGCTCCGAGGACCCCCTCGCCATCCTCGCCACCATGCTCGGCGGCGCTGCCGAGGTCCCGGCACACGAGCGCGGAACCGTGCTCCTGGAGGAGGACAGGGCCGCCGCCATCAAGGCCGCCGTCGCCCGCGCCGAACCAGGCGACACCGTGCTGGTGCTGGGCAAGGGCCACGAACAGGGCCAGGACATCGCCGGCGTGCTGCGGCCCTTCGACGACGTCCAGGTCCTGTACGACACCATCCGCGCCCGCGCGGCCGAACGCCCCCAGGCTTCACCCGCTGCCGCCGCACCGGCGGCACCCGCACCCTCGCCCTCGTCTCCCTCCTACTCCTCGACCTCTTCCGCCCCCCTCGCCACGAATCACCGGACAGACGACCAGAACCGATGATCCCCCTCTCCCTCGCAGAGATCGCCGCCCTCACCGGCGGACGGCAGCACGACATAACGGACCCGGAAGCGCGGATCACCGGGCCGGTGGTGATCGACTCCCGGGAGGCGGGCCCCGGCACGCTGTTCGCGGCGTTCGCCGGTGAGCGCGCCGACGGCCACGACTTCGCCGCCTCCGCCGTCGCCTCCGGCGCCGTCGCCGTGCTCGCCACCCGCCCCGTGGGCGCCCCGGCGGTCGTCGTCGACGACGTCACCCGCGCCCTGGGCGCCCTGGCCCGGCACGCCGTCAACAAGCTCGGCACCCAGGTGGTGGCGCTGACCGGGTCCAGCGGCAAGACCAGCACCAAGGACCTCATCGCCCAGCTACTGGGACGGCTGGGCCCCACGGTGTGGCCGGAAGGCTCGCAGAACAACGAGATCGGCCTGCCGCTGACGGCCCTGCGCGCCGATGAGACCACCCGGCACCTGGTGCTGGAGATGGGCGCACGCGGCATCGGCCACATCCGCTACCTCACCGAACTGACCCCGCCCAGGATCGGCGTCGTCCTCAACGTCGGTACGGCGCACATCGGCGAGTTCGGCGGGCGCGAGCAGATCGCCCAGGCCAAGGGCGAGCTGGTGGAGACGCTGCCGACGGCGGACGACGGGGGAGTGGCGGTGCTCAACGCCGACGACCCGTACGTCCGCGCCATGGCCGCCCGTACCAGCGCCCGGGTGCTGTTCTTCGGTGAGGACCCGGAAGCGGACGTACGGGCCGAAAACGTGCGGTTGTCGGATCGTGGCACACCAGCTTTCACCCTTCACACACCTACCGGGTGCGGCGATGTGACCATGCGCCTGTACGGTGAGCATCACGTGTCGAACGCGCTCGCCGCGGCGGCCGTCGCCCACCAACTGGGCATGCCTGCTGGGGACATCGCCGACGCGCTCTCCTCCGCGAGCTCGCTCTCCCGTTGGCGGATGGAGGTCACCGAGCGCGCCGACGGCGTCACGGTCGTCAACGACGCCTACAACGCCAACCCCGACTCCATGCGGGCCGCGCTCAGGGCGCTGTCCGCCATGGGCGAGGCGGCGAAGGCCCGGGGGGGCCGGACCTGGGCGGTGCTGGGCGAGATGGCCGAGCTCGGCGACGATGCGCTCGCCGAGCACGACGCGATCGGACGGCTCGCCGTCCGGCTCAACGTCAGCAAGCTCGTGGCAGTCGGAGGCCGGGAGGCCGCCTGGCTCGACATGGGTGCCAAGAACGAGGGTTCGTGGGGTGAGGAGTCGGTGCATGTGTCCGGCACTGAGGCGGCCGTCGAGCTGCTGCGGGGTCAGCTGCGCGCGGGGGATGTCGTACTGGTGAAGGCTTCCCGGTCGGTGGGCCTGGAGAAGGTGGCGGCCGCCCTCCTCGAGGACGGCTCCGGGGAGGGTGAGGGCTCCGCCCGATGACGATGAAGCAGATCCTCTTCTCCGGGGTCATCGGACTCTTCCTGTCCCTGATCGGGACCCCCCTGCTGATCAAACTGCTCGCCCGGCGCGGCTACGGCCAGTTCATCCGGGACGACGGCCCGCGCAACCACCACAGCAAGCGCGGCACCCCCACCATGGGCGGTATCGCCTTCATCCTGGCCACCATCCTGGCCTACGTCCTCACCAAGCTCATCACGGGCGAGCAGCCCAGCTTCTCCGGCGTGCTGGTGCTCTTCCTGTTCGCCGGTATGGGCCTGGTCGGCTTCCTGGACGACTACATCAAGATCGTCAAGCAGCGCAGTCTGGGGCTGCGGGCCAAGGCGAAGATGGCCGGCCAGCTCATCGTCGGTGTCGCCTTCGCGCTGCTCGCGCTCAGCTTCGAGGACGCGCGGCAGCTGACCCCGGCCTCCACCAAGCTCTCCTTCACCCAGGACTTCGGCTGGGCGCTGCCGCCGGTGCTGTTCGTGGTCTGGGCGCTGTTCATGATCCTGGCGATGTCCAACGGCGTGAACCTCACCGACGGCCTCGACGGTCTGGCGACCGGCGCCTCGGTGATGGTCTTCGGCGCCTATGTGTTCATCTGCGTATGGGAGTACCAGGAGTCCTGCGCGCACATCGCCACCGCGGGGCCCGGCTGTTACGAGGTACGGGACCCACTCGACCTGGCCGTCGTCGCCGCCGCGCTGATGGGCGCCTGTTTCGGCTTCCTGTGGTGGAACACCTCGCCCGCGAAGATCTTCATGGGTGACACCGGCTCCCTCGCCCTCGGCGGCGCGCTGGCGGGGCTGGCCATCTGCTCGCGGACCGAACTGCTGCTGGCGATCCTCGGCGGTCTGTTCGTGCTGATCACCATGTCCGTGGTGATCCAGGTCGGCTCCTTCCGGCTCACCGGCAAGCGGGTCTTCAAGATGGCTCCGCTCCAGCACCACTTCGAGCTGAAGGGGTGGTCCGAGGTCCTTGTGGTGGTCCGGTTCTGGATCATCCAGGGCATGTGCGCCATCGTCGGCGTCGGCATCTTCTACGCGGGCTGGGCGGCGAGCAAGTGAGCAGCGGGCACAGGACGGACCGGACAAATCTGACGAAGCTCTCCGAGGAGCTGTCCGGCAAGCACGTCACCGTCGCCGGTCTCGGCGTCAGCGGCATGCCGGCGGCCAAGGTGCTGCACCGTCTCGGGGCCCGCGTCACGGCTGTCAACGGCGGCGACGGCGAGGGGCCGCGCCGCCAGGCCGCCGAACTGGAGGCGCTCGGGGTCGGTGTCCGGCTCGGCGACGACCGTACGCTCCCCGAGGGCACCGAGCTGGTCGTCACCACGCCCGGCTTCAAGCCCAGCAGCCCGCTCTTCCGGGCAGCCGACGAGGCGGGCGTACCGGTGTGGGGCGATGTGGAGCTGGCCTGGCGGCTGCGCGGCCCCGACGCCGCGCCGTGGCTCGCCGTCACCGGCACCAACGGCAAGACCACCACCGTCCAGATGCTCGCCTGCATCCTGCGCGCCGCGGGACTGCGCACGGCCGCGGTCGGCAACATCGGCGTCTCCCTCATCGACGTCGTACTGGAACAGGAGCCCTACGCGGGCCTCGACGTGCTCGCCGTCGAGCTGTCCAGCTACCAGCTGCACTGGGCCCCGAGCCTGCGCCCGCACTCCGGCGCCGTGCTCAACCTCGCCCCCGACCACCTCGACTGGCACGGCTCGATGGAGGCGTACGCCGCCGCCAAGGGCCGGATCTACGAGGGCAACCAGGTCGCCTGCGTCTACAACGCCGACGACGCCCAGGACACGGCGGACACCGGCGTGCCCCGCACCGAGGACCTGGTGCGGGCCGCCGACGTGGTCGAGGGCGCCCGCGCCATCGGCTTCACCCTCGGCACCCCGGCCCCCTCCCAACTCGGCGTGGTCGAGAGCGTGCTGGTCGACCGGGCCTTCGTCGCGGACCGGCAGCAGCAGGCGCAGGAGCTGGCCGAGACCGGTGACATCACCCCCGCGGCCCCGCACAACATCGCCAACGCGCTCGCGGCGGCTGCCCTGGCCCGCGCCTTCGGCGTACCGCCCGCTGCCGTACGCGACGGACTGCGCGCCTTCACCCCGGACGCGCACCGCATCACCCACGTCGCCGAGGCGGGCGGCATCTCCTACGTGGACGACTCCAAGGCCACCAACACCCACGCGGCCGAGGCGTCACTGGCGGCCTACGAGTCGATCGTGTGGATCGCGGGCGGACTGGCCAAGGGTGCTACGTTCGACGAACTCGTCGCCGCGTCCGCGCCCAGGCTGCGCGGCGTGGTGCTGATGGGCGCCGACCGGCAGCTGATCGCCGAAGCCCTCGCGCGACACGCGCCCGATGTTCCCGTGGCCGACCTCGAACGCACGGACACTGGGGCGATGGCGGAGGCCGTCCGCCGAGCGACGTCGCTGGCGCGCCCCGGCGATACCGTACTCCTGGCCCCCGCGTGCGCCTCGATGGACATGTTCGTCAATTACAACGCGCGCGGCGACGCGTTCGCCGAGGCGGTCAGGGCCCTCGCCGCCGAAGGCAGCAGCCAGCAGTAGACCCGCTCCTCACGCCGGCCGAGGACGCGGGCGAGACGGAGGGGATTCGGATGACGGCGCGATCCGCCAAACCGCCCACGCCCCGGCGCGCGAGAAGCCAACCCGCGCCCATGCGCCCACCGAAGCACCTCGGAACACCTCCGGGTACCTCGGCACCGCAGCGGCTCTACGCCCGCGCCAAGCGCGCCTGGGACCGGCCGTTGACGGCGTATTACCTGATTCTGGGCGGCAGTCTGCTCATCACCGTCCTCGGCCTGGTGATGGTCTTCTCCGCCTCGCAGATCCAGGCGCTCCAGTCCGGGCTGGCCTCCACCTACTACTTCCGCAAACAGCTGGTGGCCGCTGTGCTCGGTACGGCGCTGCTGGTGGCCGCTTCCCGGATGCCGGTACGGCTGCACCGCGGGCTGGCCTATCCGCTGCTGACCGTCTCCATCTTTCTGATGTGCCTGGTGCAGGTGCCGGGTATAGGGCAGGAGGTGAACGGGAACCAGAACTGGATCTATCTGGGCGGCCCGTTCCAGCTCCAGCCCAGCGAGTTCGCCAAGCTGGCCCTCGTGCTGTGGGGCGCCGACCTGCTGGCCCGCAAGGGCGAGCGGAAGATGCTCACCCAGTGGAAGCACTTGCTGGTGCCGCTGGTGCCGGTCTCCCTGCTGCTGCTCGCGCTCATCATGCTCGGCGGCGACATGGGAACCGCGCTCATCCTGGCCGCCGTGCTGTTCGGACTGCTGTGGCTGGCGGGCGCTCCGACCCGGCTGTTCACCGGTGTCCTGGTGGCCGGCCTCACCGCCGCCGCGCTGCTGGTCACCTCCAGCCCCAACCGGATGTCCCGGCTCGGCTGCATCGGCGCCACCGATCCCGGGCCCGACGACCAGTGCTGGCAGGCCGTGCACGGGATCTATGCGCTGGCCTCCGGCGGCTGGTTCGGTTCCGGACTGGGGGCGAGTGTGGAAAAATGGGGTCAACTCCCCGAACCCCATACCGACTTCATCTTCGCCGTGACCGGGGAGGAACTCGGACTGGCGGGGACGCTGTCGGTACTCGCCCTCTTCGCGGCTCTAGGCTATGCGGGTATCCGCGTGGCCGGACGCACGGAGGAACCCTTCGTCAGGTATGCCGCGGGAGGAGTGACGACGTGGATCATCGCGCAGGCGGTGATCAACGTGGGTGCTGTGCTCGGTCTGCTGCCCATCGCCGGCGTCCCTCTCCCGCTGTTCTCCTACGGTGGGTCCGCCCTGTTGCCGACGATGTTCGCTGTCGGACTGCTGATCGCCTTCGCGCGCAGCGACCCGGCGGCACGCGCTGCCCTGGCCGTGCGGCAGCCCGCCCTGTGGCAGCGCACGTCAAGGGGAGGGCTGGCAGGGGTGCTGCGATCGCGGAGCACCCCCGGCCGGAAGAGAGAGAAGACGATGAGACGGCGCGCCGGAAGGCCGCCGTCCGGAGAGCGGTGAAACAGCGTGCACGTCGTACTCGCCGGTGGGGGGACCGCCGGCCACATCGAGCCCGCGCTCGCCCTCGCGGACGCCCTGCGCAGGCAGGACCCGACCGTGGGGATCACGGCCCTCGGTACCGAGCGCGGCCTGGAGACGCGGCTCGTGCCGGAGCGCGGTTACCAACTCGAGCTGATTCCGGCCGTTCCGCTGCCGCGTAAACCCACGCCCGAGCTGATCACCGTGCCCGGACGGCTGCGCGGCACCATCAAGGCCGCGGAGCAGATCCTGGAGAACACCAAGGCCGACTGCATCGTGGGCTTCGGCGGCTATGTGGCGCTGCCCGGCTATCTGGCGGCCAAGCGGGCCGGAGTGCCGATCGTCGTGCACGAGGCCAACGCCCGCCCGGGGCTCGCCAACAAGATCGGCTCCCGTTACGCGCACGGCGTCGCCGTCTCCACGCCCGACAGCAAGCTGCGCGGCGCCCGCTACGTCGGTATCCCGCTGCGCCGCTCCATCGCGACCCTCGACCGCTCCGCCGTACGGGCCGAGGCGCGTGCCTCGTTCGGGCTGGCTCCCAACCTGCCCACGCTGCTGGTCTCCGGCGGCTCGCAGGGCGCGCGCCGGCTCAACGAGGTCGTCCAGCAGGTCGTTCCGCACCTCCAGCGCGCCGGCATCCAGATCCTGCACGCGGTCGGCCCCAAGAACGAACTCCCCCACGTGGACCACATGCCCGGTATGCCGCCCTATGTGCCGGTACCGTATGTGGACCGGATGGACCTCGCGTACGCCGCGGCCGACATGATGCTCTGCCGCGCGGGCGCGATGACCGTGGCGGAGCTGTCGGCCGTCGGGCTGCCCGCCGCCTACGTACCGCTGCCGATCGGCAACGGCGAACAGCGGCTCAACGCCCAGCCGGTCGTCAAGGCGGGCGGCGGACTCCTCGTCGACGACGCGGAGCTGACGCCGGAGTGGATCCAGAGCAACGTGCTCCCGGTCCTCGCCGACCCGCAACGGCTCACCGCGATGTCGCGCGCGGCAGCCGAGTTCGGCCGTCCGGACGCCGATGAACTGCTTGTCGGCATGGTGTACGAGGCGATCGCCGCGCGCCGCCAGAGCTGATCCGGCGCGGCGCGGAAGCGGCAGCTCGCTGGGAACGCAGAAAGCAGGGTGGTCCTTGTGGTCAGAGCTGCCAGAGCCGTCAGGGCGACCGGGAAGCCGAAGGCGTCCAGGGGGCCGGAGGCGTCCGGCGAGGCGGGCGCCGGACGTCGGCGGAGCCGGAGCGCCGACCGGCGCGTGCAGGCCGACCCCAGCGCCGGTGCCCGCTCCGGCACCGGTCCCGGCAAGCGCGCCGAGGCCGGTGACCACGACCCCGGCAACCGGCCACGCCCGGAAGGGCTCAGAACGCGGCTCCGCTGGCGGCGCCTCCTTCTGCTGCTGCTCGCCCTCGCCGTTCCGCTGGGCGGCTTCGGCAGTTGGGTGCTGTACGGCTCGCCGTGGCTGCGCGTCGAGAGCGTCTCCGTCACCGGCACCCGGGTGCTCAGCGAAGCGGAAGTCTCCCGTGCGGCGGCGGTGCCCAAGGGTGCGCCGCTCATCACCGTCGACAGGGCGGCCCTGCAGCGGCGCGTGCGTGAGGCGCTGCCGCGCGTACGGGAGGTCACGGCGGAACGCTCGTGGCCGCACGGTGTCACGCTCGACGTGACGGAAAGACGGCCCGAACTGGCTATGGAGAGCGGCGGCAAATACACGGAAGTGGACGCCGAAGGCGTGCGATTCGCCACAGTCGGCAAGCCGCCAAAAGGCATTCCGCTTCTCGTGCTGGAACCGGACGAACGAGTCGACGAACGGTACTTCTCGGCGGCCCGGCTGCGGCGCGAAGCGGCCCGGATCACGCACGTCCTCCCCGATTCCGTCCACCGCGCCGTCCGCACCGTAAGGGTCCGCTCCTACGACAACGTTGCGCTGGAGCTGACGGAAGGCCGCACGGTGCGGTGGGGGAGCGCGGAGCGGGGGCGGGCGAAGGCGAAGGCGCTGACCGCGCTGCTGAAGGCCGCCGAGGACGCCACCCACTTCGATGTGACGGCCCCCAGCGCCCCGGCCGCGTCGGGCAGTTAGTCACGTTGTCCGCTGACCGGCCACGCCGGGGAGGGGCTGCCCCTGCCCGAAGCGTGCGGTCTGCGGGCGCGTTGTGGCTCGTCGCGCCGTTCCCCGCGCCCCTACGGGGCGCGTCCCCCGTGCCGGTACGCGGGTTCCCGGCGAGCCTTAACCCCCGTACCTCCAGCCGGGTTCGGCGAACGGTTGGACTCCGCCGCTCCGTGGCCGTGTCAGTTGACCCGAGCTGCCACACATGATCAGGCTGATGTCCTCACCGGAAGCCACCCGTCCCAGTTGACGCGTATCGCTGCTGGTGAGCACCCTGGATGGCTACTGCTCGGTCTGATCACATAGGGTTCTGCGTTCTCCCGGGGGATAACCCCCGTACCCCCAGCCGGGATCGGCGAAGGGGCGCGAGTATCCGGTGTGATGGACGGGGTTGTGGCCGACGGTTTGGCGAACGGCTGGAGTCTCCGCCGCCAGTGGCCGTGTCGGTTGACGCGTATCGCTGCTGGTGAGCACCCTGGATGGCTACTGCTCGGTCTGATCACATAGGGTGAAAAGAAAAACGGGAGGTTCGGCGTGTTCGTTGAACACCCAGCACTTGTCGACTTAGTGTCCGTTGCGAAGAGTCCAAGTAAGACAGGCACTGGTAACCCTAAACTTCACACTTAGGGTTCGGGTCGGCGTTCGAACCGCCCCACAGGGATACGTAACTCGAGGCGAGAGGCCTTCGACGTGGCAGCACCGCAGAACTACCTCGCAGTCATCAAGGTCGTCGGTATTGGCGGCGGTGGCGTGAACGCCATCAACCGGATGATCGAGGTCGGTCTCAAGGGCGTCGAGTTCATCGCGATCAACACTGACGCGCAAGCCCTGTTGATGAGCGACGCCGACGTCAAGCTCGACGTGGGCCGCGAGCTGACTCGCGGCCTCGGCGCCGGCGCCAACCCGGATGTCGGCCGCAAGGCCGCCGAGGATCACCGCGAGGAGATCGAGGAGGTCCTCAAGGGGGCCGACATGGTCTTCGTGACCGCGGGCGAGGGCGGTGGCACCGGCACCGGCGGCGCGCCCGTCGTGGCGAACATCGCCCGCTCGCTCGGCGCCCTCACCATCGGTGTCGTCACCCGTCCCTTCACCTTCGAGGGCCGCCGCCGCGCCAACCAGGCCGAGGACGGCATCGCGGGGCTGCGCGACGAGGTCGACACTCTGATCGTCATTCCGAACGACCGGCTGCTGTCCATCTCTGACCGCCAGGTCAGCGTGCTGGACGCCTTCAAGTCGGCGGACCAGGTGCTGCTCTCCGGTGTTCAGGGCATCACCGACCTCATCACCACGCCGGGTCTGATCAACCTCGACTTCGCCGACGTCAAGTCCGTGATGTCCGAGGCCGGGTCCGCACTCATGGGCATCGGCTCGGCCCGCGGGGACGACCGCGCGGTGGCGGCCGCCGAGATGGCCATCTCCTCGCCGCTGCTGGAGGCATCCATCGACGGGGCGCGGGGCGTGCTGCTCTCCATCTCCGGCGGTTCGGACCTCGGGCTGTTCGAGATCAATGAGGCGGCCCAGCTGGTGAGCGAGGCGGCCCACCCCGAGGCGAACATCATCTTCGGTGCCGTCATCGACGACGCGCTCGGCGACGAGGTACGGGTCACCGTCATCGCGGCCGGGTTCGACGGCGGCCAGCCGCCCTCGAAGAAGGGGGAGAAGGCGCTCGGCCAGTCCTCGTCCGCCGCTTCCTCCGCCGCGCCCTCGTACAAGGACGAACCGTCCGCCCCCTCCGCTGACCCGGAGCCCGAGCGCCCGTCGTTCAGCGGTCTCGGCTCGGTCGCCCCGCCGCGCGAGGAGGACACCCCGCCCCGCCCGGAGCCCGCGCCGGTGGGCGAGGT
>NZ_JADKMA010000117.1 GCF_017676365.1 Streptomyces oryzae
GGGCGCACCCCGCAGCGTCTGGCCCCCGCGCAGCGAAAAGCGCCCCGTCGGTCGGGTCCCCCCACGGGCCCGTCGACGGGGCGCTTCCGATTCCCGGTCACGGATTCCCCCCACGGGATCCTGGCCGGGCGCTTCCAGGGTGTCCGTACGGTCGGGAGGGCCGCTCAAAGCTCCCCGTGCACGTTCACCGTTCCTTCACCTCGCATCCGTCCCCCAAGACGGATGTGAGCAGTGGCGCGGGCTTCGCCGGGAGGCCGACGCCACCCGGTTAGACCCACGAACCCCACCTATGGTTACCCCCCAATTTCTGTGACCTACGTCTCGTCGTCAATCCGCACAAATGGAAGATCCCAGTCCGTTCGGACTGGGATCTTCCATTTGTGCTGGTGCCAAGGCGTCGGCCCATCGGGAGGCGCCGGCCGCTCCCCCGGGATTTACCCCGAAAGAGCGGCAGCGCGTCAGCGAGCCTCGACGGGGACGTAGTCCCGCTCGACGATGCCCGTGTAGATCTGCCGCGGGCGGCCGATGCGCGAGTTCGGCTCCTTGATCATCTCGTGCCACTGGGCGATCCAGCCCGGCAGCCGGCCGAGCGCGAACAGCACGGTGAACATGCTGGTCGGGAAGCCCATCGCGCGGTAGATCAGACCGGTGTAGAAGTCCACGTTCGGGTAGAGCTTGCGCTCCACGAAGTAGTCGTCGGAGAGCGCGTGCTCCTCCAGGCGGAGCGCGATGTCCAGCAGCTCGTCGCTCTTGCCGAGGGCCGAGAGCACATCGTGGGCCGCCGCCTTGATGATCTTCGCCCGGGGGTCGAAGTTCTTGTAGACGCGGTGGCCGAAGCCCATGAGCTTGACGCCGTCTTCCTTGTTCTTCACCTTGCGGATGAAGCTGTCGACGTCGCCGCCGGATGCCTGGATGCCCTGCAGCATCTCCAGCACGCTCTGGTTGGCGCCGCCGTGCAGCGGGCCCCAGAGGGCGTTGATGCCCGCCGAGATCGAGGCGAACATGTTGGCCTGGGAGGAGCCGACGAGGCGCACGGTGGAGGTCGAGCAGTTCTGCTCGTGGTCCGCGTGCAGGATGAGCAGCTTGTCGAGGGCGTTGACCACGACCGGGTCCAGGTCGTACTCCTGCGCCGGGACCGAGAAGGTCATCCGCAGGAAGTTCTCCACATAGCCGAGGTCGTTGCTCGGGTAGACCACCGGGTGGCCGATCGCCTTCTTGTAGGCGTACGCGGCGATGGTCGGCAGCTTGGCCAGCAGCCTTATGGTCGACAGATACCGCTGCTGCTCGTCGAACGGGTTGTGGCTGTCCTGGTAGAAGGTCGACAGCGCGCTGACCACGGAGGAGAGCATCGCCATCGGGTGGGCGTCACGCGGGAAGCCGTCGTAGAACCGCTTGACGTCCTCGTGCAGCAGGGTGTGCTGCGTGATCTCGTTCTTGAACACGCTCAGTTGGTCGACGGTGGGCAGCTCGCCGTTGATGAGCAGATACGCGGTCTCCAGGAAGGTGCCGCGCTCGGCGAGCTGCTCGATCGGATAGCCGCGGTAGCGCAGGATGCCCTGCTCACCGTCGAGGTAGGTGATGGCGGATTTGTAGGCGGCGGTGTTCCCGTATCCCGAGTCCAGGGTCACCAGACCGGTCTGGGCACGCAGCTTGCCGATGTCGAAGCCACGGTCGCCCACCGTGCTGTCGACGACCGGGTAGCTGTACTCGCCGTCCCCGTAGCGGAGTACTACGGAGTTCTCGCTGTCGCGGTGTTCGCTCACGTCATCCCTCACCGACGTAGTGCCTCTTCTTCGAGGTGCCCTGACTTCTTCCACTCTCCCTTATCCAGCGCCGTGCGGTGCACTGGGGGTCAGCCAGAGGGCTCCATGGTGGCACGCAGTGCCGCCCAACTAGCTATCCTGCACCCTCTTGGGCGTCATGGTCACCCCCTGGCACTCATTGCGCCTCCCGAGAAGGCGCAGCGGCGCGCAACCGGTGGTCCAGCGCTGTGCAGCGGCGCCCTGCCGAGACGGTGCGGACCGCCTGGCCGAGGGCTCTGCGCGACCCCACCAGCACCACCAATCGCTTGGCTCTCGTCACCGCTGTGTAGAGCAGATTCCGCTGGAGCATCATCCAGGCACCCGTGGTGACCGGGATCACTACTGCCGGGTACTCGCTGCCCTGGGAGCGGTGGATGGTCACCGCGTAGGCGTGGGCCAGCTCGTCCAGCTCGTCGAAGTCATAGCCGACCTCCTCGTCCTCGTCCGTCAGCACCGTGAGCCGGTGGTCGTCGGGTTGCAGCGCGGTGACCACTCCGACCGTGCCATTGAAGACGCCGTTCGCCCCCTTCTCGTAGTTGTTTCTGATCTGGGTGACCTTGTCCCCCACCCGGAAAACCCGACCGCCGAACCGCTTTTCCGGCAGCCCGGGGCGGGCCGGGGTGACGGCCTGCTGGAGCAGCCCGTTGAGCGCGCCCGCGCCTGCCGGGCCGCGGTGCATGGGCGCGAGCACCTGCACATCGCGGCGCGGGTCGAGCCCGAACTTCGCCGGGATGCGCCGGGCCACCACATCCACGGTCAGCCGCCCGGCCGCCTCGGTGTCCTCCTCCACGAAGAAGAAGAAATCCTCCAGCCCCTGGGTGAGCGGCTGGGTGCCGGAGTTGATGCGGTGGGCGTTGGTCACCACGCCCGACTGCTGGGCCTGCCGGAAAACCCGGCGCAGCCGCACCGCCGGCACCGGCCCCTCCTCGGCCAGCAGATCGCGCAGCACCTCTCCCGCGCCCACCGAGGGCAGCTGGTCCACATCCCCGACGAGCAGCAGATGGGCGCCCGGTGGGACGGCCTTGATCAGCTTGTTGGCGAGCAGCAGATCGAGCATGGACGCCTCGTCCACCACCACCAGGTCCGCCTCCAGTGGGCGGTCCCTGTCATAGGCAGCGTCCCCGCCCGGCTTCAGCTCCAGCAGCCGGTGGACGGTGGATGCCTCGGCGCCGGTCAGCTCAGCCAGCCGCTTCGCCGCCCGGCCGGTGGGCGCTGCCAGCACCACCCGGGCCCGCTTGGCGCGGGCCAGCTCGACCACCGAGCGCACCGTGAACGACTTGCCGCACCCGGGACCGCCCGTCAGCACCGCCACCCGGCTGGTGAGCGCCAGCCGCACCGCCTCCTCCTGCTCGGGCGCCAGCCGGGCACCCGTCCGCTCGGCCAGCCAGCCCAGCGCCTTGTCCCAGTCGACGTCCTGGAACCAGGGCAGCCGGTCCTCCCGCGTCCGCAGCAGCCGCTTCAGCTGGGCGGCCAGCGCCACCTCCGCGCGGTGGAAGGGGGTGAGATAGACGGCCGTGAGGGTGCGCTCCGGGTCCTCCGGGTCGGGCACCGGTTCGCGTACGACACCGCCGGCCTCCTCGTCGGCCGCCAGTTCGCCGAGGCAGTCGATGACCAGGCCCGTGTCCACCTGGAGGAGCTTGACCGCCTCCGAGATCAGCCGCTCCTCGGGCAGATAGCAGTTGCCCTGGTCGGACGACTGGGAAAGGGCGTGCCGCAGGCCCGCTTTGACCCGTTCGGGACTGTCGTGCGGTATGCCGACGGACTGGGCGATGCGGTCGGCCGTCAGAAAGCCGATGCCCCACACATCGGCCGCCAGCCGGTAGGGGTTGCCACGCACCACGGAGATCGACGCGTCGCCGTACTGCTTGTAGATGCGCACCGCGATGGAGGTGGAGACGCCGACGCCCTGGAGGAAGACCATCACCTCCTTGATGGCCTTCTGCTCCTCCCAGGCCGCGGCGATCAGCTTGGTGCGCTTGGGGCCCAGGCCGGGGACCTCGATCAGCCGGTTCGGATCCGCCTCGATGATCTCCAGAGTGTCGACCCCGAAGTGGCTGACGATGCGGTCGGCGATGCGCGGCCCGACGCCCTTGACCAGACCCGAGCCCAGATAGCGGCGGATGCCCTGGATGGTGGCCGGCAGCACCGTGACGTAGTTGTCCACATGGAACTGGCGCCCGTACTGCGGGTGGGAGCCCCAGCGGCCCTCCATCCGCAGCGACTCCCCCGCCTGGGCGCCCAGCAACGCACCCACGACCGTGAGCAGTTCGCCACCGCCGCGGCCGGTGTCGACTCGCGCAACGGTGTAACCATTGTCCTCATTGGCGTAGGTGATGCGCTCTAGTACCCCTTCGAGCACCGCAGGCTGGAACGTCATGTCACCGACCGTAGCCTCGGCGACCGACATCGCGGCAGCCCTGTGGATAACTCTGGGCT
Organism: Streptomyces oryzae; assembly: GCF_017676365.1. Lineage (GTDB taxonomy): Bacteria > Actinomycetota > Actinomycetes > Streptomycetales > Streptomycetaceae > Streptomyces > Streptomyces oryzae. The sequence goes on from NZ_JADKMA010000117.1 coordinate 4,239, forward strand.
CACCACCGGAACGGTCCGCGTGACCACCGCAGTTACGTCTGCACGAGCATCATCACGATCCTGCATCGGCCACGTCTTCAACTTGCGTCACCATGCGCACATCACATTGCATGACCGATGTAATCGTTTCCATGCGCAGCGCGGCGCCCCTGAGCGCCCTGCACTTGGGAGCACTTCACCCCCCTCTCCCAGCTTGGACAAAGCACGGCAATGGCAGGCATCAAGGACGTCGCGGCTCGTGCGGGCGTCTCCGTCGCCACGGTCTCGCGGGTCCTCAACGACCACAGCGGCGTCCGTGAGGAGACCCGTGCCCGGGTGCTGACCGCCGTCTCCGAGCTGAGCTACCGGCCCAACACGCTGGCCCGCTCGCTGCGCACCGACCAGACGCGCACTCTCGGGCTGGTCATCAGCGACGTACTGAATCCTTTCTTCACCGAACTCGCCCGCGCGGTCGAGGACGCGGCACGCGAGAGCGGCTACAGCGTGATCATCGGCAACGCCGACGAACAGCTCACGCTCCAGGACCACCACGTGCGCACGCTGCTGGACCGCCGGATCGACGGACTGCTCGTCTCCCCCGCCTCCGGCGATTCCGTCGCGCTGCGCGAGGCCGCGCTGCTGGGCATCCCGATGGTCTTCGTCGACCGGTGGATCGAGGGTCTGGACGTACCGCTGGTGCGTGCCGACGGGCGGCCCGCCGTTCGCGATCTCGTCGCTCATCTGTACGCCCTCGGACACCGCAGGCTGGCTATCATCACCGGGCCCGTCGCGAGCACGACCAGCAACGAACGGGTCCGCGCCTTCCGTTCGGCGCTGCAGGAGCACGGCCTGCCGCTGCCCGACGCCTACATAGGCCAGGGCGACTTCCAGACGGCGAGCGGACGGCGGGCCACCGAACGGTTCTTCGCGCTGCCGGAGCCGCCCGACGCCATCTTCGCGACGGACAACCTGATGGCGCTGGGCGTCATGGAGCAGCTGCGCAGGCTGGGCCTGCGGGTGCCGTCCGACGTGTCGCTCGCCGCCTTCGACGACATCCCGTGGTTCCTGCACACCGACCCCCCGATCACCGCCATCGCCCAGCCCACCCAGGAGCTGGGCCACCGCGCGGTCGCCGCGCTGACCGACCTGGTGGAGGGCAGGAGCGCCGGTTCCGTCACGCTCTCCGCCCACCTCATAGCGCGCCGCTCCTGCGGCGAAGACGAAAGGACGCGTCGTTGACCACCCCAGACCCGCCCCCGGCACGGGAACTGCTGCGCACGGAGGGCATCCGCAAGACCTTCCCCGGCGTGGTCGCCCTCGACGGTGTCGACTTCGACCTGCGCGCCGGCGAAGTGCACGTCCTGCTGGGCGAGAACGGCGCCGGCAAGAGCACCCTGATCAAGGTGCTCTCCGGTACCTACCGCGCGGACGCCGGGCGGGTGCTGCGTGAGGGCAAGGCAGTGCGCATCGCCGATGCCGAGGCCGCGGAGAAGCTCGGTATCGCCACTATTCACCAGGAGTTCAACCTGGTGCCGCACCTGTCCATCGCGGAGAACATCTTCCTGGGCCGGCAGCCGCGCAGGCTCGGCCTGGTGGACCGCAAGAAGATGGAAGCCGACGCGCAGGTGCTGCTGGACCGGGTCGGTGTCACCGCACCGCCGCGCACCCCGGTGGGCAAGCTGGGCATCGCCGGGCGGCAGATGGTCGAGATCGCCAAGGCGCTCAGCCTGCGCACCCGCGTCCTGATCATGGACGAGCCGACCGCCGTGCTCACCGCCGAGGAGGTCGGGCGCCTCTTCGCCATCGTCCGCAAGCTGCGGGCCGAGGGCGTGGGCATCGTCCTGATCACCCACCACCTGGAGGAGATCCCCGCCATCGGCGACCGGGTCACCGTGCTGCGCGACGGCCGCAGTGTCGGCCAGGTCCCGGCCGGCACTCCGCAGGAGGAGCTGGTGCGGCTGATGGTGGGCCGCAGCATCGACCAGCAGTACCCGCGCGAGACGGTGGCCGCCGAACAGGCCGCCGCCTCGGCCGCACCGCTGCTGCGGGTGACGGGACTGCGCAAGCAGGGCGTCTTCCAGGACATCAACTTCGAGGTGCGCGCCGGTGAGGTCGTCGGCATCGCCGGGCTGGTCGGCGCGGGCCGTACCGAGGTGGTACGCGCGGTCTTCGGCGCCGACGGCTACGACGCGGGACGCGTCGAGGTGGCGGGCAAGCAGCTGCGCGGCGGCGATGTGTGGGCCTCGCACGCGGCGGGCCTGGGGCTGGTCCCCGAGGACCGCAAGGGCCAGGGCCTGCTGCCGGACGCCTCGGTCGCGGAGAACCTGGGCCTGGTCACCCTGCGCGAGGCGAGCCGGGCCGGCCTGGTGGACCGCGCGGGGCAGCGCAAGGCGGCCTCCCGGATCGCCGACCGGCTCGGCGTACGGATGGCCGGGCTCGACCAGCACGTGCGCACCCTCTCCGGCGGCAACCAGCAGAAGGTCGTGATCGGCAAGTGGCTGCTCGCCAACAGCCGCGTGCTGATCCTCGACGAACCCACCCGCGGCATCGACGTGGGCGCCAAGGTCGAGATCTACCAGCTCATCAACGAGCTGACGGCCTCCGGTCACGCGGTGCTGATGATCTCCAGTGACCTCCCCGAGGTGCTGGGCATGAGCGACCGGGTCCTGGTGATGTCCCAGGGCCGGATCGCCGGTGAACTGACCGCGCGGGAAGCGACCCAGGACGCCGTGATGGCCCTGGCCGTCGGCACCTCCGCGCCAGGTACGAGCGAGATGGAGGATTCTCCCCGTGGCCATTGACACGCAGCCGGGTCACCGCCTGGACAAGCGCCCCGGCGGCAGCGGGCCGCCGAACCGGGTACGCCGCGTCCTGGAGGACAACGGCGCACTCACCGCGCTCGCCGTCCTGGTCGTGGTGCTGTCGTTCTGGACGGGCGACTTCTTCACGACGACGAACCTGCTGAACGTCGGCGTGCAGGCGGCCGTGACCGCGATCCTCGCCTTCGGCGTCACCTTCGCCATCGTCTCGGGCGGTATCGACCTGTCCGTCGGTTCGGTGGCGGCCTTCTCCGGGGTGATGCTCGGCTGGTTCACCACGACTCAGGGCATGCCGGTCTTCCTTGGCGTCGTCCTGGCCATCCTCTCCGGCACCGCCGCCGGACTGGTGAACGGCATCCTGATCTCCTACGGCAAGCTGCCGCCCTTCATCGCGACGCTGGCGATGCTCTCGGCGGCGCGCGGTCTGGCACAGGTCGTCTCCGAGGGCAACCCGGTGCTGCTGCCCGACTCCCTCTCCTGGATCGGCAAGACGATCGGGGAATGGCTTCCGGTGCCGGTCATCGTGATGATCCTGATGGGCCTGCTGGCCGCGCTGGTCCTCAACCGCACCTACAGCGGCCGGTCGATGTACGCGATCGGCGGCAACGAGGAAGCAGCGCACCTGTCCGGAATCCGGGTCCGCCGGCAGAAGCTGGTGATCTACACCCTGGTGGGCACCTTCGCCGCCGTCGCCGGAATCGTCCTGGCCTCCCGGCTCGCCTCCGCCCAGCCGACGGCCGCCAACGGTTACGAACTGGACGCGATTGCCGCCGTCGTGATTGGCGGGGCCAGTCTCGCGGGAGGTGTGGGTAAGGCTTCCGGAACACTGATCGGCGCGCTTATCCTCGCTGTTCTGCGCAATGGCCTCAACCTTCTCGATGTTTCCGCTTTCTGGCAGCAGGTGGTCATTGGGGTGGTTATTGCGCTCGCGGTGCTCCTCGATACACTGCGTCGCCGCGCATGATCTTTGTGCGACGGGGGAGCTCGCGTAGTTCATCCATCTGCCGACTGCAAGGAATGCAGCAATGAGCAAGAGAACGAACACGTCTGTCGTCATCGTGGCAACGGCAGTCGCACTGACGGCAACGGCCTGTGGCTCCGGCAAGGGTTCGAGCGGCGGTAAGGACAAGCCCAAGATCGGCTTTGCCATATCGGCCCTCAACCAGCCCTTCATGGTCGAGATGAAGAAGGGCGCCGAACAGGAGGCCAAGGCACAGGGTGCCGAGCTGAGCGTCCAGAACGCCTCGGACGACGCTTCCCAGCAGGCCAACCAGGTGCAGAACTTCACCTCGCAGCAGGTGAAGTCGATCATTATCAACCCCGTTGACTCCGATGCCGCGGCCCCCTCCGTCAAGGCTGCGAACAATGCGAATATTCCGGTCATTGCTGCCGACCGCAGTGTCAACAAGGCGGATGTGAAGGCCACCGTCGCCTCCGACAACATCGCGGGCGGCAAGCAGGCCGCCAAGGAGATCGCCGACCAGCTCGGCGGCAAGGGTGAAGTTCTCCACCTGCAGGGCCAGACCGGCACCTCCGCCTCCCGCGAGCGCGGCAAGGGCTTCACCGAGGGCCTCAAGAAGTACCCCGGCATCAAGGTCGTCACCAAGCAGCCCGCGGACTTCCAGCGGACCAAGGGCCTGGATGTGACCACCAACGCGATGCAGTCACACCCGGACATCGACGCGGTGTTCGCGGAGAACGACGAGATGGCACTCGGCGCGGTCAAGGCGCTCGGCTCCAAGGCCGGCAAGAGTGTCAAGATCGTCGGTTTCGACGGCACCCCCGACGCGATGAAGGCCATCAAGAAGGGCACCATCAACGCGACGGTCGCCCAGCAGCCCGACGAGCTCGGCAAGATGGCCGTCCGCAACGCCATGCGCGTCATCGACGGCTCCACCGTCGACAAGCAGATCAAGGTCCCGGTGAAGGTCGTCACCAAGAAGAACGTCGACCGGTTCTCCTGACCCGGAGCCGCACCGACGAGAGGCTGAACGGCCCGTCGCGGGCAGGGCTGCCCGCGCGGGACCCGTGCGGGCAGCCGTGTCCGCACGGGAGGAGAAGGAGCACCCCGGATGCACGGATACGACCTGCTGGTCGTAGGTTCCGCCAACGCCGACCTGGTCATCGGGCTCGACCGCCGACCGGGCCCCGGCGAGACGGTGCTCGGGTCGGATCTGGTGATCCACCCGGGCGGCAAGGGCGCGAACCAGGCGGCGGCAGCCGCCCGGCTCGGCGCCCGCACCACGCTGCTGGCGCGCGTCGGCGACGACGCGTACGGCCGGATGCTGGCCGAGGCACAGCGTGCGGCGGGCGCCGGGACGGCGGGGCTCCTCGTCGGTACGGCGGATCTGCCCGGCACGGTGGACAGGCCGGGCACGGTGAGCACGGACGGCGCCGCACAGGACGCCGAAGAGGGCAAGGGCGCACCTACCGGCGTCGCCCTCATCACCGTGGACGCGGCCGGCGACAACAGCATCGTCGTCTCCCCCGGCGCCAACGCCCGGCTCACGCCGGACGACGTGGCGGCGGCACGTGACCTCTTCGAGGCCGCTGCCGTTGTCTCCCTCCAGCTGGAGATCCCCCTGGAGACGGTTGCCGCGGCGGCCCGCTCCGCGGCCGAGCACGGTGCCAGGGTGGTGCTCAACCCCTCACCCCCTGCCGCGCTCCCCGAGGACGTACTGGCCCTGTGCGACCCTCTGGTCGTCAACGAACATGAAGCGCGGCTGCTGCTGGACGACGGGCAGCCGCTGAGCACCGAGCCCGAACAGTGGGCGACCGCGCTGCTCGCGCTCGGCCCGCGCAGCGTCGTGGTCACCCTGGGGGCGGACGGCGCACTGGTGGCCGGGCCCGGCGTGGACGCCGGCGCTGCGGACCGGATCGGCACGGCGCGGGTGCCCAGTCCGCGCGTAAAGGCCGTGGACACCACCGGAGCGGGCGACGCCTTCACCGGCGCGCTGGGCTGGCGGCTGGGCCGCGGCGACAGCCTGGAGGAAGCCGTGCGCTACGCGGTACGGGTCGGCGCTCTGGCGGTCACCCGGCCGGGCGCGCAGGAGTCCTACCCCAGCGCGCAGGAAGTCCAGGCCGTCGGGCAGGAGAGAGCGCAGTGAAGAAGTCCGGAATACTCAATCGCCACCTCAGCGGCGCCCTGGCCCAACTCGGGCACACCGACCTGGTCGTGGTGTGCGACGTCGGCCTCCCCATCCCCCAGGGCCCCACAGTGGTGGACCTCGCCTTCCGCACCGGAGTGCCCTCCTTCGCCGAAGTGCTCACCGGGCTGCTGGAGGAGCTGGAGGTCGAGGGCGCGGTCGCCGCCGCAGAGGTGCGGAAGGCCAACCCGGAGTGCGGCTCGCTGCTGGACGGTCACTTCCCCGGGCTGGAATTTGTGCCGCACGAAGACCTGAAGGTGCTGACCCGGCAGGCCCGGCTGGTGGTGCGTACCGGCGAGGCCAGGCCGTACGCGAACGTGGTGCTGCGCTGCGGAGTGCCGTTCTGAGGGCGGGAGTTCGAGCGCAGCAGTGCCGCAGAAAGCTTCGAAGGGCCCGGTCCGTGGACCGGGCCCTTCGCATCCCCCCTCGGACTCCCGCTTCTTCCCCCCAGGGAGCGCCGATACAGGTTTGACCCACCACTGAGCGAAAGGGTTGCACAGCAGTGGGTGACTTTCTTCCGCGCCACCTGTAGCAGCCCGGCGCGGCTCTACAGCACGTGCTGGAGATATCTCGCCGCGGTCTCCCGCAGCACCTCGGCGCCGTCCCGCTCCCACAGCACCGGGTTGAAGATCTCCACCTCGACCGGTCCCCGGTAGCCGGCTGCGTCCGTCCAGGTGCGGAAGGCCCGCAGATCGACCGCGCCGTCCCCCAACTGCCCCCGGCCCAGCAGCACGCCCTCGGGCAGCGGTGTGATCCAGTCGGCGAGCTGGAAGAGTGCGATCCTGCCCAGCTCGCCCGCCCGCGCGAGCTGCCGAGGCACCCGTTCGTCCCACCACAGGTGGTAGGTGTCCACGACCACCCCCACCTCGTCGGCGGGGAACCGCTCGGCGAGTTCGAGGGCCTGGCCGAGCGTGGAGACCACGCACCGGTCCGAGGCGTACATCGGGTGCAGCGGTTCGAGGGCCATGCGGACGCCGCGCTCCCGCGCGTAGGGGGCGAGTTCGGCCAGCGCGTCGGCGATCCGCTCGCGGGCCGCCGCCAGGTCGCGCTCGCCGTCCGGCAGGCCGCCCGAGACGAGCACCAGTACGCCGGTGCCGAGCTCGGCCGCCTCGTCGAGGGCCGCCCGGTTGTCGTCCAGCGCGGCGCGGCGCTCCCGCGTCTCCACTGCCGTGAAGAAGCCGCCCCGGCACAGCGAGGTGACGGCCAGTCCGTGCTGGCGCATGAGGCGGGCCGCGGCTGCGGGGCCATAGGCGCGCACCGGGTCGCGCCACAGTCCGACGCCCCCGATGCCCAGTTCGGCGGTGAGCCGGGCCAGTTCGGGCAGCGAGAGCTGGCGGACGGTCTCCTGGTTGACCGAGAGCCTGGCCAGCCCCTGCCGGGGGGCCTGGCCGGGGCCCTGTGCCGGGCTCACTGGGCCACCCCCTGGACGGCCAGCAGCTGTCTCATCCGGTGCTCGGCCCGCTCCGGGTCGGGGAAGAGACCCAGGGAGTCGGCGAGTTCGTAGGCGCGCGCCAGATGCGGCAGGGAGCGGGCCGACTGGAGTCCGCCCACCATCGTGAAGTGCTCCTGGTGCCCGGCCAGCCAGGCGAGCAGCACCACGCCGGTCTTGTAGTAGCGAGTCGGCTGCTGGAAGAGATGGCGTGCCAGTGGGACGGTCGGATCGAGCACGGCCCGGAACGCGGCGGCGTCACCGGAGTCGAGCATCCGTACGGCGTGCGCGGCCAGCGGGGCCAGCGGATCGAAGACGCCCAGCAGCGCGTCGCTGTGCCCCGCCTCGTCGCCCTCGATCAGCTGCGGGTAGTTGAAGTCGTCACCGGTATAACAGGTGACGCCCCGGGGCAGCCGTCGCCGCAGCGCCACTTCGCGGTCGGCGTCGAGCAGTGAGACCTTCACTCCGTCGACGCGTTCGGGGTGCGCCGCGATGATGCGCAGGAAGGTGCCGGTGGCCTCGTCCAGTTCGCCGCTGCCCCAGTAGCCCTCCAGCGCGGGGTCGAACATGGGGCCCAGCCAGTGCAGCACCACAGGGCGGCTCGCCTGGCGCAACAGTGCGCCGTAAACATGCTCATAGTCCTCGGGACCACGCGCGACAGCGGCCAGTGCGCGGGACGCCATCAGGATGGCCTGCGCGCCGGTGTCCTCCGTGAGCGCCAGCTGCTCCTCGTAGGCTGCGGTGATCGCCGCCAGCACCTTCCGCGGCTCCGCGTCCGGGCCGGGCACGCGCGGCCCGTGCCCGTGCGGGCCCAGCTGGTCGGTGCCCACGCCGCAGGCCAGCCGTCCGCCGACCGCGCTCGCCTCGGCGGCCGAGCGCCGGATCAGCTCGGCGGCACCCGCCCAGTCCAGGCCCATGCCGCGCTGTGCCGTGTCCATCGCCTCGGCCACCCCGAGCCCGTGCTCCCACAGATGGCGGCGGAAGGCGAGCGTGGCCTCCCAGTCGAGCGCTGCCGGCCCTTCGGGCGAGGTGTCGGCGAGCGGGTCGGCCACCACATGCGCCGCGGCGAAAACGGTACGGGAGGCGAGCGGTACCCTCCCGGCCGTACCGCGGCTGCCGCCGTGAAAGCCGGCCACCGCATCCGCGGGCGTGCGGCGCGGCTCGTAACTGCGGATGCCCCCGGTGGCGGGGTCCGGCAGCCGGATCACAGCGCCAGCTCCGGAACCTCGAGGCGCCGTCCCTCGGCCGAGGACCTGAGGGCCAGTTCCGCCAGTTGCACCCCGCGTGCGCCGGCGAGCAGATCCCAGGCGTAGGGCCGGCCACCGTCCGGTTCGGCTACATGGCGCAGGAACAGCTCCCACTGCGCCTTGAAGCCGTTGGTGTTCTCGTCGCCGTCGTTGTCGGGCACCTCCTGCCACTGGTCGCGGAAGCGCTCGGTGGCGGGCAGGTCCGGGTTCCACACCGGTTTCGGGGTGCCCGCCCGGTGCTGGTAGCGGCAGCCGCGCAGTCCGGCCACTGCTGAACCCTCGGTACCGTCCACCTGGAACTCGACCAGCTCGTCCCGGTGCACCCGTACCGCCCAGGAGGAGTTGATCTGTGCGACGGCTCCGCCCTCCAGGGTGAAGATGCCGTACGCCGCGTCGTCCGCTGTCGCCTCGTACGGCTCGCCCTGCTCGTCCCAGCGGCGCGGAATGTGGGTGGTGGCGTGTGCCTGGACGGAGGTGACGCGGCCGAAGAGGTTGTGCAGCACGTACTCCCAGTGCGGGAACATGTCGCTGACGATCCCGCCGCCGTCCTCCGCGCGGTAGTTCCAGGAGGGGCGCTGGGCGCTCTGCCAGTCGCCCTCGAAGACCCAGTAGCCGAACTCGCCCCGTACGGACAGCACCCGGCCGAAGAAGCCGCTCTCGGCCAGCCTGGAGAGTTTGCGCAGGCCGGGCAGGAAGAGCTTGTCCTGGACGACGCCGTGCCTGACCCCTGCCCTGGACGCCGCCCTGGCCAGCTCCAGCGCGCCGTCCAGCGAGGTGGCGGTCGGCTTCTCCGCGTAGATGTGCTTGCCTGCCGCAATGGCCTTCTTGAGGGCTTCCTGGCGCGCCGAGGTGACCTGCGCGTCGAAATAGATGTCGATGCTGTCGTCGGCCAGCACCGCGTCCAGGTCGGTGGAAACGGACTCCGGGTCCAGTCCGTAGGTGTGCGCTAGGGCGCGCAGCGCCTGTTCTCTTCGGCCCACCAGGACCGGTTCGGGCCACAGTGTCTCGCCGCCGCCGAGGTCGATGCCGCCCTCCTCGCGCAGCGCGAGGAGGGAGCGTACGAGGTGCTGGCGGTGACCCATCCGGCCGGTCACGCCGTTCATGGCGATCCGGACTGTCCTGCGTGACACGTGTGCTCGTCTCCCTGCTGTCGCGGTGGTGGAGCGTGTGGTGAGGCGGGACGACTGGGGGCGCTGCTGCTGCGCACACGCGGCGCAGTAAGCGCTTTCTACACTCACGCTCACCGTAGACCCAAGCGAAAGCTCACACAAGGGACTTGACGCCCGGCGCGGCGGCGTAGTCGCACGTGGGAACATGTCTCGAACGGGAGGATGCGGAGGAACGGATGGCAGTGACCCTGGCGGATGTCGCCGCACGCGCGGGCGTCTCCTCGGCAACCGTCTCCCGCGTGCTGAGCGGCAACTACCCGGTCGCCGACGCCACCAGGAACCGCGTACTGCGCGCCGTGGACGAGCTGGAGTACGTCGTCAACGGCCCCGCCAGCGCGCTGGCAGCCGCCAGCTCCGACCTGCTGGGCATCCTCGTCAACGACATCGCCGACCCGTTCTTCGGCATCATCGCGAGCGCCGTACAGGGCGAACTGGAGGGCCGCGCGTACGGAGGGCCCGTGCCACAGAAGCTCGCGGTGGTCTGCAACACCGGTGGCTCACCGGAGCGGGAGCTCACCTATCTCACACTGCTGCAACGCCAGCGCGCCGCGGCGGTCGTACTGACCGGCGGCGCCGTGGAGGACCCGGAGCACAGCGCTGCCCTGGCCACCCGGCTGCGACGGCTGGCCGCGGGCGGCACCCGGATCGTGCTGTGCGGCAGACCGCCCCTGGAGGACGCGGCGACGGCGCGGGAGGCCCGGCGCGGCACCTCGAAGCGGACCGCGAGCAGCGCACCCGTGCGGTCCCAGGGCGCGGCTGGAGCGGTCCTCACCGTCGCCTTCGACAACCGGGGCGGTGCACACGCCCTGACCACGCATCTGCTGACGCTGGGCCACCGGCACATCGGCTATGTCGCGGGCCCGGCCGAGCGCACCACCACCCGGCACCGGCTGGAGGGCCACCGGGCGGCACTGGAAGCGCATGGCGGCCTGGACGCGGACCGGGCCGAGAGGCTGACCGTGCACGGCGGGGGCTACGACCGTTCCTCCGGCTACGAGGGCACCCGCGAACTGCTGCGCAGGGCGCCCGAGACGACCGCCGTACTGGCCGCCAACGACACTGTTGCGCTGGGCGTCTGCGCGGCACTGCGCGAGATGGGTCTGCGCGTGCCCCAGGACGTGTCGGTCGCCGGCTTCGACGACCTGCCCTTCAGCGCCGACGCGTCCCCTGCGCTGACCACCGTGCGGCTGCCGCTGCACGAGGCGGGCGCCCGTGCCGGACAGCTCGCGCTGGGCACGCTGCCGCCGCCGCAGGACGGGATGGCGGCCATGGGGCACGAACTGGTGGTCCGCGCCTCCACGGCGCCGCCGCGCGCCGGGGGCTGAGCCGCGGCTCCCGCTGTCCCGGGGGTGGCCGACACGTGCTGCTGGAGCCTTGCCGGAGGGAGGGGCATCTGATCGGGTGAGCGCATGCGACTCGCGTTCTCCACTCTCGGCGTCCCCGGCATGCCCGTTCCCGAAGTGCTGGACCTGGCCGTCCGCTCGGGCTTCCACGGGATCGAACTGCGCGGCCATCCGGAGGAGCCCGTACACCCCGGCCTCGACCTGAGCGAGCGGCAGCGGGTGGTGCAGCAGTTCGCCGAATCCGGCGTCACACTGCTGAGCGTCGCCGGGTATCCGCGGATGGCCGAGAGCGGCGACGACGCGCCCGTACTGGAGGATGTGCGCGCACTGTTGCAGCTGGCGCACGACCTGGGTGCCCCGTATGCCCGGGTCTTCCCCGGTGGCGGCCCCGACCTCGCGGAGGGCGACGCGACGGCCGTGCGGAGGCTGCGGGAGGCCGCCGCCATCGCGGACGGTCTGGGGGTGCGGGTGCTCCTGGAGACGCACGATTCGCACAGCACTGGCACGGACGCGGCGCGCGTCCTGCGCGAGGTGGACCACCCCGGGGCAGGTGCCCTGTGGGACGTGATGCACACCTGGCGGGCCGGCGAGGACCCGGAGGAGACGTACCGGCTGCTCGGCCCGTATCTGGGCTACGTGCAGGTGAAGGACATCGCCTCCCGGGAGGACACCACCCCACTGCCGCCCGGCGAGGGCGTACTGCCGCTCACGGACGTCGCCGAACTGCTCACCCGGGCGACGGACGCCGAGACGCCCGCCCCCGGGGAGGGGACGGGCGTCGAGTGGCTGTGCTGGGAGTACGAGAAGCGCTGGTACCCCGAGGTACGCGAGCTGCCCGAGCTGCTGCCGAAGGTCCGCGAACACCTGTTGGGCCTGCTCGCGGACGCCGCCTAGCCGAGCCCTGCCTTCACACCAGCACGGCTGCCCCGGACCGTCAGGGGCGCAGCTGGAGCTTGTCCTTCTGCGGCTTGTCCAGTTGCTTGTTGTAGGCCGTCAGCCGCTTCGGCTTCTCGTCCGGGTCCGTCTTGAGGCCGGCGAACTTCATCAGCATGCGGGTGGCGGCTTCCCGGTCGTCCGCCTTGAGCGTGGCGATCCTCGCCCCATGGTCCTGTCCGGGCGCCCAGTAGACGGCAGTGTCCTTGGTGTGCCTGCCGGGACGGAACGGCTCGGCTCCCCAGGGGTCGTTCTCGCCGTAGATGTAGAGCATCTGCGAGGAACTGCTGCGCACCCAGCGGTCGATGTCACGCATCGCCCTGTCGTGCTTGTTGAACTCCATCGGGATGTCGCGCGGCACGTAGGTGCGCGGGACGTTCAGGCCCGGGTACTTGCGCACGTCGTCGAGGAGGGGCTCCTCGTAGTCGGGCGAGCCCAGCTGGGTGCCCGCCTGGTAGTAGTACGGGGTGTACGGCAGCATGCCCTGGTCGGTACCGGCCTCCCAGCCGCCGATCTCGTCGGCCCACTTGTAGAGCGCGTCCGTGGAGGCGTCGGTGCCGGGCACCTCGTCGCACTCGCTCTCCAGGTGGTACTGCCAGAAGCCCCACACCAGGTCCTGCGCGACCAGTTCGAACGCCTTGTCGGCGCTGCCAGCCAGCTTGAAGGTGTAGTCGTTCTCCTTGGCCCACGCCTTGATGCGCGAGACCATCTCACCGCGCCGCTCGAAAATCTCGTGCTGTGTGGCGTTCAGCCGGTCGCGGCACTCCTTGGAGCCCACGTTTTCGAAGAACTTGTAGTACGCCGAATCCTCGCTGTTGCGGACGTCGTTCGGAGCGACATAGGGGACCGTGCCGTCCATGTCCTGCGGGTAGAAGCGGCGGTAGTAGGTCGCCGTCATTCCGCCCTTGCTGCCGCCGGTCGCGATCCAGTTCTTGCGGTAGATCTGCTTGAGCGCCTGGTAGATGCGGTGCTGGTCACTGGCCGCCTGCCAGATGGTGAGCTTCGACCAGTCGGCGGGCTTCGGCCGGGAGGGGGTGAAGAAGCGGTACTCCATGGAGACCTGGTTGCCGTCCGTCAGCTGCGTCGGCTCACTGCGGCTGGGCTTGGTGTTGAGGTCGTAGCCGCTGGTGAAGAAGACCGTAGGGCGGTTGGTGTCCTTGTGCAGGATGGAGATGCGCTGCTTGAAGGTTCCCTTGCCGGGGTGCCGGTGGTCCACCGGCTGTTCGTAGTTGAGCAGGAAGAAGCGGTATCCGTCGACCGGCTTCTCCTCGATGAGGCTCATCCCTGGCACCGCGAGAATGCGGTCCTTGATGTCGGTACCGGCTGCGGAGTCCGCTGCCGTCCCTGCCGCGGTACCTGCTGTGGGTGCCGCCCCGGCTGTGGCGCTGCCGACGCTGAAGGTGCCTATGAGCACCACCAAAGAGAGCAACCATCTGAGCGATTTACGCATTCACCCTCCCCTTGCTTCGCCAAAAGTCGTCGAGAACCTATCGGCGCCGGAGCGGCTCCGCCAGACCCCGGCAGCCGCCGGGTGTACGGAATCCGGAAGAGCGCACACCGCTCAGCGGTGCGAACTGCGCTGTCGGTGCCCAGGTCTACGCTGCCGTCATGACTGATCCCGCCACCCCGCCGACGCCCGCCCCGCTGGCCACCGGCCCGCGCGGGATGCGGCTGCTCTCCTTCCACCGGGAAGAGGAGAACGCCCGCTTCCCCGACGCACCTGTGGGCTATGTCCTGCTGGCCGTCCGGCACTCCGGCCGGCTGCTGATGGTCCATGTCCGCAGCCGCGCCTGCTGGGAGCTGCCGGGCGGCGGTATCGAGGAGGGCGAGAGTCCGCGCCAGGCGGCGGCACGGGAACTGCGCGAGGAGACCTGCCAGTTCGTCGATCCGGCAGCACTGCGCTTCGCCGGCTTCGCCCGCACCTCGCTCGGACCCGAACAGCGGGTGCTCTATGGCGCCGTCTACACCGGCGAGCTGACGGAAGCGCTGCCCTTCACGCCCACCGATGAGATCTCCGCGATCCACTGGCGGGCCGGCGAGGAGCCGTTGCCCTACGGCGAGGTGCAGACGGTGGACGAATATGTGGTGCGCCTGTGCGGCACTTGAGGCTTACGGTCGGCGTATGCCGCAGCCACACGGATTCGCCTACGAACAACGCGACGGCGCGACGGCCGTGGTGATAACCCACCACGGCCGTCCGGTCACCACCTTGCGCGGGTCCCGCGCGGAGCGCTTCCTCCGGGAGGTCGCCGCCGGGGATGCCCAACTGGTCATGGCCCGTTGGACGGGCAACTACAAGCGCGGCAACGAGCGCACCGCCCGCCGTCACCCACGGAACCGACCGTCGTAGTGCGCGTCAGGGGGTGCCCCTTCAAGGCGCGTCACTGGGCCAGCGCGTGCTCCGGACCACCTGTGGTGGGGGTGCCCGCGAAAGTGCGCCACAGCTCCGCGTAGCGTCCGCCGCGGGCGACCAGTTCCTCGTGGGTGCCGTCCTCGGCGATCCGGCCGTGGTCGAGGACGACGACGCGGTCGGCCCGCGCGGCAGTCGTCAGCCGGTGGGCCACCACCAGCGTGGTGCGCGACCCGGCCAGCCGGTCGGTTGCCTGGTTGACCAGCGATTCGGTGGCCAGGTCGAGCGCCGCGGTGGCCTCGTCCAGCAGCAGGACCGCCGGGTCGACCAGTTCGGCACGGGCCAGCGCGATCAACTGCCGCTGCCCGGCGGAGAGATTGCGGCCCCGCTCGTCCACCTCGTGCAGATAGCCGCCCGAAAGGGAGGCGATCATGTCGTGCGCGCCGACCGCCCGGGCCGCCGCCTCCACCTCGGCGTCCGTCGCGTCCATCCGGCCGTAGGCGATCGCGTCCCGCACGGTGCCCGGGAAGAGGTACGGCTCCTGTGGCACCACTCCGAGCCGGTGCCGGTAGCCCGTCAGGTCGATGTCGCGCAGGTCGTGGCCGTCGACCAGGACGGCGCCCTCGCTCGGGTCGTAGAACCGGGCGACGAGCTTGACCAGGGTGGACTTGCCCGCTCCGGTCTCGCCCACGAAGGCGACGGTCTGCCCGGCCGGGATGGTCAGCCGGACGCTCGAGAGCGCTGCCTCCTCCCCCTGTGCGCCGGCCGGGTCGGCGGTGGCGTAGCGGAAGTGCACATCCCGGAACTCGATCTCGCCGCGCAGCCCCGGCAGCTCGCGCGGGGACGCCGCCTGGGGCGTGCTGCTCTCCTCGCGCAGCAGCTCCTGGATGCGGCGCAGTGAGACGGCCGCCTGCTGGTATCCGTCGAAGACCTGGGAGAGCTGCTGCACCGGCGCGAAGAACAGCTCGATGTAGAGCAGGTAGGCCACCAGCGCGCCCGCCGTCAACGTACCGCTCTCGATCCGCCCGGCGCCGACCACCAGCACCGCGGCAGTCGCCACGGAGGCGAGGAGCTGCACGAAGGGGAAGTAGACGGATATCAGCCACTGCCCGCGCACCCGCGCCCTGCGGTAACCGTCGCTGCGGCGCTCGAACTGCTCGGCACCGCGCTCCTCGCCCCGGAACGCCTGCACCATCCGCAGCCCGGCCACCGACTCCTGGAGATCCGCGTTGACCACACTGACGCGCTCGCGGGCCAGTTCGTACGCCTTGACGCTCTGCCTGCGGAAGAAGACCGTCCCGACGATCAGCAACGGCAGCGTCGCGAAGACGACCAGGGCCAGTTGCAGATCCAGCACCAGCAGTGCGCCGAGGATGCCCAGGAAGGTGAAGAGCGAGACGACAGCGGTGACCAGACCGGTCTGCAGGAAGGTGGACAGCGCGTCCACGTCGGTCGTCATCCGGGTCATCACGGCACCCGCCAAGTGCCGCTCGTAGTAGTCGAGTCCAAGCCGCTGCAACTGCGCGAAAATCTTCACCCGCAGGGCGTACAGCACCCGCTCTCCGGTACGCCCGGTCAGCAGCAGCGAGCCGACCTGCGCCGCCCACTGGACGACAACCACGGCCAGCGCCAGTCCGGAGGCGAACCAGACGGCGCCCAGTGCGCCCTTCTCCACACCGTCGTCGATACCGTGCCGGATCAGCACGGGCAGCAGCAGCCCGAACCCGGCGTCCAGTGCGGCGAAGACGAGGGCGACCAGGAGGGCCGCGCCGAAGCCGCGCAGCAGGCGGCGCAGCCCGTAGGAGTCCTCGCGCTGCTCGGCGCGCTCCTCGTCCACGTCCGGGGTGTCGTCGGCGGGCGGCAGCGCGGCCACCCTGGCGAGCAGTTCGGGGCTGCCTGGCAGCCCCGCGAGTTCAGCGCCGAAGGCGCCGGGCCGGCCAGCCTGTGCGGCGGCTGTGCCGGTGCTGCCCGCCGGGCCCGCACCGTCCGCTTCCGCTTCCTGCTCGCGCACCCACAGCTGGGGCGTCACCCCGTCCACGGTGTCGTGCGCGTCGTGCACCGCCATGCCGGCCGGGTCGCGCTCCACGTCGCCGAGTTCGTCCGGGTCGGTCAGCAGCCGGCGGTAGAGGGCACAGCGCTCGGTCAGCTCCTCGTGGGTGCCGATGTCGGCCAGCCGGCCGCCGTCCAGCACCGCGATGCGGTCGGCGAGCGCCAGGGTGGACTGCCGGTGGGCGATCAGCAGCGTCGTACGGCCCGCCATGACCTCGCGCAGCGCCTCGTGTATCTCGTGCTCCACGCGGGCGTCGACGGCCGAGGTGGCGTCGTCCAGGAGCAGCAGGCGCGGGTCGGTCAGCAGCGCGCGGGCGAGCGCGATGCGCTGCCGCTGGCCGCCGGAGAGGGTCAGCCCCTGCTCGCCGACTGCCGTCTCGTAGCCGTCGGGCAGCTCCTGGATGAAGCGGTCGGCCTGCGCGGCGCGCGCGGCGGCGCGGATCTCCTCGTCGGTGGCGTCGGGGGCGCCGTAGGCGATGTTCTCCCTGAGGGACGAGGAGAACAGGAACGGGTTCTCCGGCACGAGGCCGATGGCGGAGCGCAGGGAGTCCAGCGTCAGATCGCGTACGTCCTGGCCGCCGACGCGCACGGCTCCGCCCGTCACGTCGTAGTAGCGCGGCAGCAGCATCGAGACGGTGGACTTGCCGCTGCCGCTGGCGCCCACCAGGGCGACCGTCTCGCCCGGCTCGATCCGCAGACTGAAGCCGTCCAGCACCGGGTTGTCCGGCGCGTAGCCGAAGGTGACGTCCTCGAACTCCACCGAGGCGTCGGCGGACTTCGGCAGGGGGCGCGCGTGCGGGCTCTCGGCCATCTGCGGCTCGGTGTCGATCAGGTCGTAGACCCGCTCGACACCTGCCCGTGCCTGCTGTCCGACGGTGAGCATCATGGCCAGCATCCGGACGGGGCCCACCAGCTGCGCCAGGTAGGTGGAGAAGGCGACGAAGGTGCCCAGGGTGATCTCGCCGCGGGTGGCCATCCAGCCGCCGAGCGCCAGCATCGCGACCTGCCCCAGGGAGGGCACTGCCTGAAGGGCCGGGGTGTAGCGCGCGTTGAGGCGTACGGTGCGCAGCCGCCCGGCGAACAGCTTCCGGCTGATGGCCCGGAGCTTTCCGGTCTCCTGCGCTTCTTGACCGAACCCCTTCACCACGCGGACACCGGTGACCGATCCGTCCACTACGGAGGCGACCGCACCGGCCTGCTGCTGCGCGTACCAGGTCGCCGGGAAGAGACGCTTACGGCTGAGATCTGCGACCCACCACAGCAGTGGGAAGACGGCCACCGACACCAGGGTCAGCAGTGGCGAGAGAACGAGCATCACCACGAGCGCCACCAGGAACAGCAGCACGTTGCCGATCATCATGGGCAGCATGAACAGCAGGCTCTGCACCAGCTGGAGGTCGCTGGTGCCGCGCCCGACGACCTGCCCGGTGGACAGCTCGTCCTGGCTGCGGCCGTCCAGCCGCACGATCGAGCGGTACATCTCGGTCCGCAGGTCGTGCTGCACGTCCAGCGCGAGCCGCCCGCCGTAGTAGCGGCGGGCATAGGTCAGTACGTAGATGACGGCAGCCGCGGCGATCAGCAGCCCGATCCACGTCCACAGGCTGCCCTTCCCGCCGACCACCACGTCATCGATGATGATCTTGGTCAGCAGTGGTACGAGCGCCATGACGGCCATGCCGCCCAGCGAGGCGCCCAGCGCGAGCACGACCGCACGCCTGTACCGCCAGCAGTACCCGGCCAGCCGCCGCGCCCAGCCCTGCCTACTGGCACTCTCCTTCGTCACGACGTCCCCAGTCCCTTCGCGTCGGGCCCATCCCGGCCTTCTCTGCGGAAAGCCCAACATCAAAGGGTCGGATTTTCATCCCGGAGTGCCCAGGAGTGGGACGGGAGCGCCCAGGAGCGAGCGGAGCGCGGAGGCGCGGGCGGAGAGCGCCCGAGGGGCGGAGGGGAGCGCAGGAGCGGAGAGGGGCGCAGGCACCGGG
>NZ_JADKMA010000118.1 GCF_017676365.1 Streptomyces oryzae
GCCCCCACCCCACCCCCAGGGCTGATCGGCTGCGCCGGGCAGGGCCCACCACGGACCCCCTCCCTCGCGACGGAGGCACCGCTCGGCGCTACCGAGAAGGAGCGCACCATGTCGAACGAGATGTCGCCGGAGCAGCTGAAGGAATTCCTGGCGTCCCAGAAGGCGGCGCAGGAGGCGGCTGCCGAGGCCGAACGGCTCGCCCGCGAGGCGGAGCAGCGCGGCAACGACGACGAGCTCCGGGGCCGCAACCGGTAGGCCGCACCGAGGCCATCGGACGGCTGATCAGTCGGCCCCGGCGGCGCCGGAACACGGCGCCGCCGGGGCCTTCTGTGCGTGAGGGTGCGGCTGCTGGTTTCGGTCCGCGGCGTGGCTCAGGCCGGACCCGCGGTCGGCGCGGCAATCGTCGGCGACGTCGGCTCACCGGCCGCCGCGTCGGCTGCCGCGCCGGGCGCCGTATCAGCCGCGCCCGGAGCCGGCGCTTCCTGCGGCGCGCTCTCGCCCTGTCCTTCGCCCTCGGCGGCCGGTCCTTCGCTGCCCGCGTCCGGGCGGCGGGCAGCGTGCTCCGCGTGCGTGTTGACGTAATCCCGCACCTCGGCCGCAGTCAGTCCGAGCGCGGCGGCGGCGTCGCGCCGGCCGCCGAAGGCGGCGACGGCTTCGGCGACCGCCGCGGCCACGTCGCGGCGGGCGTCCTCCAGCTTGGCTATGCGCTGGTCGAAGGTGGTGATGGAGGCGAGCTGGGCGGCCTGCCGCCGCTTGGCCTCCTCCAGTTCGCGCTTGTGCTGTTCGCGCAGCGCCTGGCGCCGCTCCTGGAGGCGTTCGTTGTGTCGTGACGTCATGTCCGCACATGCTTCCTGAACGCCATGCCCGCCACAAGGGCCTTTGATGTCCCATGCCTGTCACAGACAAGGAAGATGCCGTTGGGCTGTCAGACCCCAGCTCCATCCGGAGCTTTGATCTGACAGCCCAACGGCATCTCAAAATCAGTCACACCTCTTGCTATTCGCCCCCCGGTGCTGTGAACTGCTGTCATGCCCAGCCTTGTTGCCTTCCTGACGCCGCCGCCTGGTGCGCGCGCGGCAGAGGCAGGAGGGCGCTGGTGATCACGCTGCATCCGATATCGGCAGGCTCCGGTATCGACTATCTGATGCGCACCGTTTCCGGTGACGATGTGAAGGCCGGTCAGAAGGATCTGGCGGATCACTGGGACGAAGGCGGGGACACTCCGGGCGAGTGGCTGGGGGCCGAGGCGGCAGCACTCGGGCTGTCGGGGACGGTCACTCAGGAGGCTGCCGACGCGGTCTTCAAGGACGCCGTTGACCCCGTCAGCGGCAGCCGGATGGGCCGGGCCTGGCCGCGTTACACGCCTGCTGACGAGCTGTACGCGAAGTATCTCGAGGCGGAGCCGAAGGCGTCCGAAGCTCGTCGTCAGCAGCTGCGGGCCAAGGCCGACAAGGAAGGGAACCGGACGGCGCGGGCGGGCTGGGAGATGGTCTTCTCTCCGGTCAAAAGCTTCTCCGTGCTGTGGGCGACGGCCGACGACGAGCAGCGCGCACGCCTCGAAGCGGTGGAGCGCGCGGCGTTCGAGAAGGTCTTCGCGCGCATCGAGAAAGAGGCGTGCTGGACGCGGGTGGGGCCGACCGCGGCGGCCCAGGTTCAGGTGCCCGGGCGGGGGTTCATCGCTGCGGTTTTCTCCCATCGCAGCTCCCGCGCCGGCGACCCGGATTTCCACCGGCACCTGGAGATCAGCTCGAAGGTACGGACCGAAGACGGGCGCTGGCTGGCGCTCGACGCGCGGCCGTTGCACGCCCGTGTGGTGGAGTTCTCCGAGCAGTACACGGCCGAGCTCGAGCGGGGGATGGCGGCCGAGTTCGGGGTGCTCGCGCAGGCCCGGCAGAACTCGTTGCGCCCTGCACGCAGGCCGGTTCGGGAGTTCCTCGGCGTGGGCGACAAGGCAGTCCGGGGCTTCTCGCAGCGCCGTCGTACCACCGAGTACGCACTGGCCTCGATGACCCGTGATTTCCGCGCACGGGAGGGGCGCGAGCCCACTCGCGCAGAGGAGTACGAGCTGGCTCAGGCCGCCGCACTGACGGCCCGTCCGGACAAGCAGCCGACCACTGTCGAGGAGGAGCGCGGCAGGTGGATTGCGCAGGCCCGGGAGCTGGGGATCGCGCACCCTGAAGCACTGCTGCAGCGCGCAGTGGAGGCATCCCGGGAGCGTGCGCAAAGTGCTCCGGAAACCTCACAGGAGCGTGCGCAAAACGCTGCGGAGGCACCCGTTCCGCTGTCGGAAATCCCCGCACGCGCACTGCGCATTCTGGAGGGACAGCGCGCGCAGTGGACGCGTTCCAACGCGGCTGCCGAGGTCTACCGACAGCTCGTCGAGGCGGGCTGGCATGTGCGGCTGGACGACGCCGCGTTCGCGGAAACGGTGGAGCGCGCAACGGACGCGCTGCTCGATCCGGACCTGTGCGAGCGGCTGGACGCACCGGAGGCGGTGGCCCTTCCGGAGCGCTTCCGCCGGGCCGACGGAGCCTCGGTTTTCGAGCCGGTAGCCACCGGTCAGGTCTTCACCTCGCACGGGATTCTGGCCGCCGAGCGGGAGCTGGTGGAGGCCGCGACCCGGCCGGCTCCGGTGCGGATTCTGAGCACCGAGCAGGTCGATGCGGCGCTTGCCGCGGGCGACGAGGAGCGCGGTTTCACGCCCAGCACGGAGCAGCGTCAGGTGGTGCGGAACCTGCTGGGGTCGGACACGCGGGTGGGCGCTGTCATCGGTCCTGCGGGCACCGGAAAGACCACCATCATGCGGCTGGTACGGGAGGCAGCGGACGCGCACGGGCTCCCTGTGCTGGGCCTGGCGGGCGGCCAGGTGCAGGCCGACAATCTCGCCGAGGAAGCCGGAATCCGGGCGGAGAACATTGCCCGCTGGCGCTACATGAGCGAGCGCAACGGCGGCCCTCAGTGGTCTCTGCGGCCCGGCCAGATCGTCATCGTCGACGAGGCGGGCCAGGCTTCCACACCTGATCTGCGGGCGCTGGCCGAGCAGGTGGAGGCCGTCGGCGGACGGCTGCTGCTGGTCGGTGACCCGCGCCAGCTGGGCTCCCCGGGTGTGGGGGGTGCGCTGGCCCTGATCGAGGCCGACGCGGGTGCGCAATATCTGTCCGAGGTGCGCCGGTTCCGGGACGCCGACAAGACCATCCGCCGCTGGGAGGTCGAGGCTGCGGCGGCGGTCTCCCGCGGAGACGCGGACGCTTCGTTCGACGCGTATGCGCAGCGCGGCCGGATCCGGCACGGCAGTGCCGACGCCATGCTCGACGCCGTCTACACCGCCTGGCAGCAGGACACCGCCGACGGCCTCAACTCGGTGATGATCGCCTCCAGCAACGCGCTCGTTGCGCAGCTGAACGAGCGCGCGCGCAGCGACATGGCGGCCCGCGGCGAGGTCGACACCGGCGTCGAGACGGAGCTGGGGGACGGCAACCGGGCGGGTGCCGGCGACCGGATCGTCACCCGCGCGAACGACCGGCGGCTGCGCACGCACGACGGCCGGCAGTGGGTGCGCAACGGGGACACCTGGAAGGTGGAGGCCGTCGAGGACGACGGCGGTATCACCGCCGTGCACGCCCGCACCGGGCGCCGCGTCACACTGCCCGCCGCCTACGTGTCGGAAGCCGTGGAGCTCGGTTACGCGGTCACCAAGGACCGCTCCCAGGGCCTGACTGTCGACACCGGTCATGCCCTCTTCGACGGCTCGATGGACCGCAACGGCGCCTACCCGGCACTGACCCGGGGCCGCTGGGCCAACCACGCCTATTTGGTCACGGTGAAGCCGGGCGATCCGGAGACCGGCCGGCCGGGCGAGCGGCTGACGGAGCGCCAGGTGTGGCAGTCCGTGCTGCGCCGCGACGGCACCCAGCAGTCGGCCACCATGACCGCTCGCCGCAGCGAGGAGGCCGCGCGTTCGGTACGTACGCACACGGCCCGGCTGGCTTTCGTCCTCGACCAGATCGCCGATGACCGGGCCCGCCGTGCTGTGGTCGCGCTGCTGGGTCAGGAGGCCGCCGAGCAGCTGACATCGGCGCCCGCCTGGCCCGCGCTGCGCGCCCAGCTGGGGCAGCTGGCCGAGGACGGATTCGACACCGACCGGCTGCTGGAGACGACCTGGCACCAGCGGGACTTCCTCGACGGTGACGGCAATCCGGTGCGGGACATCGCGGCCATCGTGCACGCGCGCAACGCCCGTGCCCTCGACCCGGACGAGGGGTCCCCGCACGCCTTCAGGTGTGCGCAGGACGCGCCCCGCCCCGCGACGGCACCGCAGTTGCTCACCTCCGTTCCCGAGCCGAGCGACGACCCGCTGGCAGCGCTCGGACTGCTGCTGCCGGACGCCGCGCCGGGCGACGATCCGCAGACCCTCCAGGCCGCCCGGGACCTGGCCGCCGCCGCGCGAGTGCGCGCCGCCCAGCTTGGTGAAGCCGCCCAGCTCGACGCCGAGGCGGGCCAGGGATGGGCTGCCGACTACGGTCCCCGGCCCGCCGATGCGCAGGACGCTGCGACCTGGCAGACGCGGCTCACCGCGGCGGCCGTCTACCGCGATCTGGCCGGCCACGACGGGCCCGCCCCCACCGGACCCGCCCCCTCCGCGGGGGGCATGGACGCGGTTCTGCGCGGCGTGTGGCGCGCCGCGCAGCCTCCCGGTGACCCCGCCGGGACGGTTGAGGAGCTGGCAGCCGAGGCACCTGCCTGGCTCGATGCTCTCGGCCCCCGCCCGGGCGAGGACGAGGCGGCGCGCACGCTGTGGGACCGGGCGGCGCTGGCGGCGTTCACGTACCGCAGGCTGTGGGAGTTCGGCCACGAGAGCACCGCGCTGGGACAGCGGCCCGCCGATCCGGTGGCTGCCGCCGACTACGACGCGGCCGCCGCCGCGATCGCCGCCTGGCGGGCCGGTGCGGGCGGTGCCCCGTCGGCGACGCGGCCGGCGGAGATGGAGGGCGAGGCGCTGCGCCGGGCCGACCGGCGCGGGCGCAGCAGCGAGGACCGCGTCCAGCGGGTGGAGGAGGCCCTCGCTGTTCTGCACCGCGCTGAGGCCGCCAGGGACGCCGCCCGGCAGGCAGCGCAGGACGCCGCCAACCGCGCCCAGGCGCTGCGGAACGCCGACACGCCGGAACGTGAGGAACGCGCCCGGCAGCTGGCCGGGGAGGCCGCCGAGGCGCAGGAGACGGCCGCCGCCCAGGAGCGGCTGATCGCCGGTGCCCGCGAGACCCTCACCGAGCTCGCGCCCGGTCTGCTGGAGGACCGTGAGCGGGCCCGGCGTGGCTCGGATGCCCGGCGGGAACTGGCCCGCCGGACCCTGCGGGGCGCCCAGGAGGAGGAGCCGGCCGCCGCGGGCTCCCGGGTGCCGCCCTGGCAGGAGCGGCCCCATGGCCGGCTCACCGATGCCCAGCTGCAGGAGGCGCACCGCCGGGCGCTGGAGGCCGCGAGGGCTGCCGACAGCGCGGCCGACGAGCAGGAGGGACGCGCTCAGCGGCTGGCCGCCGAAGCGGCTCCCGGGGGCCGGATCGAGCAGCGGATCGCAGCCCAGGCGGCGCGTATCGAGGCCATCCACCAGTGGCGTACGGCCCGGCAGCAGGCCGAGACGACGCGCCGGCAGGCCGCGGAGAACGCCGCTCAGCGCCGGGAGTCGGCCGCCCGGCTGGCGGAGACTCAGCGGCTGGGCCTGCCCGCGGTGCGCGGAGCCGAACGGCGCGCCCTGGAGGAGCACCTGCGCAGGCTGGACGAGCAGGCCGCGCGGCTCGCGGAGGAGCTCGCCCAGGCCGAACAGCACAGCGGCCAGGCTGCCGTCACCGCCGGGGAGCCCGGCCGGCACGAGCAGCTCCTGGCCGACTGGCAGGAGGCCGGGGGCGACGCCGACGCAGCCCTCACACGGGCGCGGACCAGCGCCGGGGAGGACACACAGGCCGCCACAGCCGAGGCCCGGCGGATGCGCGAGCGCTCCCGCCAGCTGCGCGAGACGGCTGCCGCGATCCGCCGCGAAGTGAGCGTCCGCGCAACGCTTCCCGACGACAGGCGGGCCGCCGAACAGGCTGCCCGGGCACGGCAGTCACGTACGCCGCAGCAGCCCCCCGCTCCGCCCGCCGTACCCCAGCAGCGTCCGGACTCCTCCCGCCGCGAAGGGCCGCGCCGGGCGACGTGACCCGTGGCCCGGTCGCTTCGCGGCAAGAGGTCACAGCGGCTCCCGGCGCTCCTCGCGCCCGTCGGTGAGCCGGCCGGTCACGGTACGGAAGCGGCGCTCGCGCGGGTCCCAGGTGGCCGCGCCCTCCGCAGCTTCCAGGGCCTCGGCCGCCGCTGCCAGCACCGCCCGGTGCACCGGCCCCGCGAGGTCGAAGTCGTCCACCAGGTGGGCCCATTCGCAGGGACGGCACACGATCCGCAGGCGGCCCGGGGAGTTCTCGGCCACCGATGCCACGGCGATGTCCGGCGGTCTCATATGGGAGTCGCACATGTGGCAGAGCCACTGCCACCGGGGTACGGCGATCCACTGCGGCCCGCCTCCGGGGGAGGGCCGGCCGAAGACGGTGTCCAGCGCGCGGGCGAGCTCCTCCTCGCTCACCTCTGGTGCCGGGTCCGCCTCCGGTACGGCCGGCGCGCGGGCCGCGGGCCGGGCGGTGGCCGGGGGAGCAGCGGACGCCTCGGCGGCCCGCTCCTGGCGTACGGTCCGCCGCGCTGTCTTCTCCCGTTCGGGGGCCGCAGGTGGCGGCAGCACGGTGATGCCCGCGCCGGTGAGCATGCTCAGGTCCAGGTCCCACTCGTGGGCCGAGCGGCTGCGCCAGAGGGCGAACGCGGAGCGCACATGGGCCTCGGCCGCGGCCACCGACATCCCGGTCACCGCGCGCAGATGAGCAAGTGCGGCAGCACGTCGGCCGTTGAGTTCGGCCAGCCCGAAGTGGGTGACGGTGTGGCAGTCGGTGCACAGGCACACCAGCCGCCGCAGCCGCTGCACCCTCCGCGCCTCGTCGTACTCCCAGCGCTCATGCGCCTCCAGCCGGCGCCGTGCCCCACGGTCCTCGCCCCGCCCGCACACCTCGCACCGCTGCCCGGCCCTGCCGCCCACCATGCGCCGCAGCCGTTCCCAGTCGCGTGGCGCCACGCACGAGCGCACGTTGGTGAACCAGCACGAGGACGGTACGAGGTCCACGAACAGCCCGGACCCGAACGCCCGGTCCTCGCCGGGCAGGAGGGCGGGCAGGTCCGGCAGCGCCGCCCACCGCTCCAGGCCCGGCATCCCCGGCCCGGGCGCGAACCAGCGCCTGGCGGCCGGGTCCCAGCGGGCCCCCAGCGCCTTGGCCTCGTCCTTCTCGGCAAAGGGCACATCCAGCCAGACGCGGGCCATCTCCCTCACTCCTCGCTGCTCGCCTGCTACCCGGGGTGGCCGACCCGGGGGAGGGCCACACCCTCACCGGCGTACTGTGACCGATCCGGAACCAACTCCCCCTGCTCAGCGCTCTTTTCAGGGCAACCGGAACCCCCGGGGTCATTAGGCTGAGGCCGCCGGGCAACACCGGCTTCGTTCGGAGGAGTGGCGTGTCTGGGATACCCAACGTAGTACTTGACGAGATCAGGCCCGGTGCCTGGGACGAACTGGCAGCCGGCGCATTCGACGCCCTTCTTGCGTCCATGGACCAGGCCCAGGCTGTCTGTGTCGCCCGCATCGAACACGCGGGCTCCCCGTTCGGCGCCGGGCAGCCGGAAAGCGAGCGCTGGCTCGGCGTCAGCCGCCGGATCAGCGAGTGGCGTGAGGCCATCCGCCCGGACAACCACGAGGCCGTCGAGACGGCGCGCGCCTACTGCGCGCAGGTCATCGACGACTACGCCACGGTGCGCCCCCTGTACGAGGCCGTGGCCGACGGCAGGGCGCTGGCCCTGACCCCGGAGGGCGCGGCGATCTCCTTCGACGGCCGCTGGTGGGTCGCCAGGGGCGACCGCTATGTCCCGCTCGACCCTGACGACGCCGGGCAGGCCGCTGTGATCAGCGTGTTCGAGCGTCATGCGGCCGAGCTGGACCGGCTGGCGCAGGCGGAGACGGAAGAGGTCGTGCCGGTGCGGCGCGGCGACAGCGAGGACGGGGAGCGATAGGTGGCCATAGAAGACAACGAGTGGGCCGGGACCCCCGGCCCCGACTTCCAGGCCCAGGTGCTGGCACATCTGTGGCGGCGTCCGGAAAGGGTGCCCGAGGTCATGGGGGACCTCACCCCCGACCACTTCACCCGCCCCGGCTACGCGGACTTCTTTCGGGCTTTGACAGAGACCCACTCCGGCCCTGCCCCCGACGGCCCGGCGAAGGATTCCTGGCGGACGCAGCGCTGGGAGGAGGTGTCCGAGCATCTCCAGGGGGCCGCCATAGGGCCGTACGACCTGGAGGGTGTGAACAGCGTCTTGAACCCGCTGCCGCTCGACACGTGTGTCCGGGCGGTCACTGTGCAGCACGAGGTGCGCTCGATCACCGGGGGACGCACCACCGCACCCTCCGGGCCGGACACCTCCATGGAAAGGGCAGGAGACGCCGTCGACCGGGCGCTGCCGCCGCCACCCTCGTACCCTGCACCGCCCGCCGAACCGCCCGCCCAGCCCGTCGTGGTCGTCGTGGCCGGGGCTGAGGGCAGCGGCGTCGGCGCGGTCGCTTCTGAGGTGAACAGGCAGCTGACCCGCCGCGGCCCCGTCGTCGAGCTCGGCGGCGCGTACCCGCCCTTCCACCCCGCCTACGAGGCCGTCGAGGAGGCCGGGGTCAGGCCGGAGGCCCGGCACCTGGCAGCCGCCCAGTACGCCATCGACCAGCGGGCCAACACCGTCCTGCGCACGGACGCCCGCGATCCGCAGGCGCTGGCGCAGGACATGATGCGCTTCCAGCAGGCCGGCTACCGCATCGAGTTCGCCGCGGTGACCACGCCGGAGCCCATACGCCGGCTCAACGCCCTCGAGGCCCATCTGAGCGACCGCCGCACCGCACGGCTCCCGTTCACCCCCGCACCGGACCGGCTGGCCGAGAGCGCCAACCGCGCCGCGGCGATGGGTGCGGCCGTGGGGGTCTTCCGGCCTGACGGCACGCAGGTGGACTCACCCGAGCTCCAGTCCGGCAAGCAGACTCCGGCGCAGGTGATCGAGGCCGAGCGCAATCGCGGCCTGAACGACGAGACGTCGGTGCGGGCTGCGGCACAGGCCGCCCGGCTCACCGCCAGGACCACGGACTGGGTCCACCAGGCAGCCGCCCGGCAGGCCGCCACGGACGCCGGCCGGGCCGGCACGGACAACTGGGACTGGGCCATCAACGCGGCCGCCGGCCTCCCGGACCGGCCCACAGGGCCGCGCTGGGGCGCAGGCCGCCGGGCCCGCGCCGCCGGGCCGCTGGCCGCCCGCAGCGACGCCGAACTGGGGGAGCTGCTGGAGAACACCATGCTCCGCTACCGCAAGGCGGACCAGAAGGCGTTCGAGGCCCAGGCCCATGGCAAGGAACTCCAGGAGCAGGGCAAGCCGGGGGCGCATGCGTTCTTCGACGCCTCCCAGGTCGCCAGGGAAACCGCCAACCAGTACCGGGACACCGTGGTCGACGTCCTGGCCGAGGAGCGCCGTCGCGCCTCGCTGTCCCCCCGCCAGCGTCAGGCCGAACTCCAGGCGGTCCAGCAGCGTATGGCCCGAGTGAAGCCGCCGACGGAGGCCCCGCGCACCGCCATCGGCTTCGCCCAGCCCGCGCGCCCCCGCGTGGCAGCGCGCCGGTGAACCGGGTGCCGGATGCGGGCGACGCCCGCATCCGGCACCGCCGTCACGCCCTGACGGACGGCCTGCGTGCCGGGGCCTGCGCCTGCACGGCGGGGGCCGGGGCCTGCTGCGGCCGCTGCGCACTGGTCGCGGGCACCCGGCCCAGGGCCGGGTTCTTCGGGAGGACCGACCTGGACGGTGCCGCCTCCGCCAGCTTCGAGGCGTGCATCCTCGCGCCGTCGGCCAGGGAGCGCAGCTTGTCCATGTCCGCCTTCGAGAAGCGGTCCTGGGGCACGTTGTCCAGCAGCCGCTTCGCCGCGTCGGCGACCTCGCCCATCTTCGCGGAGGCCGCCCACTGGTCGTAGGTGTGCGGCCCGCCCCTCGGCAACAGCTCGCCCTTCTCCCTCTTCTCCTGGACGGGGAAGGGCGGCTGGTCCTTCAACGCCGTACCGAGGGCTGTCACCAGCTGGTGCCGGGGGCGGGCGTTGATCAGGGCCTGGCCCATCTCGCTCTGCTGCCAGGCAGCGGCCCGCCGGGCCACCTCGCGGTTGCCCGCCTGCGCCATGTGCGGGGATTCGTAGGGCGCCGCGCCCGGGTTGTTTCCCGGCGGCCTGGTGCGGGCCAGGCGCGCCGCGTGCGCGTAGCTGGCGTCCGCGAACGCGTCCAGCGCGGCGATGTCCCGCGCGGAGTAGCGGCCCGGGTTGCGCACATTCGCCTTGCGGGCCTCCTCCCTGACCTGGTGGGCGCGGGCCGCGACCCGCCCGTAGAGCTGGGCGG
Organism: Streptomyces oryzae; assembly: GCF_017676365.1. Lineage (GTDB taxonomy): Bacteria > Actinomycetota > Actinomycetes > Streptomycetales > Streptomycetaceae > Streptomyces > Streptomyces oryzae. Next base: position 10,525 of record NZ_JADKMA010000118.1, read on the forward strand.
TCTTGCGGAAGTCGCCCTGTTCGCGGGGGTCGGAGACCGCCTTCCACGCCTGGCGGAACGCCTTCAGGGACGGGTGCGTCGCCTGGAGGAGCCGCTGGCCCATCTCGGTGCCGGTCCACTCGCGCAGCTTGTGGTTGACATCCGCGGCGGCCTGCTGGATCTCCTTGCTGATGAGCTGCCTGTCCTGCGGGTCGTGCACGAACCCGCCGTGCGGCCCATACCCGGGGAAGGGGTGGCGCAGCGCGTTCAGCTCCCGGCCCACCGCTTCGGGCGACTGCGTGGGCAGGCCGTCCCGGGGCAGCTCCTGCATCCGCAGGCTGTGTGCCGCCGCCGTGCTGCTCAGCTCCCGCAGCGCGCGGACGGCCCCGGCTGTCTCCTTGCGGCCCTCACCCTCCAGCCGGTCGGCGAGCGCGCCGGCCAGACGGGCGTAGGTCTCGCTGGAGTTCTGCCCGACGTCCGCCCACAGCCTCTTCCAGTGGTCGTTGGGCACGACGTACTGGCGCCACGCCTTTTCCCCGACGATCGCGACGGTGGAGCGCCGCATCCGTGCCGTCGCCTCGCGGGCCTCCTTCAACTGCTCCCACAGCGGGTCGCCGCGCAGGGCGTCGGCGTAATTGTCGGCGTTGCGCAAGGCGGCGGCGACCGCGGCCCCGTCGGCCCGCTCGTCACCGGTGAACAGGCCGGCGGGCGCAGCGACCGCCTGCGCGTCGGCCCATGTCTGGCGCAGGCGCTGGAATTCGCCGCGCAGTTCCCCGTTGTGCCGGTTCAACGGCGACGGGAGGCTGCGCAGGGCGTTGCGCAGCGCCTCGCTGCCCGGCGGTACGGCCGCCACAGGCTGCTCAGTCATTCACATCCTCCTCGGGAAGACGGGTGGCGGCCGCTACAGCTCGGTGGCCTGCCGCAGCGCTTCGGCCTCGGCAGGATGCGCGGAATCGGCGGTGCCGAACTCGGACGCGGTCAGGTAGTCCTCGAACTCCTCCTGGGCTTCCGGGCGTACGGCCGGAAGCGGCGGGGCCTCGTGGTGGGTGCCGTTGGCGCAGCTGGCCACCTGCAGCCGGGGCAGGAAGCCGTGCAGGGTCGACAGCCACTCGGCCTCGGCCAGGTCCCGGCCGGGTGCCGGCTGGCAGTAGGTGCGCACCCAGCCCGCGTACAGCGCGGTCAGGTGCTCGCGGACCGGGGGGTGCCGGTACCAGCACCGGGGGATCTGGTTGTGCAGCTCGAACGTGGTGCGCAGCCACTGCACCCACTCGGCCAGCTCCCGCATCTTGGCGCGGCGCTCGGCGGGCGTCATCGCCGCCCACACCCAGCCGTAGGCGGCGGATTCCTCCTCGGGCAGGTCCGGCATCTCCGGCCACAGCGAGGCCGGGTCGTCGAGACCTTCCAGGGTGTACTCAGACATCAGCGACCTCCAAGGGGGTGGTGCCGTTCGGTGGGTTCTTCTCGAGGGATATCCCGGCCGGCCCGGGGGCTGCCAGGAGTTTCTTCAGGTCCTTGTCGCGGAACGTCAGCCGCATCCGCACCTTGACCGGCGGCAGGTTGGTGTACTGGGCGATCGCGGTGAACTCGGTCAGCTGCTGCAGCGCGTGGACGGGCGCCAGGTCGGTCTCCACGACAGAGACCTGCGTCGAGTGGTCCCCGCCGCGCCCCCGGGTGGTCGACTCCCGCCGCACCTCGGTACGCCCGTACAGGCCGGAGAAGTACCGCAGGGTCTCCAGGTCGCCGCAGCCGGGCAGCAGCATCCGCAGACCGGAGGCGGACAGCACGGTGTTGGCCTTCTGCTGCCCCAGCCGGTCGCGCAGCTGGGACAGGTCGTGCCACACCGTCAGCAGGCTGATGCCCATGCCGCGTCCGGTGGTGAGGATGTTGGGCAGCCGCGGGTAGCGCAGCATGTTGCCCGCCTCGTCGACCATCACGCCCAGCGCCGGGTCCAGCGGGACGCCGGTGCTGTTGTAGCGCATCTCGGCGCCGTGGATGATCGAGGCGACCAGCGAGGTCAGCAGCGGGGCGAAGCGTTCCGCGTCGGCCTCGGAGGCGATCAGGCACACGGTGCCGTTGCGGTCCAGCAGCTCCTCGATGGTGAAGTCGGTCCCCGAGCTGGTCTCCCGCACCTCCTCGTCGGCGTAGACGCGTGCGAGGACGTTGAGGGTGAACTGGATGGAGCCGATGCCGTCCTCGTGCAGCCGCAGCCACGGCGAGGCGTAGTCGTCGGCGGTCTCCTGGTAGTCGTGTGCCAGCAGCACGGCCCGCACGTGGTCGACCGCGTCCTTGCCGAGCGAGAGCCAGCGGCGCATGTCGTTGACGCCGCCCCCGTTCAGATGGGCCGCCAGCAGTACGCCCTTGAGGACGTTGCGGGCCTGGTCGACCCAGGGTGCAGCCCGTTTGTCGTCGCCGGACGCCGAGGCCTCGGCCATCCAGGCCGCCATCCGCTCGGCGGTCTTGGGGTCGGTGCAGTAGTCGACCGGCGACCAGCGGTGCGTCGCCCGGCCTGGGATGCCCGCCGGGGCGATCACCCACACCGGGCCCAGCGCGCTGCGCCGGGCGTAGATGACATCCAGGTCGGCCGCCTTGGTGGTGGTGACCACCAGCGGGCCCTGCCACTCGGCGGCATTGGGCAGCACCAGCCCGGTCGTCTTGCTGCTGCCGGGGACGCCGAAGACGGTGGCGGAGATGTTCGGCTGGGTGGCCAGGATCTTCTTCGTCTGCATCCCCCGGCCCGCGCTCAGCCGGCCCGCGCGCTGCTGCGGAGTCTGCGGTGCCGCCAGCTTCCGCTCGGTCTTCGACCCGCCCCACTGGGCGCCGCCGGTGCGCCCGCTGAACCGCACCACGGCCGCGACCTTGACCGCCGCGGTCACCAGCGCGGCCATCACCAGCACGAACAGCGTGTAGAAGAGCCAGGCCGGCGGCGCCGGGCTGAACGCGGAACCCGGGCCGCGGACCAGGGCGTTGAGCACCGTTGCGGGGATCCCCGAGGTGGTGCGGGCCCAGCCCTTCCCGGAAAGCGCGCAGCCCAGCAGCCCGGCCAGCAGCGTCGACACCCCCACCATGGCGGCAACCCCCGCCGCGTAGGCGGCCATGATGGTCCCGTCGGAGACCTCACCCCCGCCCCCCAGACCACGACGCTGGGCCATCACATCACCATCCGCTCGTCGGTCTCGAAGAGTTTCTCCTCGATGTGGGAGAGCATCAGCTGCACCGCGTGCCCGCTGCCGCGGCCCACCTTCCACAGCGCGCGGCCGCGCTGCCCCGCCCCCCAGGAGGCGATCAGGTCGCACTCCGCGTCGGTCAGGCCGATCGCCTCACGGGTGAGGTTGAGGGGGGCGGTGTCCTGGGCGAGCTGGATGCGGGTCTCGCAGCTGGCGATCAGGTCCTTGGCGATGGCCACCGCCTCCGAGCCGGCCGACCCCACCGCCTCGAAGTCGGAGAGCCGGTGGGTCGCCAGCACCTGAATGGTGCCGCTCGCCCTGCTCAGCCGCAGGTCGGCGTCGATCTTGCGGACCATCGCCGCACCGCCGCTGCGCATCTGCCGCCACAGCTCGTCGCGGACCACCAGCCACGGCCGGTTGCCGGGGCGGTCGATCGCGCTCTGCGCCCAGGAGGAGACGCAGGTGAGCACCATGGCGATGGTGTCATCCCCGTACGACTCCAGCGCGGAGACGTCGACGGACTGGATGGGCGCGTCCCAGTCCAGGCCGATCGAGGTCTCCTTGTCGAAGAGCCCCGCCAGATGACCGGTGATCATCCCGCCGAGTGCGGCGCGCAGCGAGGCCATCTGTTCGCGGGCGAGCTGCACGTCGTTGCCGCGGACCCGCATCTCGCGGGCCATCTCCGCGGTGGGGTCCTTGAGTTTCTCGTAGACCAGCGGAAGGGTCGGTATGCGCAGGCGTTCCTGCCCGTACAGCTCGCCCGTCACCTCCCGTACGGCGACATCCAGGCACTCCTCTTCCTGCGGGGCCAGGTTCCGCTTCAGCTGGAGCTCCAGCAGCGCCTGCAGCAGGGTCAGGCGCCGCCGGTGGATCTCCTGGAGCCGGGCGGTGAACTCCTCACGGTTGGTGGTCCTCTCCAGCCCGTGGCCGAGCGGACCGGCATCCAGCGGGTTGAGGCGGCCGGACATGCCAGGGCCGAGCCGCACGGGCTCGACTCCCAGGTGCCTGCACAGCGGCCGGTACTCGCCCTTGACGTCCCCCGCGATCAGCGTGCGGTGCCCCAGCGCCATCATGCGGAAGGCCAGCGCCTTGATGTGCGCGCTCTTTCCCGACCCCGGAATCCCGGTGATCATCACGTTCGGGTTGGTGCACAGCCCTTCGCCGACCCATGCGGTCGGGTGGGCGCTGAACGCCTGCTGGGTGAGGGTGTTCCAGCCGATGTACACCCCGATGGACGGGAGCGAGGCGCCGTGCAGGAACGGGTAGATCCCGCTGGCCCGTGCGGTGTCGGAACGGAAGACATCCGCCTTGTTGATCGAGGCGGCCCGCCCCGCGAAGGGCTGGTTCCACCCTTTGCGGGGGGCCACCCGCATCGCTGTGTCGGGGTCCTCCAGCAGCCGTGCCCGGCGCTGTTCGCGGGCGCTGGGCTGCGGGGGCAGGACGGGCCCCTCCTCGGCAGGGCCGAAGAGATCGGCCAGCGACTGGGCCTTCAGCCGGCTGTCGTCATCCGTGCGGCGGCGGGAGGAGAAGAGCCCCATCAGATGCCCACCCGCCGGTCGGGCAGCCCTTGGGCGAGCGGCAGCGCCGAGGCCGCGAAGGCGTCGTCCTGCGCGCCCCACACCCGCCGCAGCTCCAGCCCGGCGGCCGAGGCGTCCGCCTGGAGATCGGCGCAGGCGATCTCCAGCTGCTCCAGGTCGGTGACGGTGACGGCGACCAGCGCGGTGAGGCGGACGACACCGTGTCCGGCGGCGCGTGCCATGTCCTGGGCGCGGGCGGTGATCGCCTCGCGCCGCTCGTCCTCGCTCTCCGAACGGCCGGTCTTGGCCCGCAGCCCGCGGGCCGCGTCCCGCTTGGTCTTCTCCCTGGCCAGTTCCTTGCGCGCCTTGGCCGGGCCGATCGGCTCGTAGACGAGCGAGAGCGAACGCCGCGCGTTGGCCCGGGGCTTGAGCAGCGGCTGCAGGAACGTCGCGTACACCTCACCCTGCGGGAAGCCGCGGACCTGGTAGCTGACGGTCCAGGCTCCGTCGTGCCGGTAGACGCCCCACTGGCTCTCGGCCGCTGCCGGGCCGGCCAGCGCGGGGTCGACGCCGGCGGGAGTTCCCCGCCAGTCGGGGTTGTTGTTGGCGGCGTTGTTGCGCTCGGCGAGCACCATGTGCGCTTCGGGGTCGTAGGCGGTGCGGATGGCCTGGGCCAGGCCGCGGGGGGTGAGCCACTCGACGACCTGGAGCCCGGCGCTGGCCAGCGCGGGCTGCATGGCGTTGAGTTCCCGTACCAGGACGGCGGCGGCTCCCCGCTGCCCGCCCCCGGAGCCTTTGATGGCGAGGCGGGCGCGGGAGGTGGACAGGGTGACGGCGAGGTACGTCTCGCGGATGGTGGCCGCCGGTCCGGCGCCCGCCATGAGCTGGTCCAGGGCTTCGACCGCGACGGCGGGTGCGTCTTCGGAGATGTGCCGCTCGGTCCAGGAGCGCAGCGCGGCCCCGTCGTCCGGGAGGGAGCGCTGGTGCACGGCGATACGGGTGATCGCACCGTCCTCCTTGCACTGGCTCCGCAGCACCGCCGCCCACGCCTGCACCCGGGAGTTCTGCTTCGCGGTGTCCACCAGCGCCAGTCCTGGATGGGAGATGCGGCAGACGGCGGTGTAGGTGCCCTCGACGGGGTTGTGCATGAGGCCCAGGTCGCCGCCCAGGCCGTCGGGCGCCTGCAGGAGGTGCAGGCGGGCGAGGGACCCGGGCAGGTCCATGGGCTGCTGCCCGTCCTTGGTGCGGGGGGCGAAGAAGCCGGAGAAGAAGAGGTTTCTGCTGGTGGCCACGGCGATCTGGTGCCTTACTGCGAGGGTGATCCACTGGTCCGCCGTCAGCCCCAGCACCCGCCCGTAGGCGAGCAGAAGCAGCACGGCGGACACGGGCAGGGCGACGAAAGCGGTCGACAGCGACCGGGCGTACAGCGGGATCAGGGCGATGACCGAGGCGGCCGCCACCAGAGCGAACCCCGGGCCGCTGAGGTTCCCGATGAACCCGCTGCGCTCCGACTGCCAGCCGCTGTAGGTGACGGGCTCGGCACTCGACACGGGTCAGCTCCCTTCGGGGGGTTGCGTGGGCGTGGTGGGGGGCGGCCCGGGCGGCATCGGCGGCGGCTCGGACTCGGGGATGTCGGGCTGAGCGGCTGGGGGCGGAGTGGGAGCCGACTGCCCCCCGCCTCCGCCGCTCCCGTCGCCTCCGCCGCCTCCATCGCCTCCGTCGCCTCCGCGCCGCGGGACCACGACATGACGTCCGCCCTGGTGGGCGTGGTCGAGACCGGCGTGCGCGGCCATGTTGCCCGCCGAGCTCTCCAGCATGTCCTTGCCCGCCGCCGCCAGTTGCAGGCCCATACCGACCGTCCCGCCGACCTTCGACATGAAGCTGCCGGACTTGCGGCCCATCATCGCCTTGGACCAGAAGCCTCCGCCTCCGCCGCCGGAGCCCCCTCCGCCACCCGCGCCTTCGGAGGCGTTCTCGCCCTCCAGGGCCCGGGTGAATCCGCTTCCGCCGCCTGCCATGCCGGCGCCGCCGAGCGACGGGTTGTAGCCGCCGAAAGCACTCGATACTGACGAGCCGATGGTGCTCAGCATGCCGGAGGCCGCGCTGTTCCCGGCACCGACGGTGGTGAACGTCATGAACTTGGCCAGTGCCGGCCAGGCGGAGCAGGCCAGGATGAACACGATCAGCCCGACGAAGACGTTGCGGATGCCCTTCGCGTTGCCCATCGCGGAGGCGCCGATGCTGAAGCAGATGACGATCACCGGCTTGGCGAGAATCAGCGAGATCAGCGCGTTGCGGGCCTTGGGCCACCACTCGCTCGTCGCGTCGCTCATCTGCCCCGCCAGCGCGATGGGCATCACGGTGACCAGGATCATGATGGACGCCTGCCTCACCAGCATCTCCAGCCACAGCGCGCCCACGGACACGATGGCCAGGATGCTGATGACGATCACGAATCCGGTGGCTGCGGGAGCCACACCGCTGCCCGTGATCAGCGCGGCTCCTGCGGTGGCTCCCCCGCCCCCGCCGACCAGGCCGGCGAACATCGTGCCCAACTGCTGCTTCATGGCCTCGGTCGCGGTGCCCGTGTCGGCCAGCTCGGCCCCGCTGACCGATTCACCGCCCTCACCGGTCAGCGTGTAGTTGATCATCGCTGTGCTGAACGTGTCCGACCAGTCCAGCGCCGTCTGCGTCGCGGTGACGTAGACGGCCAGGATCACGGCCCACTTGGCCAGACCGGTGATCGCCGTCACCAGCGGCGCGCCCTTCTGGGAGATCCCGAGCTTGGCGAACTGGATCAGCAGCAGGAACGTGGCCACCAGGATGGACATTCCGGTCATGATGCCCATCACCGGGCCGATCCCGGTCTTCGCCAGCTTGATGGTGGAGATGCTGTTGAAAGCCCCGGCGAACTGCTTGATCAGCCACACGACGGAGGTACCGAGTGCGCCCGCCGCCTTCTCCAGGGCCCCGCCCGCCCAGTCCTTGATCTTGTCCCCCACCCAGTCGAGAGGGGTGTACGCGTCGCCCGGCCACTTCCAAGTGGCCTCCTCCCTGCACTGCTGGAAGGATTTCTTGTCCTTCTTCACGCAGTTCGTGAGGTACTTCTTGATCTTCGGAAAGTCGGGGTTGTTCGTATCGGACTTCTCCAGCCACCTCTCGAGCTGGGTCTCCTCGTACTTGCGCGCCTCCTTGGGGTCGGTGGAGCCCTCGCCGATGCAGACCGTGCCGGGGAGTTCGCAGTCGCGGGCAGCGCGGCAGTTGATGTCCGTGTCCACGCGGCAGTACTCGCCGTTCTTGGTGTTGATGCCGACGGTCTCCCCGGTCTCCTGCCACTCCTTGGGGATGGGGTCCGGCGGCTTGGGCCCGGCGAAAGCGGGCTGGCTCAGCGTCAGAAAGCCGAAGACGACGGCGGCCAGGAGCACACCGCACCGGGCGAGGAACCTAGCCATTGGCGACCTGCCGCCAGCCGTCCTGGAAGGCGTAGGGGCTGTGCGGGTCGTAGGCGCGCGGCCCCGCCGACCGGCGCACCCAGTGCGGCGCTTCCGTCACTCTCCAGTCGCCCCTCGTCCAGGTCACGATCAGGTTGTCCGTCTGGTCCTTGAGCGGGTTGTCGTCGGTGCTCTTCTCGGTGGTGGTGGCGTAGCGGTCGTAGACCATCCACACCTGGACGACGTCTCCCTTGCGGTCGAGGCTCCGCATCAGCACGGCCTTGACGTTGGTCGTGACGGTCATCTCGTTCGGAGGGCCGCCGGAGGGTGGCAGCCCCACCCCCTCACGCAGCTTGCGCACTTCGGAAACCCCGTTGCGTACGGCCGGGTCCGAGGGGCGGGCGGCGATGGTCCGCAACTGCCGCTCGGCGGCCTGGTCGTCGATGAAGCTCAGGTCCTGCCAGTACGAGACGGCCGCCGACCTGGCGCCCACCGCCGTGTGCGGAAAGCCGGTGCCGATGCCGTTCTTCGAGGACTTGGGCTTGAGCACGGACACGCGCGGGGCGGTGGCGGGGGTGTGCTTCTTCCCGCCGGGGGCCGGGGAAGGCGACGCGGTCCGGCCCGGGGAGGACTTCGCCTGAGGGGAGCGGGAGGAGCCCTCCGCCGCGCTACCGAGGGCCGCGGCGACGCCCCCGGCCACGAGCGCCACCACGGCCGCGCCCAGCAGGACAAGGCGCACCCGGGCGCGCCGCGCCTTGCTCCGGTAGTCCATGCGTCTCTCAGCCCTTTGCCTGGGTCATGTTGTAGAAGGCCATCACGAGACCGGAGGTCACCCCGATGCCCATGCCGGAGACCAGGCTCCAGACGATGGCCTGCTTGCCCCGGGCCGCCAGCCCGCCCCGTTCACTGTTGTGGCCGATCGCCACGCACGCCCATCCGGAGAGACCTCCCAGGACGGCCAGCGCCAGGCCGATGCCGGCCGTCCAGCCGAGGATCGTTCCCGTCGGCGTCTTGAGCGTCTTGGGCACGGTCGGCGAGAAGTCCGGGATCGGGCCGGCGGCCAGAGAGTTGAAAGCTTCGAGCATGTGACTCATGCGGGCACCTTTTCGGAGGCGACGCGGGCGTCGGAGGACAACGGGGCGGGCGTACGGGCTGCGGGGAGCGGGTGGCCCCACACCTGATGAGCCGAGGCCAGCACAGCCTTCGCGAGGTCGTATCCGGCTGCGAGGGTCTTGGGCCTGATGCGGTGTGAGTCGCTCATCCCGTACGTGCGGATGTGCGGGTCGTGGGGAACGTTGATGACGGAGAAGACGTGCGAGCGGAGCATCGCCGCCGCGGCCCGTACGGGAGACGGCGGGCGGCCCTCCCCCGTCGCGGTGAGGGCGATGACCATGCGCTGCAGGGGCAGTCCCTCGGCCACGGCCGCCTTCACCGCGACCTGGAGGGCCTGCACGCCCGGCCCGGTGGCGGCTGCGCACAGGACGGGAACGGCGAAAGGGAGCGAGCACCAGGAGGCGGCCTGCCCGGCGTGCCCGGCGCACCGCGCGGTGATGAGGTCCTGGGCGACGGCTTCGGGGGTGTCGGCGATGACGGCCTGCCAGCCGCCGGCCGCCGCGAGCTGGTGCCAGGCCGCCGGATCCGTGGGCAGGGACAGCGGTGCGCTGGACCACTCCTGATGGTCGGTCAGCACCTGCCAGGCACGGCCCTCGGGGGCGGGACACCAGGAGGCCGCCTCCCGTATGCGCTGCCGGGTGGCGGGCCGGTCCGGCGGTATGGACGCCAGCCCCGCACCGGGTTCAGCGCACCAGAAAGGCCACGGTGAGGTCAGCCGCGGAGTGGTGTCCAGAACAACCGAGGGCCCGGCGTCAGAGAACGCCGCGGCCAGCAGACCGGCAACGGTGGACCGGCCGCTTCCGCCCGCGGGCCCGAGTACAGGTATCAGAAGGCGAGCGTGCGCCGGAAGTTTCTCCAGCGCCGGCGATCTCTTGGACAACGTCCCCCCGGAATTGCACTCGCACCTGACAAGAGGTCAACCCTGAGACGGCAGCAGCCGCGGCGGCCCGGGCTTGTGTCCGCCGCATTCTAAGGTCGCGCCCGAGGCTCGGATGGTTCCACATCTTTACACCCTGTGCGAGGGTAAAAAAGGGGGATTTAAGCTGCCTAAGCGGCATTTGGAGTGTGCAAGAAGTGGCAACCTTGTGACAAGTACCTTCTGATAGCTGCCCAAAACCGGTGTGAGAATGTGTGCCGATCGGACCGCGGTCCAGGCGATTCCCCGTCGGCGGGAATGCACGCGGTGCCGAGGGTCACCGCTCAACCGCTCAGGGGGGACGGCCGTTTGAGCAGCATTCGCATTCTGCAAACAGTCGGCGGCGTGGTCGCGGCCGTCTTCGCCATCGCGTTCGGACTCGTGCTCCTCCTGGTGATCTCCGATGACGACGGAGGCGGCGGAGGCGGCGCCGAGCTGACGGCAGGCTCACTCAAGGTCGGCAAGAACGGCGTGCCGGCCGCCTACGCCGGACTGATCCAGAAGGCCGCCGACGACTGCAAGGCCGGGCTCCCGGCAGGCGTCCTGGCCGCCCAACTGCAGCAGGAGTCGGGCTTCCAGGCCGACCCTGGTGTGAGTGAGGCGGGTGCGTTGGGGATAGCGCAGTTCATGCCGGGGACGTGGTATGGCAAGGACGGTCACAAGGGTGCGGGTGTGGACGGTAACAAGGATGGGAGGAAGGATCCTCTTGATCCGGAGGATGCGATACCGGCTCAGGGTCGGATGATGTGCAAGTTGCTGGCCACGGCGAAGAAGCATCCTGAGTACAGCGGGAGTCCCATCGAGTTGGCTCTGGCTGGTTACAACGCCGGCTGGGGCCGGGTGGAGCAGTACCGGGGAGTGCCCCCCGCGTCCTTCGCGAAGGGGCAGACGTACAACTATGTGAAGATCATCATGGGTAACGTCGCGAGGCTGACCGGCCCGGACGGCAAGTTGTCCACGTCCGGATGGACCCGTCCTGCTGATGGGCCGCTGGGGACCCCTTATCACCAGCGTGGCGGTTCCTGGTCCAGTGGCATGCACACCGGTATCGATTTCACTGTTCCGACCGGGACGCCTGTCAAGGCGGCCGGGCCTGGCACGGTCCAGACGGCGGGCAAGGGCGGGGCCTACGGTAATCAGGTCGTCATCCGGCACCAGGACGGCACCTACAGCCAGTACGCCCATCTCTCGAGGATCTCTGTCTCCGCCGGCCAGCATGTCAAAGGCGGGCGGAAGATCGGGCTCTCCGGTGCCACCGGCAATGTGACCGGCCCGCACCTGCACTTTGAGATCCGCACCGGCCCGGAGTACGGCTCCGACATCGACCCAGCCGCCTTCCTGCGCAAACACGGAGTGAAGCTGTGACGCAAGAACCGCAGTTCGCCCCCTGGGGCCTGGTCTCCGCGCAGTTCTGGGCCGGTGAGGAAGCCGCCGCTCCGGCCGCCGGCCGGCGGCCGGACGGACAGTCCCACGCCTACCCCGCCCTCACTCCCGCAGGGGCGGGGGCAAGCGCAGGCGCTGAGCATCCCCCGCCGCCTCCGGAGGAATACCGGGAGCGCGTCGCGGCCATCACCGCGACTTTCGCACCACCGCACGACCCGAAGCGCCTGGCATGGGCCGCTATCCAGGCCGAACGCCTGGACCAGGAAGCCACCACCACCTACGGCCACGCACACACCCACACCATCAGCATCCGGGAACTGCGCGGCTGGATCGCCCGGCTGCAGGGCGACCCGGCCGCGGCGACCCACTGGGACCTGCACGTCATCCAGCTGCAAGGGGCAGCGTGGGGCATGCACCACGGCATCACCCGGGCCAGCGCCCAGCGAGCGGTACGGCACTGGAGTGAAATCACCGACGCCGCCACCCGCCTCGCCCTGGGCAAACAGCTCCTCGGCATGCTCATCGCCGTCACCGGGGAGAACAGCCGCCTCACCCGCCACGTACGCAAACTGCTCCGCAAGGCCCAGAACCCCGCCGTCCCCTGACCGCGCGCGGACCCGGCCCAGCCC
>NZ_JADKMA010000119.1 GCF_017676365.1 Streptomyces oryzae
AGAACAACCCCTGCTGCCCAGGCTGACCCCACCCACCGGGGGCCAACCCCCGAACCCCCGGCCGGACCACACAGCCAGCCCCTCACCGGCCGTTGAACGCGTCCTTCAACCGCGAGAACAACCCCTGCTGACCCGGCTGACCCCCACCCACCGGGGGCCAACCCCCGAACCCCCGGCCGGACCACACAGCCAGCCCCTCACCGGCCGTTGAAGGCGTCCTTCAACCGCGAGAACAACCCCTGCTGACCCGGCTGGAACTGGCCCGTAGGCCGTTCCTCACCCCGCAGCTTGGCCAGGCGGCGCAGGAGTTCCTCCTGCTCCGGCTCCAGCTTCGTCGGCGTCGTCACCTCGACGTGGACGATCAACTGGCCGCGACCGCCCCCGCGCAGGTGGGTGATGCCGCGCTCGTGCAGCGGGATGGACTGCCCCGACTGGGTGCCGGGACGGATGTCGACCTCCTCCATCCCGTCCAGCGTCTCCAGCGGCACCTTCGTGCCGAGAGCCGCGGCCGTCATGGGGATGGTGACGGTGCAGTGCAGATCGTCGCCGCGGCGCTGGAAGACGGGGTGGGCGTTCTCGTGGATCTCCACGTAAAGGTCACCGGCGGGCCCGCCGCCCGGGCCGACCTCGCCCTCGCCCGCGAGCTGGATGCGGGTGCCGTTGTCGACACCGGCGGGGATCTTCACCGTGAGGCTGCGCCGCGAACGCACCCGGCCGTCGCCCGCGCACTCCGGGCAGGGGGTGGGCACCACGGTGCCGAAGCCCTGGCACTGGGGGCACGGCCGGGAGGTCATGACCTGGCCCAGGAAGGACCGGGTGACCTGGGAGACCTCGCCCCGGCCGCGGCACATGTCGCAGGTCTGCGCCGAGGTGCCGGGCGCCGCACCGTCACCGTTGCAGGTGCCGCAGACGATGGCGGTGTCGACCTGGATGTCCTTCGTGGTGCCAAAGGCGGCTTCTTCCAGGTCGATGTCCAGCCGGATCATGGCGTCCTGGCCGCGGCGGGTGCGCGAGCGCGGCCCGCGCTGTGCCGCCGTGCCGAAGAAGGCGTCCATGATGTCGCTGAAGTTGCCGAAGCCCGCGCCGAAGCCGCCGGCGCCGCCGCCCGCCGCGCCCGAGGCCGGGTCCCCGCCCAGGTCGTAGACCTGTTTCTTCTGCGGGTCCGAGAGCACCTCGTAAGCGGTGTTGATCTCCTTGAACCGCTCCTGGGTCTTCGGGTCCGGGTTGACGTCCGGGTGTAGCTCGCGCGCGAGTCTGCGGAACGCCTTCTTGATCTCGTCCTGCGAGGCGTCACGCTGCACGCCGAGGACCGCGTAGTAGTCCGTCGCCACTTATGACTCCGCCAGGATCTGTCCGACGTACCGTGCCACTGCGCGTACAGCTCCCATCGTTCCGGGGTAGTCCATGCGGGTCGGTCCGACCACGCCGAGCTTGGCGACCGCTTCGTCGCCCGAACCGTAGCCGACCGAGACCACCGATGTGGAACTCAGTCCCTCATGCTGGTTCTCGTGCCCGATTCGTACGGTCATGCCGGGGTCCTTGGCCTCTCCGAGCAGCTTCAGCAGGACGACCTGCTCCTCCAGCGCCTCCAGTACGGGCCGGATGGTGAGCGGGAAATCGTGCCCGAAGCGGGTCAGATTGGCGGTTCCGCCGATCATCAGCCGCTCCTCGGTCTCCTCGACCAGGGTCTCCAGCAACGTGGCCAGCACTGTCTGGATCGAGCCTCTGTCGTCGGCGTCGAACGCCTCGGGCAGGTCCTGCACCAGGGACGGGACCTCGGTGAAGCGCTGGCCGACCACCCGGCTGTTGAGCCGGGCGCGCAGATCGGCCAGCACCGTCTCGCCGATCGGCGCCGGGCAGTCGATCATCCGCTGCTCGACGCGGCCTGTGTCGGTGATCAGCACCAGCATCAGCCGCGCGGGCGCCAGCCCCAGCAGCTCCACATGCCGCACCGTCGAGCGGGTCAGCGACGGGTACTGCACCACCGCGACCTGCCGGGTGAGCTGGGCGAGCAGCCGCACCGTACGGCCCACGACGTCGTCGAGATCGACGGCGCCCTCCAGGAAGTTCTGGATGGCGCGCCGCTCGGGCGACGACAGCGGCTTGACTCCGGCGAGCTTGTCGACGAAGAGGCGGTATCCCTTGTCGGTGGGGATCCGGCCCGCGCTGGTGTGCGGCTGGGCGATGTAGCCCTCCTCCTCCAGCGCGGCCATGTCGTTGCGGACAGTGGCCGGGGACACCTTCAGGTTGTGCCGTTCCGTGAGGGCCTTCGAACCCACCGGCTCCTCCGTGCCCACGTAGTCCTGGACGATGGCGCGGAGGACTTCAAGTCGACGCTCGCTGAGCAAGGCGCACACCTCCCGTCCGGCCGCTGGTCTGGAGCCCGATTCCCCTGGCGGTCTCTGGCACTCTTCGTGCCTGAGTGCCAAGTCCCTGAGCCAGTGTACGGCCGGTCACCACGGCCAGGGCAAGGGCCGCCTGATCGCAGGCCCGACCGTACCGCGCCCCCGCGGCGGCGACGCTGCTCCCGCGCGGCCGGAAGCGCGGTGGCCGGGCTGCCGCTAGCGTCGTCGTATGCAGCCGTTCGGTAAAGACGCGAGGCACGATTCACCGGCCGACGACCGGCGCTGGGAGGAGCGCTGGGAGCGGATCGCGCCCGGAGTGCTGCGGCGCAGACTGCCCCAGTGGGACGCGACGGTCGGCGTAGTCGGCGGCGAGCGGGAGGCGCTGCTGATCGACACCGGCTCCTCGCTGCTGGAAGGCGCCGAGATCCGCGCCGAGGTGACCGCGCTGCTGGGGCGCCGGGTGACGCGGGTGGTCCTGACCCACCCGCACTTCGACCACATCTTCGGCACGGCCGTCTTCGCCGGCGCCGAGGTGTACGCGGCGGTCGGCGTCAGCGAACTGCTGTCCCGCAGTACGGATCTGCTGCGGGACGACGCCGTGGCGCACGGCCTGCTGGAGGACGAGGCCGGGGAGGCGGCGGATGTGCTGGTGCGCCCGCACCATCCGGTCAGCGGACAGCTGACCCTCGACCTGGGCGGGCGCGAGGTCGTACTGCTCAACGTCGGCCCCGCGCACACCGAGCACGACCTGGCGGTGCTGGTGCCGGGCAGCCCGGACGTCGTCTTCTGTGGCGATCTGGTCGAGGAGTCCGGCGCCCCGCAGGCCGGCGCCGACGCCCATCCCTCCCGCTGGCCCGCCGCACTGGACCGGCTGCTGGCGCTGGGCGGCGAGGACGCGGTGTACGTCCCGGGGCACGGGGCGCTGGTGGACGCGGCGTTCGTACGGGCACAACGGGAGGAGCTGGTGCGGCGGTTCGCGTCGGACGGCACGTAGCAGAATGTGCGCATGCGCAGCCGCTACGACCGTTACGACAACCCGGATCTGACTCCCCCATGGCCCCTTACTCCGGGGGATAACCCCCGGACCCCCAGCCGAGCCGAAGACCTCCCCGCGTAACCCAGGACAGGCACTCATGCGTAGCCGATACGACAACCCGGATCTGACTCCCCCGTGGAAGCGGGCTCGGACCGTGCCCGAGGTGGCCGCCGAGCCGGATCTGGTAGTGGAGGAGGTCAGCACCGGGTTCTGCGGAGCGGTCGTGCTCTGTGAGAAGACGGCCGAGGGGCCGACGGTCACGCTGGAGGACCGCTTCGGCAAGCACCGGGTCTTCCCGATGACGACGGCGGGCTTCCTGCTGGAGGGGCGGACGGTGACACTCGTACGCCCCCGCGCAAACGCCCCGGGGGCCGGGCCGCGGCTGACGGCTTCCGGCTCCATCGCGGTGCCCGGTGCGCGGGCCCGGGTGGCACGGGCGGGCCGGATCTATGTCGAGGGGCGGCATGACGCCGAGCTGGTCGAGAAGGTGTGGGGCGACGATCTGCGGATCGAGGGGGTGGTCGTGGAGTATCTGGAGGGCGTGGACGATCTGCCCGCCGTCGTGGAGAGCTTCGCGCCGGGCCCCGACGCCCGGCTCGGCGTACTGGTGGACCATCTGGTCCCCGGCTCGAAGGAGTCGCGGATCGCAGCCCAGGTCGGCGGCGACCACGTGCTGGTGGTGGGGCACCCCTTCATCGACATCTGGGAGGCCGTGAAGCCGGCGTCGGCGGGCATCCGGTCCTGGCCGCGCGTACCGCACGGCCAGGACTGGAAGACCGGCGTCTGCCGGGCCCTGGGCTGGCCGGAGCACACCGGCGCCGCCTGGCAGCAACTGCTGGGCCGGGTGCGCTCCTACAAGGACCTGGAGCCCGCGCTGCTGGGCCGGGTGGAGGAGCTGATCGACTTCGTCACTGCTCCGGCTTCTCCGACTGCTTGACGGGGAGGGTCTGGAACTCCTCGGTCTCCAGCTTCACCCCGAGGAGGTCGAGCGGAAGCGACTCACCGAATCGCGCCCGGCGCTGCACCCGGTAGTCGGCCTCCTCACCCTTGCCTGCCGGTTCGGTGAGCAGGACGCACTCGCCCTTGAAGGGGTCGATGATCAGGTATCCGGGGACACCGCCTGCCGCGTAGAGCGTGCGCTTGGTGACGTAGTCCCGCAGCTTGCTCGTCTTGGAGACGACCTCCAGGAGGAGGGTGATCTCCTCGGGGGGCATCAGCCTGCCCGACGCCGGGCCGGCGTCACGCGGGAGCACCACGAGATCCGGCTGGGGCTCGCTCGTCTGGGCGAGGAGGGCGACGTCCTGGGTCTGGAGCCGCTTCCACCGCTTGCGGGGGAGCTGGTCCGCCACGGCCTCGACAATCTCGTTGTGGACCAGATCCTGCCCCGCCGTCATCACGATTTCCCCCCACAGCAGCTCGGCCTTGAAGCCCTCCGGTACGTCCAGTTCCTCGAAGGTCTCTATGGCCCGGGACTCCGTCACGTGGGCATCCATCCGTTCCAGCCTGATGGTCACTCCAGCCCCCCCGGGCGGCCGCTGCATTCACATACGCACTCAGCGTAGCCAACCCCTGTGACAGCGCGCACACCGACAGGAGTACCCGCGGGGGTGCCGGACAATGGAAAGCATGCCCTCCGCACTTCCCGATGGTGAGCCCGTACCCGGTGACGGCTCGCTGCCCGCACACGCCCTCGACGGGGCCGGCGACCGGCCGCTCGGCTTCTATCTGCACGTGCCGTACTGCGCCACCCGCTGCGGCTACTGCGACTTCAACACCTACACCGCCACCGAGCTGGGCGGAACCTCCCGCGAGCGGTACGCGGAACAGGTGGTCGAGGAGATCCGGCTGGCCCGCCGGGTGCTCGGCGACGATCCGCGCCGGGTCGAGACGGTGTTCGTCGGCGGCGGCACCCCCACCCTGCTCCCCGCAGCAGAGCTGGGCCGGATGCTGGCGGCGATCGGGGACGAGTTCGGGCTGGCCGCGAACGCCGAGATCACCACCGAGGCGAACCCGGAGTCGGTGGACGCGGCCTACCTCGGCGAGCTGCGGGAGGCGGGCTTCAACCGGGTGTCGTTCGGTATGCAGAGCGCCCGCGCGCACGTGCTGCGGGTGCTGGACCGTACGCACACCCCCGGGCGGCCCGAGGAGTGCGTCGCCGAGGCGCGGAAGGCGGGCTTCCGGCATGTGAACCTCGATCTGATCTACGGCACCCCGGGCGAGAGCGACGAGGACTGGCGGGCCTCCCTGGACGCCGCACTCGGCGCGGGCCCGGAGCACATCTCGGCGTACGCGCTCATCGTGGAGGAGGGCACCCAGCTCGCCCGGCGCATCCGGCGGGGCGAGGTGCCGATGACCGACGACGATGTGCACGCGGACCGCTATCTGATCGCCGAGGAGCGGCTGGCGGCGGCCGGTATGGAGTGGTACGAGGTCTCCAACTGGGCGGTCGCCGGGGACGCGGCGGCCCGGTGCCGGCACAACGAGCTGTACTGGACGGGCGCCGACTGGTGGGGCGCGGGCCCCGGCGCGCACAGCCACATCGGCGGGGTCCGCTGGTGGAACGTCAAGCATCCAGCCGCCTACGCACAGGCCCTGGCCGAGGGCCGCTCGCCCGGTGCGGGGCGGGAGCTGCTGACCGCGGAGGACCGGCGTATCGAGCGGATCCTGCTGGAGCTGCGGCTGCGCCAGGGCTGCCCGCTCCCGCTGCTCGCTCCGCAGGGGGCCGAGGCCGCCGCGCGGGCCCGTGAGGAGGGGTTGCTGGAGCCGGGCCCGTACGAGGAGGGGCGCGCGGTGCTGACGCTGCGGGGCCGGCTGCTGGCGGACGCGGTGGTCAGGGAGCTGGTGGACTGAGCGGGTCCGGTACGGGCTCCGGCCGGCCGGGCCGGGTCAGCCGTCGAGCGCGGCCTCGGCCCGCTCAGGTACGCGCAGCACCAGCATGGCCAGGTCGTCGGCGGGCAGTTCCGGTGCGAAGTCGTACACCTCGCGGCGCAGCCGTTCGGCCGTACCGCCCGCGTCCAGCCCCGCACAGCCGGCGAAGCGGGTCGCGAGGCCGTCGCCGTCGTCGAAGAACCGCCGGCCGCAGCGGCGTTCGGTCACCCCGTCGGTGACGCACAGCAGCGTGTCGCCGGGGTGCAGCGTGAAGGACTGGCACTCGTAGCCGACCTGCTGCGCGACACCGAGGAGCAACTGCGGGCGCGCCGCCGTCCGTACGCCGCCGGACGCGTCCCGTACCAGCGGCAGCGGGTGCCCGGCGCAGGTGAGCGTGCAGTCCACCAGCCCGTCGTGAAAGGCCAGTTCGCCGTAGACGACGGAGAGGAACCGCGCCTGCTCGCCCACCTCGCGGTTGAGCCGGTCCAGGGTCTCGGGCACGGAGTGGCCCTCCCTGGCCAGCAGCCGCAGCACCGGGCGGGCCAGCCCGGTGACCACGGCGGCCTCCGGGCCGTTGCCGCACACGTCGCCGAGCGCGAAGCGCCAGCGGCCGTCGGACAGCCGCAGCAGGTCGTAGAAGTCGCCGCCCGCCCAGGCGCCCTCACCCGCGGGCTCGTAGACGAGCGCGGTGTCGAGGCCCGGTATGCGCATCTCCTCGCTGGGCAGCAGCCCGCGCTGGAGAATCCGGCTGATGTTGGCCTGCAGCGTGTAACGGCGCGCGGAGAGCACGGCGAGCGCCACCCTGCGGGCGAAGTCCTCGACCAGGCCCATCACTTCGTCCGGTATCCGCAGCAGCCCGGCCCGGCCCATCACCAGCGTCCCGACCCGGCGGCCGCCGACGACCAGGTCGCACAGCACCGATGCGCCGCTGCCACTGCCGGTCGCGGCAGCGGCGGGCCACCGCCAGCCGGCGGCCTGGCCAGGCAGTACGCGGGACCCGGCGACGGGCGCCTCACCGGCGAGTTCGGCGCGCAGCGCCTCGATGCGGCTCTCCTGCGCGTGCCACACCCGGGCCAGCCGCGGCAGCCGGGAGCGTGCGCCGTCCCACAGCCATACGGCGCACCAGTCGGCGAACCGCGGCACCATCAACTGCCCGGCGAGCGAGGCGACCTTGTCCTCGTCGGTGTGCCCGGCCAGCAGGTCGGACGCCTCGGCGAGGAAGCAGAGCGCGCCGCTGTCCGTCCACTCGCGGTAGGCGTACGGGTGGACGGCGGAGGGTGGCGCGTCGGGGGACTCGGCGCAGCGCGTGGACGCCGGGTCCGTGGGGAGGGTTTCCCCCGAAAGGGGCTCGTCAACGAGTTCGAGGGGCTGAGGAGCCGGACCGAGTTGGAACCACACGGTCTTGCGGCCCCTGCGGTAGCTGATGCCCCACTCCTTGGCGAGTGCGCCGACCAGCTGCAGACCGTGGCCGTGGCCCTCCTGGCCGTGCGCGGCCACCCGCCGGGCCGGGTGCCGGTCGGCGACCTCCGCGTAGACGACCCCGGCGGCGTAGCGGCACTCCAGCTCGACCGAGGTACCCGCGTGCACGACGGCGTTGGTGACCAGTTCGCTGACCAGCAGCACCGTGTCCTCGGCCGCGTCACCGCCGACGTGCCATCTGCCCAGCGCCACCCGGGTGAAGCCACGGGCTGCCGCCGCCGCGAGCGGGTTGGCGGGCAGTTCGGTGCGGACGGTGTGCGGCATCTCGCCCTCGGCCCGTAAGGCAGCTGCCGGTGCTGCGGGCGCCGCCGCCCTGTCCGGGCCTGTGTTGTCCCGGTCTGTACGTCCCGGATGTGCACGGTCCGGCTCCGTGCTGTCAGGCTCCGTGCTGTCCGCCTCGTGCGCGCTGTTCATCGCACCCCTCCCCGGGCGTTCCCGGGCACTCCCCCCGGTCGTTCGGTCACCGCGCTCGGCGCGGTAGAGCAAGAGTGACAGAAGGAGCCCGGTCATACGCGCCGAGTCATGGAAATCGTGGCCGAACACCGCCGTTTCCGTCCCTGAACGGTTGACATCGGTCAGCCGCCGGGTACTCTGCTCGCCTTCCTCGGTCCCTTGTCCCGATCCGCGATCGGCGATCGGTTCGCGATCGGCACGCGCTTTCCGTCACCGCCGCCTTCACCGGCACGTGACCGGGTGACCGGCCAGAACCACAAGAGCCAACGGGGCGGCGATGACCACAGAATCCCCAGGGCGTACCGGCGCCACCACCCAGGAAGCCGGCATTCTGCTCGTCGACGACATGGAGGACAATCTCGTCGCATTGGAGGCCGTGCTGGGCGTGCTCCAGGTGCCGCTGGTACGGGCGCGGTCGGGGGAAGAAGCGATGCGGGCGCTGCTGCGGCAGGAGTTCGCGCTGATTCTGCTGGACGTGGTGATGCCGGGGATGGACGGTTTCGAGACAGCGCAGCGGATCAAACGGTGCGAGCGGACCCAGGACATCCCGGTCATCTTTCTGACCGGAGCCGAGACGGCGCAGGACACCGGGTACGCGTACCGCGGCTACGCCACAGGAGCCGTCGGCTATCTGACCAAACCGTTCGACCCGTGGGTGCTGCGCACCAAGGTGGCCGTCTTCCTCGATCTGCACCGCAAAAACCGCGAGTTACGGCAGCTGCGCGAGGAGGAGCGGCACCGGCTGGACGACTTCGCCGGCCGCCTGGCAGCTGTGGAGAGCCACCTGGCGGCCGGCGGCACCCCCGACACCACCCGGCTGGCCCGCGAAGTCGCGGCACTGGCGGAGGCGTTGGACGAACTGCGGGGCAGCTGAGGCGCGTCGGTGGAGAGGGCTGGACCCCATCAGGGCGGAGCTCCCCGTCGCGGCGAAGCCTTCGCCCGTCCGCCCGTCCAGCCCGTGCGCCGGTGCCCGTACGTCAGCGCTCGCGCGCGCCCTCGTACATCTCCTCGATCAGGTCGCCGAACTCCTTCTCCACCACCGGACGCTTCATCTTCAGGCTCGGCGTCAGTTCGCCGTGCTCGATGTCCAGGTCACGGGGGAGGATCCGGAACTTCTTGATCGTCTGCCAGCGCTGCAGCCCCGCGTTGAGCTGCTCGACGTAGCCGTCCACCAGTGCGCGCACCTGTTCGGAGGTGACCACGTCGGCGTAGGGCTTGCCCTTGAGCTCCTCGTGGTCCTCCGCCCAGGCCGTGATGGCGGGCTCGTCCAGCGTGATGAGCGCTGTGCAGTAGTTGCGGCCCGCGCCGTGCACCAGGATGTTGGAGACGTATGGACAGATCGCCTTGAACTGGCCCTCCACCTCGGCAGGCGCGATGTACTTGCCGCCGGATGTCTTGATCAGGTCCTTCTTGCGGTCGGTGATCCGCAGATAGCCGTCGTCGGACAGCTCACCGATGTCGCCGGTGTGGAACCAGCCGTCCTCCTCCAGGACTTCGGCGGTCTTCTCCGGCAGCCCGTGGTAGCCCTGCATGATGCCGGGGCCGCGCAGCAGGATCTCGCCGTCGTCCGCGATCCGCACCTCGGTACCGGCGAACGGCTTGCCCACGGTGCCGGTACGGAAGTTCTCGGTGCGGTTGCAGAAGCTGGCCGCCGACGACTCGGTGAGGCCGTAGCCCTCCAGCACCGGGATGCCCGCGCCGGCGAAGAAGTAGCCGAGGTCGGGGGCGAGCGCTGCGGAGCCGGACACACAGCCGACCATCCGGCCCCCGAACGCCTCCCGCAGCTTGCTGTAGACGAGCCGGTCGGCGAAGGCGTGCTTGACCTTGAGACCGGTGGGCACATCGGCAACACCGGTGCGGCGCTGGTTGTCCTGCATCGTCCGCGCGTACTCGCGGGCGACCTCGGCCGCCCACTGGAAGATCTTGTACTTGGCGGCACCCCCGGCGCGCGCCTTCTGCGCGACACCGTTGTAGACCTTCTCGAAGATCCGCGGCACCGCGCACATCTTCGTCGGCTGCACGACCGGCAGATTCTCGATGATCTTGTCAACTCTGCCGTCCACGGCGATGACGTGCCCCGAGTCGATCTGCACGGAGATCAGCATCTTGCCGAAGACGTGCGCCAGCGGCAGCCACAGGTACTGCACGTCGTCCTCGTTCAGCAGACCTGACTGCGGAACCGCGCGGGCCATGTACGACCAGGCGTCCTGCGCCAGCCGGACGCCCTTCGGCTTTCCCGTCGTACCGGAGGTGTAGATCAGCGTCGCCAACTGGTCGGAGCGCAGTCCAGCCACCGTCTCGGTGACGGCCTCCGGGTGCTTCTCCCGGTACGCGGCCCCCCGCCGTTCCAGCTCGGCGAAGCTCAGCGCCCAGCCGCCCTCGGCGTCCTCCTCGGTGGGCTCACCGTCGATGAGCACCACATGTGCGAGGTCCGGCAGCTCGTCCCGGTGCTCGCGGACCTTCGCCAGCTGGGTGGCGTCCTCGGCGATCAGTACCCGGCTGTCGGAGTCGGCGAGGATGTAGGCGGTCTCGGAGGCGTTGGTGCTGGGGTAGACGGTGGTCGTGGCCGCGCCGGCACAGAGGATGCCCAGGTCGGAGAGGATCCACTCGATCCGGGTGCCGGAAGCGATGCCGACGCGTTCCTCGGGGCGCACGCCGAGGTCCATCAGTCCCGCCGCGATCGAATAGACCCGTTCGGCCGCTTCCCGCCAGCTGTAGGAGCGCCACTCGTCGGGCCCCTCGCTCTCGTCGGCGGGCCGGATCACCGGATAGCGGTACGCCTCCGCGTCGGGGGTCGCCTCGACCCGCTCCAGGAAGAGCGTCGCCACGGAAGGCGGCCGGTTCTCGATCAGGGACTGTGTGTCGCTCACGACATCCTCCGGGACCCGCGTCCTGCTTGTCGTCCTGCTGGGTTGCGTCTGGCTGTTGCGTCTGGCTGGTTGCGTCTGTGGGGGCTGCGTCCTGCTTGTGGGGGCTCGAATTGTGGGGCTCGAACGCCTCGTGGGGGTGTGGGCTTGTGGAGCTTGTGAAGGGCGCACGGCGTGTGGGGGCGTGCGCCGTCGACTCGCTTATTGACTCACGAGTAACTACTGGGCAGTGATCAGAGTAAAGGCAGCGGCCCCCTTACGTAAGGGGTCTGCCACTACGTAAGGGGGCCGCTGCTGAGCGCTGTCGCGACGGGTCGCCGCAAAAGGGAAGACGGGTCGCCGCAAATACGGAAAAGGTGCGGGGCTACTTCTTGGCCTTCGCGTCGCCTGCACTGTCGTCGGAGGACAGCGCCGCGATGAACGCCTCCTGCGGCACCTCCACCCGTCCGACGACCTTCATCCGCTTCTTGCCTTCCTTCTGCTTCTCCAGCAGCTTCCGCTTCCGGGAGATGTCACCGCCGTAGCACTTGGCGAGCACGTCCTTGCGGATGGCGCGGATCGTCTCGCGGGCGATGACGCGGGCGCCGATGGCCGCCTGGATGGGCACCTCGAACTGCTGCCGTGGGATCAGCTCGCGCAGCTTGTTGGCCATCCGGGTGCCGTACGCGTACGCCTTCTCCTTGTGGACGATCGCGGAGAACGCGTCCACCTTGTCGCCCTGCAGCAGGATGTCGACCTTGACCAGATCGGCCGTCTGCTCACCGGTGGGCTCGTAGTCCAGGGAGGCGTAGCCGCGGGTCTTCGACTTCAGCGCGTCGAAGAAGTCGAAGACGATCTCCGCCAGCGGCAGCGTGTAGCGCAGCTCCACCCGCTCCTCGGACAGATAGTCCATGCCCTGCAGACTGCCGCGCCGCGACTGGCACAGCTCCATGATCGCGCCGATGAACTCGCTGGGCGCGATCAGCGTGGCCCGTACCACCGGCTCGTGCACCGTGGCGATCTTCCCGGTCGGGAACTCGCTCGGGTTGGTCACCAGATGCTCGGTGCCGTCCTCCATCTCGACGCGGTAGATCACGTTCGGCGCCGTGGCGATCAGATCGAGACCGAACTCGCGCTCCAGCCGCTCCCGGATCACCTCCAGATGCAGCAGCCCCAGGAACCCCACCCGGAAACCGAACCCCAGCGCCGCCGAGGTCTCCGGTTCGTAGGTGAGCGCCGCGTCGTTGAGCAGCAGCTTGTCCAGCGCGTCGCGCAGTTCGGGGTAGTCGGAGCCGTCCAGCGGATAGAGCCCCGAGAACACCATCGGCTTGGGGTCCTTGTAGCCGGGCAGCGGCTGCTCGGCGCCCTTGGCGAGGAGCGTGACCGTGTCACCGACCTTGGACTGGCGGACGTCCTTCACGCCGGTGATCAGATAGCCGACCTCGCCCACGCCCAGCCCGTCGGCGGGCGTCATCTCCGGCGAGTTGGCGCCGATCTCCAGCAGCTCGTGGGTGGCGCCGGTGGACATCATCCGGATCCGCTCGCGCTTGCTGAGCATGCCGTCGACGACCTTGATGTACGTGACGACACCGCGGTACGCGTCGTAGACCGAGTCGAAGATCATCGCGCGGGCCGGCGCTTCCGCGTTCCCGGTCGGCGGGGTGACCTGGCGTACGACCTGGTCCAGCAGCTCCTCGACGCCCTCGCCGGTCTTCGCGGAGACCCGCAGCACCTCCTCCGGCTCACAGCCGATGAGGTGCGCCAGCTCGGCCGCGAACTTCTCGGGCTGGGCCGCGGGCAGGTCGATCTTGTTGAGCACGGGGATGATCGTGAGGTCGTGCTCCATCGCCAGATAGAGGTTGGCGAGGGTCTGCGCCTCGATCCCCTGCGCTGCGTCGACCAGCAGAATGCAGCCCTCGCACGCCGCCAGCGAGCGGGAGACCTCGTAGGTGAAGTCAACGTGCCCCGGGGTGTCGATCATGTTCAGGACGTGCGGGGTGTCCGGATCGTCGGTGGGCGCCCAGGGCATCCGCACGGCCTGGGACTTGATCGTGATGCCCCGCTCGCGCTCGATGTCCATACGGTCGAGGTACTGCGCACGCATCTGCCTCTTGTCCACGACGCCGGTCAGCTGGAGCATCCGGTCGGCAAGCGTGGACTTGCCGTGGTCGATGTGCGCGATGATGCAGAAGTTACGGATCAGCGCCGGGTCGGTACGGCTCGGCTCCGGCGCGTTCGTTGGGGTCGCGGGCACGCAGTGTCCTGTCGGTTCTGGCCTGTCGGTTTGGGCTGTCGGGTCTTGCGGCGGGGTCTCGCCCGTCCCGGTACGGTCGCGCGGGTACGCCCTCGCGGGGGCGGTCCCGGACGCGTTCGGGAGCCGGTGGGGCCCCGTCGAGCCGGTGGTCGAGACGGTGTGTCGTATCCCATGGTCCCATGCGCGCGCGGTACCGACCGGATTGGGAGGGCCGGTACCCCGGCTGGTAGCCTGAGCGACTGTGCCTTATGGCACTGGACGGTGCCTGCTGGCACCGGCGTTTGAAACTCCGAACCGCAAAGGCTCATTCGTGGCGAACATCAAGTCCCAGATCAAGCGGATCAAGACCAACGAGAAGGCACGGCAGCGCAACAAGGCCGTGAAGTCCGAGCTGAAGACCGCGATCCGTCGCACCCGCGAGGCCGTGGCCGCCGGTGACGCCGAGAAGGCGCTCGAGGCCCAGCGGAACGCGGCCCGGAAGCTCGACAAGGCCGCCAGCAAGGGCGTGCTGCACAAGAACAACGCCGCCAACAAGAAGGCGGCGCTGGCCAAGCAGGTGGCCTCCCTCAAGGGCTGACCACTCTCTTCCTTCTTCTTGCAGCTTCTCTCTCAGCTTGCAGCTTCTCTCTCAGCTTGCAGCTTCTCTCTCAGCTCGTCGGTCTTCGGACCGCTCGGACGTTGTGAGGCGGGCCCTCTCTCATCCGCCGTACGTCCGGGCAACCGCTTGAGACAGCGCGCCGCACGCGGCCTGCGTTCGCCACGCGGGTGCGGCGCACCACACAGTACGAAGCGAGGCCCCGTCCCGAGCCCTTCCCCAGGGCTCCGGGCGGGGCCTTCGCCGTGCGGTCCTTCGCCGTGGGGAGGTGCGCCCTGAAGGGACAGCGGGAGAGACCGGGAGGGAGAGAGCTTCGCGCCTGGGGCTCCGCCCTGGAGGGAGGGCCGGGCGTGCGGACCTGGGACGCGGGGGCGGAGGCGGGAGCGAGGGCGAGGGCGCTCAGCGAAAGCGGGAGGCGGGGCGCTCAGCGGGAGCGGGCGGCACCGGCGATGGTGACGACCGCCTTCTCCAGCGCGTACTCGGGATCCATCCCGCCTCCCTTGACAGCCGCGTCCGCCTCGGCGACGGCCCGCAGCGCGGCGGCCACCCCGTCCGGCGTCCAGCCGCGCATCTGCTGCCGCACCCGGTCGATCTTCCACGGGGGCATGCCCAGCTCACGCGCCAGGTCGCCCGCGCGGGCCCCGCGCGGGGCCCCGGCCAGCTTGCCGATGGCCCGCACCCCCTGGGCCAGTGCACTGGTGATCAGCACCGGCGCGACCCCGGTGGCGACGGCCCAGCGCAGTGTCTCCAGCGCCTCGGCGGCCTTCCCCTCGACCGCCTGGTCGGCGACCGTGAAGCTTGACGCCTCAGCCCGGCCCGTGTAGTAGCGCCCGACTACGGCCTCGTCGATGGTGCCCTCGATATCCGCGGTGAGCTGCGCACACGCCGAGGCCAGCTCGCGCAGATCACTGCCGATGGCGTCCACAAGTGCCTGACACGCCTCCGGCGTCGCCGACCGGCCCAGCGAACGGAACTCCCCCCGTACGAACGCCAGCCGGTCGGCCGGCTTCGTCATCTTGGGGCATTCGACCTCGCGCGCGCCTGCCTTCCGTGCCGCATCCAGCAGCCCCTTGCCCTTCGCCGCGCCCGCGTGCACCAGCACGAGCGTGATCTCCTCCACCGGGGCGGACAGATACGCCTTCACGTCCTTGACGGTGTCCGCCGCCAGGTCCTGCGCCCCGCGCACCACGACGACCTTCCGCTCAGCGAAGAGCGAGGGACTGGTCAGCTCGGCCAGCGTGCCGGGCTGCAGGTCCCCGGGCGCCAGCTCCCGCACGTCCGTGTCGGCGTCGGCGGCACGTGCGGCGTCGATCACGGCCCGCACGGCACGCTCGACGAGCAGCTCCTCCTGCCCCACCGTCACGGTCACGGGGGCGAGCGGATCGTCCGAGGTCTTCTTACGCGTCCCAGCCATCGCGACCAGCATCCCACGCCGCACCGACACCGCCGCCCTCCGGAGCGCCCCCGGGCACCCGAGCGCCCCGCGTACCCCGCCCGCCATGGCGCCGTTGAGAGAATGCCCCGGTGAACGACGTACGGCATGTGCTGGTGCTGCCCGACAAGGACGCGGCCGAGGAGGTCGCAGCGCAGCTGGAACTGCGCCTCGGGCTCGCCGAGGAACCCGAACTCGTCCGTGAAGCGCTCGCCGGGGAGGACGACGCCGAGGACGCCCAATGGCTGGTGGTCCTCGAAGACCCGCACTCCGCCTACGACCTCGCCCTGCTGGACTCCCTCGCCGCCGCCCACGACGGCTGGCTGGAACGCGACTGACTCCGCCACCGCCTGGGGGCACCCGCCAGCGGCCGACGGCAAGCGGGCCACGATGCCCCGGGCCCGGACCCGGTGACGGCGGTGTGTGCTCCCCCGTTCCGGGTCTCCCGCGCTGGGTCACCACGGCGGGGGTGCCGTCCGGACGCCGCGTCAGCGCCAGCGCGCCGTTCCGGTCCGTCCGCGCCACGAGGGCTCCGGCGGCAGCCAGCGCCCCCAACGTCTCGGGCGCCGGATGCCCGTACGGGTTGTCCCGGCCCGCCGACACCAGAGCCACCCGCGGCCGGAGCCGCCGCAACAACTCCGGGTCCTGGAAGCGCGAACCGTGGTGCGCCACCTTGAGCACGTCCACCCTCGGCAGGTCGGACCGCGCCGCCAACAGTGCCTGCTGCGCCGCCGGTTCGAGATCGCCGGGCAGGAACAGTCCGAGCCCCGCCGTACGGACCAGCAGTGTGACACTCGCGTCGTTGGCCCCCTCGCCCTCGCCCGTACCGCCGCCCGCGGGCATCGGGGACATCGGTGGCTGGGGCGACGACAGGGAGCGCTGTGACGACTGGGGCAGCGGCCAGGGCTGAGGCTCGGGCCACATCACCTCCCAGCGCAGCTCACCGGCCCGCCGCCGCTCCCCCATGTGCGAGGCCCGCACCGGCACTCCGGCGCGCCCGGCCGTCCTGCGCACGAACTCCGCCTGGTCCGGCGGCTCCGCCAGCCCGGTCGTCCGGATCTCCCCCACACTTCGCCCCCGCAGCAGCCCGGGAAGCCCCGCGACGTGATCGGCATGGAAGTGGGTCAGCACTACCAGCGGCACCCTTCTCACGCCCAGCTCGCGCAGACACCGGTCCACGGCGGCAGGCTCCGGCCCCACGTCCACCACGACCGCCCCTCCCGCGCCGCCCCGCTCACCGTCCACCGCCAGCACCAGCGCATCCCCCTGCCCCACATCGCAGGCCACCATCCGCCAGCCCGCCGGGGGCCACCCGGTGAACGGCCGCACCAGCGGCACCGGACGCAGCACCGCCACCAGCAGGACCAGCGCACAGGCGGCACACAGCCACGGCCGGTGCGGCAACCGCAACCGCACCGCCACCACCAACACCCCGGCCAGCACAACCGCGAACCCCAGCGCACCCGCCCACGTGCCGGGCCAGCCGATCTCGGCGCCCGGTAGCCCGGCACCCGTGCGTGCGATGCCCGCGATGGCCCGCACCGGCCAACTCGCCAGCCATGCGAGCCCCTTCGCCACCGGCATGGCCAACGGTGCCGCCGCCAGCGCGGCGAACCCCAGCACCGTGGCCGGCGCGACGGCGAACTCCGCCAGCAGATTGCACGGCACCGCCACCAGGCTGACGTGCGCTGCCAGCACCACGACCACCGGCGCACAAGCCGCCTGCGCCGCAGCCGCCGCTGCCAGTGCCTCCGCTGCTCTGCCGGGGCAGCCGCGCCGCCGCAACGCCTCCGACCACCGCGGCGCCACCGTCAGCAGGGACGCCGTGGCCAGTACGGAGAGCAGAAACCCGAAGTCCCGTGCCAGCCACGGGTCGTAGAACACCAGCAGCAACACCGCCGCTGCCAGCGCGGGCAGCAGCGAGCGCCGCCGTCCGGTGCCGATCGCCCAGACGGTGATCAGTCCGCACGCCGCAGCCCGCAGCACGCTCGGTTCCGGCCTGCACACCACCACGAAGCCCAGCGTCAGCAGCGCCGCCACCACCGCGGTCGCCCGCAACGGGAGACCGAGCCGGGGCGCGAGACCCCCACGCTCCGCGCGATGCGCACGCCCCGGAGGCCCGATGAGAACGACCAGCAGCACCGAGAGATTCGCCCCGCTCACCGCCAGCAAGTGCGTCATGTCCGTCGCCCGGAACGCGTCGGCCAGCTGAGGGCTCAGCCTGGAGGTGTCCCCGACCACCAGCCCTGGCAACAGCCCCCGCGCGTCCCCGTCGAGGCCCCCGCTCGCCTCGCGCAGCCCGGCCCGCAGCTCACCCGCCACCCGCTGCACAGCGGTCGGCCCGGCGACGATCTGCGGCGGCCCTGGCCCCGCCCGCAGCACCGCGGCAACGTCCCTGCCCCCGCTCCGGCCTGGTGCGGGCGGCGCCGGCTCCGCCTGCACCCGGAGTCTGGTCGACGGCAGCACCCGCAACCACGCGGCGCGCGACGCGTCGGCCGCCGCCCGCCCGGGGCGCTCCGCAGCACCCTCCTGCTCCAGCCGGACCAGGAGCAGCACCGGCGTACGCAGCCGGGTTCTCGCGCCGTCCTCGGCCACCAGCGCGACCGCCTCGGCAGGAACCACCACCATCCCGGGCAGCTGCCGAGCCCCCTGCGTCCTGGGCCGCGTCACCCTCGGATCCTTTGTGACAGTGACCTCGACGGTCGCCCGCCCATGCCGCTCCGCCAGCCCGGGTAACGGCCCCCTGCGCAGGTCGGCAGCGTGCAAAGCCGCGCTGCCGCCGGCCGCCCCGGCGCACAACAGGGCGCCTGCCACCCCGACCAGCAGTGTCCGGGCTCCACGCCGAGGGCCGCCGCCGTCGGGCTCCTGTGGCCCGCTCAGCAGTCCTCTCGGCCTCCTGTTTTGCCTCCCGTTCCGCGACGCCGAGGCTGCTGGGGCGCCGCCCCGCACGGACCAGCCCAGCAGCATCAGCCCTGCGATCCCGCACAACACGACCCCGACCACGGCATGCTTCGCCGAAGCGCCCAGCGCCAGGGCAGCTGCGGCCCACGCCGCCAGGGCCGGCAGCACCAGCCGCAGGTCCGACGGCTCCTCCCGCACCGGCCGCCGCCCGCTGTCCGTCGCCGGGCCGGAAGGCGCACCGCGCACTGCCCCGGCCTGGGGGTTCATCCCGGCTCTGGGGTTCGCCCCGGCCCGAGGGCTCGCCCCGTTCCCGGGATTGGCGCTCCTGGGATTCCAGCTACCGCGGTTCCCTCTCACGACACCCCGGAAAGGCCCGGCCCGGGGAGGCCCGGCCCGGGGGTCGGCTGCCGGTCCCGAGCTGGTCATGGCGTCACCTGGGGCTTGATGTCCGCGAACCGCTTCTCCCCGATGCCGTTGACCTGCTGAAGCTGCTCGACCGAGCGGAAGCCGCCGTGCTGCGTGCGGTAGTCCACGATGTGCTGAGCCAGGACGGGTCCGACGCCCGGCAACTTCTGCAACTCCTCCGCCGTGGCCGAGCTGAGACTGATCGGCGCCCCTGAGGCACCGCTCGCGCTCCCCGAACCGGCCGTGCCACCCGCGGCCGGACCCGCCGGGGAGCCCGACCCCGGCGCGGAACCGGCGGCGGGACCGGCCCCGCCCGGGGCGCCCACCACGATCTGCTCGCCGTCCACCAGCAGCCGCGCCCGGTTCAGTCCGCGGGGGTCAGCGCCCTTGCGCAGCCCACCGGCGGCCTCGAGCGCGTCGGCCACCCGGGAGCCCGCGGGCAGGTGCTGCACACCCGGCTCGCGTACCTTCCCCGAGACGTCCACCACCAGCCGCTTGCCCCGCGCGGCGCCGCCGGCTCCGGGAGCGGCACCGCCCGCGATCGGTGCAGCAGAAGCGCCGCCGCCCTCTCGAGGGCGCCCCGAGGGGCCCTCCTGCGCGCTCGGGACAGCGACGCCCTGGGGGCGACCGGTCCAGAAGTGGTGCACGGCGAACCCCACCGCGACCAGCAGCACCACACAGAGCGCCACCAGGGTCTTCGGCTCGATCCCGCACCTCACCCGCAGCCACACCGGCAGCCGCTCCTCCAGGGCGAGCCCCCAGCGTTCCCGCCACGGCAGCCGGGCCGGC
The DNA here is from genome assembly GCF_017676365.1 of Streptomyces oryzae. GTDB lineage: Bacteria > Actinomycetota > Actinomycetes > Streptomycetales > Streptomycetaceae > Streptomyces > Streptomyces oryzae. The sequence goes on from NZ_JADKMA010000119.1 coordinate 19,404, forward strand.
GCCTCGTCTGGCGGCGGCTCCTGCTCGTCCCCCCGTCGCCGCCCTTGCAACTCCGGCCGCCCGGGCCGCTCCTGCCCGTCGGAGAAGAAGCCGCCGCCTCGCAGGACGGACCCGAAGCCGTCCGTCTGCCCTGGGCCTGGCCCCGGCTCCGGTTCCAGCCACGGCCCCGGCCCCGGCTCCGGCCCCGGCCCCGGCACGGGCACCGGCTGCGACTGCGACTGCGACTGCGACTGCGACTGCGACTGCGACTGCGACTGCGGCCCATGGCCCGACCATGGCTCCTCTCCCGGCAATGGCTCGCGCCGTACCCGTTCCCGCTCCGGCGCCCCCACAGAATTCGCCGGGCCGACTGGGCCTCCCGCGTCCCCCTCCCGCTGCCGCCTGCGCTCCCTGCTGCGCCACACCGCGGTACGCGCCGCCGCAACGGCATCGGCACGGGGCATCACGGGGAGGTCCGGCTCATCCATGGGCCGCTCGACCGGGGGCCACGCGAAGGTGGGCCGCCCGCTGACGGGCCGCTCGACCATGGGCCTGGTCCGCGCACGGGGCTCGGGCGCCGGGTCCTCGTCGTGCGGTGGCTCCGTCAGGAGTGACCGGGCGCGCGCCGCAGCACCCGGCTCCGGGCGCGCCGGACGCATGCGCCGCGACGCGCGGTGGGCGCCCCGTCGGCCCGGGCCAGTGCTCGGGGCCGCGCGCGGGCCCCGGGGTGGCCGACGCCGCGCGGGACGACGTGTCCTGGTACCGACGCCTGGACCCTCACCACCCTCGCTCGCTGCCCCGGCACCCACCGGTCCGCTGCGCTCGCCCTCCCCACCCCAAAAGGTCTCGCGCCACTCTGCACCCGGCCCCTCGAAACCGTCTCGGCCCTGGTCACCGCCTCCAGCACGCCATCCGCCCCCGGCGCCGCTCCGCCCGTCCCCCGCGCTCCCTCCATTCGCAGCGCCGCTCCCCGCGACTCCCGTGCTCCTGCCACCCCCGGCACGATCCGGTCCGCTCTCCGCACTCCCTCCGGCCCCGGCGGCACTCCCTCCGGCCCCGGCGCTCGGGCCATGCCGCGCCTCGTCCCGCGGCCAACTCCATGAGCCGTCCGCCGACCTGGCCCAGGACCCATCGGCCGACTCGTCACACGACCCACCGGCCGACCCGTCCGCCAGCCCGTTCCACGGCTCACCCGGCGGCCATCCGCTCGCCGCGCGCACCTGTGCCATAGCCGCATCTGCTGCTGCTCGTTCGCTCATGCCAACCGACGGTAGGCAGCCTGTGCCCACCGTGGTGATCTTGCTCAATTCCCGTGGATAACCCGCGAGTTGTGGATAACTCGCTCACTCATCTGAGGGAAAGCACTGCCCCCAGCAGCCCCGGACCCGTGTGGGCGCCGATGACCGCACCGACCTCGCTCACATGCAGTTCGCGCAGCCCGGGAACCCGCGTGCGGAAGCGCTCCGCGAGCTGTTCGGCGCGTTCGGCGGCTGCGAGATGGTGCACGGCGATGTCCACCCGCGCGTCGCCGGCCCGCTCCACGACGATCTCCTCCAGCCGCGCGATGGCCTTGGAGGCGGTTCTGACCTTCTCCAGCATCCCGATCCGGCCGTCCGCCACCTCGAGCAGCGGTTTGACAGCGAGCGCGGAGCCCAGCAGCGCCTGGGCGGCACCGATACGGCCGCCCCTGCGCAGATAGTCCAGGGTGTCGACGTAGAAGAGCGCCGAGATGCCCTCGGCGCGTTTCTCGGCGGCCGCGACGGCCTCGTCCAGCGATGCGCCCGCCTCGGCCGCCTCCGCCGCCGCCAGCGCGCAGAACCCCAAGGCCATGGCCACCACCCCGGTGTCGACCACGCGCACGGGCACGGGCGCATCCCTGGCGGCCAGCAGCGCGGCGTCGTACGTCCCGGAGAACTCGGCCGACAGATGCAGCGAAACGATTCCTTCTGCACCCGCCTCGGCCGCGGCGCGGTAGGTGCGCGCGAAGGTCTCGGGGCTGGGCCGGGAGGTGGTGACCGGGCGCCGCTCGCGTAGGGCGCTCTCCAGAGAACGGGCGGAGATCTCCGTGCCCTCCTCCAGGGCTTCCTTGCCGAGTACGACGGTCAGCGGCACGGCTTCGATCCCATGCCGTCGCAGCGCCTCGGGCGGCAGGTAGGCGGTGGAATCGGTGACGATCGCGAGGGGGCCGTGCATGGAACGGAGGGTATCGGGCGGGCGAACGGTGTGCGTCAGGAGGCGCTCCGCGGGCGGCGCTTCTCGAACGTCGGCATCGAGTCCCTCCGGTCGGCCGTCGGGTCGGTCAGCGACGGATCGAGGCCCTGCCCGGACGGCCCCAGTTCAGGCCGCGCGGTCTGCTCGGCGGAAGCAGGGGACTGCGTGGACGCGGACGAGGCGGCACCGGCCGACGACTCCGCCGCAGCCTCCGCGTCGGCCGGCGACCCGTGATCCGCCTGGCCGGAGCTCACCGGGCCGGGGCCTGCGGGATCGCGCGTCCAGTGCCGCAGGGCGCCGGACTCGATGTCGATCCGGTCGCGCAGCGCGCTCAGGCCCTCGGCGTCGAACTGGCGCGCCCGGTCCTGAGCCGCGAAGCGCAGCGAGTCGGCGGACTCCTTGATGCGCTGCATCCGCTCCCGCGCTTCGGGCAGCCGCGCGGCGACGCGGGACTGGTCCGGCTCGCGCTCCATCAGCATCCGCAGTTCGCCGTCCAGGTGGCGGGCGTGCTCATGGAGCTTGTCCAGGAGGTCGGCGGCTTCGGAGAGGCTGGGGTCGTTACGGGCGCCTGCCTCCAGCGCGGCCCGCGTGCTGTCGATGGACGTGCGCAACTTCAGCCGGATACGGGCCGCTTCACCGATCGGGCCGGGCTGTGCGGAGCGCGCCTTGAGCATCGTCTCCTCCGCCGTGCGCCGCACTTGCGCGCCGGTCCGCTCCACGCCGCGCTTGACGGCCCGTACGACCCGCAGCGTGATGATCGTGCCGAAGATCAAGACGGCCAGCACGAACACCAGACCGATGACGACTGCCACGTCCACAGGCCACTCCTCTGTCGTCCGTCCGTCGAACCCGCCTCCGTTCAGCGTAAACGGACACGGGTGGCTCCGGGTTCCACGGAACCCGGAGC
>NZ_JADKMA010000011.1 GCF_017676365.1 Streptomyces oryzae
CGTCCTTACCCGCAGAAGTGGGTGGAGAGCGACGATCCGGGCGGCCCGTACGCCGAGGCCGCCGGCGCGCTGGCCGGGGCCGGGCTGGAGGTGCACTCCTGGGTGGTGCTGGCCCACAACTCCCGGCTGGGCGAGGACTTTCCGCACACCAGCGTCCGCAACGCCTACGGCGACCGCTACCCATGGGCCCCGTGCATCGCGCGCCCCGAGGTGCGGGACTACGCCGTCGCGCTGGCGGCCGAGGCGGCGGTGCGGCCCGGCACCGGAACGCGTGGCACGGAACTGGAGTCCTGCGGCTGGTACGGGCTCGCCCATCTGCACGCCCACGACAAGACCGGCGGCGTCCCGCTGGGCGCCGCGGCGACCGCCCTGATGTCGCTGTGCTTCTGCGACGTGTGCGAGGAGGGGTACGCCACCCTGGGCGGCGACCCGGAACGGCTGCGCGAGCGCGTACTGCGCGCCCTGGAACCGGCCTGGCGGGGCGGGAGTGCCGCGGCTCCGTCCCAACGGAGCGGGCGGGCGGGGGAGTGGGCCACGATCGAGTCGCTGCTCGGCGCAGAGTCCGCGGCCCTCGTCGCCCGGTGGCGGGACGCCGCGGCGAGCCGTCTCCAGCGCGAAGCGGTCGCGGCGGTACGGCGCGAGGCGGCGCCCGGCGCCTTCCGGGTGCTCCTGCACGCCGACCCGGCCCCGCACCGTACGGGCGCCAACGCGGGCACCAGCCCCGCCGATGTGCTCGGCCATGCCGACGGGGTCGTCGTCCCGTGCCCCGGCGGGCCCGAGAGCGGCGCCGAACGCGAGGAAGCGCTGAGCCCGTTCGCCGCACACGGCGGGCCCGGTGCAACGCTCGCCGCCAACTTCACCGTCGTCTCCGGCATGGGCGGCAGCCCGCACACGCTCGCCGACGACGCGGCGCACGCCCGCGCGCTCGGCGCGAGTGAACTGCGGCTCTACCACGCCGGGCTCGCCTCGGACCAGGACCTCGCCGCGGTGGCCGGAGCCCTCGCGGGGCAGCTGCCCGGGGGCTGAGTCACCGCAGCGCTGCCTCCATCATCTGCTTGGCGATGGGGGCCGCCAGCCCGTTGCCGCTGACCTCGGCACGGGCCGCGTCCGAGTCCTCCACCACGACGGCGACGGCGACCTTTTTGCCGGAGTTTTTGCCCGAGTTTTCGCCGGATTCGGTCTCGCCGTAGGAGGTGAACCAGGCGTACGGCGTACCGCTGTTGTCGACGCCGTGCTGGGCCGTGCCGGTCTTGCCGCCGACCTTGACGCCGTCGATCTTCGCGTTGGAGCCGGTGCCCTTGTCCACCACCGTGCCCATGGCCGAGCGCAGCTGTGCGGCGGTGCGCTCGCTCATCACGCGGTGCGAGTCCGGGTCCTCGTACGACTGGAGCGTGTTGCCGCTCGCGTCCTGCACCCGGGAGACCATGTGCGGGTCCACGAGTTCGCCGCCGTGTGCGATGGCCTGCGAGACCATCGCCATCTGGAGCGGGGTCGCGGTGACCTCGAACTGCCCGATGCCGGACAGCCCGGTCTGCGCCTCGTCCATCGAGGTGGGGAAGGTGCTCTTGGCGGCGCGCACGGGTACGTCCTGTTTCTCGTCGTTGAAGCCGAACTTCTCGGCCTGCTCGCGGAGCTTCTCGGCGCCCAGGTCGGTCGCCAGCTTGGCGAAGACGTTGTTGCACGAGTAGCGCAGCGCGGTCCGCAGCGAGGCGTTCTCGCACGGCGCCGACTTGTTCTCGTTCTCCAGCACCTTGGAGGTGCCCTTGAGGGTGTACGGGTCGGGGCTGTCGGTCGGCTCGTCAACCGAGGAGTACCGCCCGTCCTCCAGCGCCGCCGCGGCCACCACCAGCTTGAACGTCGAGCCCGGCGGTACGGCCTGGCGCAGCGCCCGGTTCAGCGTGGGCTTGTCGTCGGTCTTGTCGTTGCCGCTGCGCGCGGTCAGCTTCTTCCAGGCCGCGGTGTCCTCCGCGCCGCTGCCGCTGATGGCCGAGGGGTCGAACGACGGGGTGCTGACGGCGCCGAGGATCTCACCGCTGTCCGGGTCGATCGCCACGGCGGCGCCCTTCTTGCCGCCCAGCGCCTCGTATCCGGTGCGCTGGACGTGCGGATCGATGGTGGTCAGGACGTTGCCGGGGTTGGCCTGCTCGCCGGTCAGCAGGCCCAGCGGACTCTTGAGCCGGTCGTCGGTGCCGTCCAGCACGTCCTGGTAGATGCCCTCCAGCTGGGTGGCACCCCGCACCTGTGAGGCGAAGCCGGTGACGGGTGCGTAGAGCGCGCCGTCGGTGTAGGCGCGCTGATAGCGCAGATCCCCGCCGCCCTTGGAGCGCGCGGAGCCGGTGACCGGCTCGCCGCCCACATAGATGTCCCCGAACGGCTGCGCGTACTGCTCGATGGTGTTGCGCCGGTTTTTTTCGCTGTCCGCGAGGGCTTCGCCGTGCGCCAGCTGCATCCAGGTGAGCCGCAGCAGCAGCGCCATCACCAGCAGCAGCGTGACGGTGCCCGCACGCCTGATCGTCCTGTTCATCCCCTACGAGAACGCGTCCGACGGCGGCGCGGGTTCCTGCCGGCAGGGACTTCTCAGGGCATTCTCATCTCCCTCAGCCGGTCACCTCGCTCAGCTGGTCACCTCGCTCAGCTGGTCAGCCCGGGGTGACGACACCGTTCTCGTACGCGAGGATGACCGCCTGGGTGCGGTCCCGGGCGCCCAGCTTGGCCAGCACTCCGGCGACGTGCGTCTTCACCGTCGCCGTGCTGACCGTCAGCTGCCTGGCGATCTCCGCATTGGTCAGCCCCTGGGCCATCAGCCGCAGGACCGACACCTCGCGGTCGGTGAGCCGCGTGGTGAGCTCCTCGGCGCGGCGTTCCCTGGCGTGGTGGGCGGCCAGGTTCCGGACGGCGGCAGGGAACAGCAGCGATTCGCCGCGCGCCACCAGCCGCACCCCTGCGACCAGGTCCTCTGCCGTCGCCCGCTTCAGCAGGAAGCCGTGAGCACCCGCGCGCAGCGCGTCGTAGACGTAGCTGTCGTTCTCGAAGGTGGTCAGGATCAGGATGCGCGGTGCCTGCTCGCCCATGGACCGCACCAGGTGCTCCGTGGCGCGGATGCCGTCGACGCGCGGCATGCGCACATCCATCAGCACCACGTCCGGGCGCAGCTCGCGTATGGCTGAGACCGCCTCGTCGCCGTCCGCCGCCTCGCCGACCAGCTCGATCCCCGGCTCGCTCGCCAGGATCGCGCGCAGCGCCGTACGGACCATGCGCTCGTCGTCCGCGAGCAGGACTCGCAGGGGCGCCGCTGTCATCGAGTGCTCTCCTCTTCGGTGCTTTCCCGCGCCGCTCTCGGCGGCTTGATCTCCTCGCGTACCTGCGGGGCCAGCGGCAGGCGGGCCGTCAGCCGCCAGATCCCGCCCTCGCCGCCCGCCCGTGCGGTGCCGCCCAGCAGCGCCGCCCGTTCGGCGATCCCCGCCAGGCCCCGGCCGCCCGAGGCGCGGGTGGGGGTCGCCTGGCCCGCGGCTGCCTCGCGGTTCTCGACCGTGACCGCCAGCAGATCGCCGTCCGGGGAGCGTTGCCGCTCCAGCCGGACGTCCACGGCGGCGCCGGGCGCGTGCCGCAGCGCGTTGCTCAGCCCCTCCTGCACCACGCGGAAGGACTCGGCCGAGACCTGGGCCTCCAGCAGCGCGAGGGGGCCGAGAGCGTCGTCGACCCGCAGCCGGACCTCGGTGCCGGTGGCGCGGGTGCGGGCGACCAGGGTGTCGAGGCCGGCCGCCAGACCCGGTCCGGTCGCCGGGGCGCTCTCCCCGGCCCGCAGCACTCCGAGCACCGCGTCCAGCTCCGCCACGGCGCCCCGGCTGGTCTCCTCGATCGCCGCCAGCGCCTCCCGTACGAACTCCGGGTCGCCGTCCAGCACCCGGCGAGCGGCGCCCGCCTGGAGCGAGACCGCGCTGAGCGCGTGCCCGACCGAGTCGTGCAGCTCGCGCGCCAGCCGGTTGCGGGCCGCCAGGTCGGCCGCGCGGCGCTCGGCCGCGGCGAGCCGGTCGGCCGGCGTGGGCCCCAGCAGCACGGGCGCACAGCGCGCCAGCAGCGCCCCGGCCCCGTGTACGGCGGCCACCAGCGCCACCAGCAGCGCGAGCCCGGCGACCGGTGCCGTCCACAGCGCGCTGCCCGCGTGGTCCCACGGCCAGGACCAGTTCATCTCGCGCAGGGCGGGGAAGAGCGGGAGGACCAGCAGGACGACGGCCATCGGCGGCACTGCCAGCGAAGCCCCGCTCAGCATCCCGCCGAGCCCCACGTGCAGCGTGAACCAGACCGCGGTGCGGCGCCGCGCCGCCCACGGGTCGGCGGGCCCCAGGGCGAGCGTGCCGCCGGGCAGCTCGCACAGTGCGCGCGCCGAGGCGGACTCCAGCGACCGGAGCACCGGCAGCAGCCCGGCCACCGCCACGAGCGGGAGGGAGAGTCCGAACGCCAGGAACTGCGGGCCGACTTCGGAGTTCAGAAACTTGACCATACCGGGACGTACAATGCCGATTCCGACATTGGCCAGCAGGTAGAACGGCATCAGCAGCGCACCGCCCTGGAGCAGATGCACCCAGCGCAGCGCCAGGACGCGCACCCTGCCGCGCCGCCCCGCCGGCCGTTCCGTCATACCGTCGCCCCCCTGCTGTGCGTGCGCGCCCGGTGGCGCAGCTGCCGGGCACCCAGCGCCGCGAGCAGCAGCCCGGCGAGCGCCTGGCAAGAGTAGGCCAGCAGCGCGGTCCCGCTCGTCTCCTGGCCCAGCGTCCGGCCACCGCCGGAGAGCGCCCCCAGCAGCAGCCAGCCGCCCCAGCACGCCAGCACACCAGTGCCGCTCCACGCGGCGGCCAGCGTCGGCCACAGCCGCGCCGTGGCGCCGCGCTCGGTACCGCCCGTACGCAGCAACTTCGCGACTGCTGCGACGGCGAGAACCGCGTACAGCAGGAACGTCGCATCGACGATCCGGCTGTCGGCACTCCCTTCGGTCATCCACACCGCCTGTCCCACCGCCCAGGGAAGCGCCACGAGCACCGCCGCGGCGAACAGCCCGCGCCGCCTGTGGTGCACTCCGCCCGGGCCGTCCGGTGCAGCAGTGCCCGGATACGGCGGATACAGCGGGGAGCGCAACAGTGCGCCCCAGCGGTCGCGTACGTACAGGACGAACAGCGCACCCAGGGCGATGGCCTGCACGGAGAATCCGGTGTAGACGAGAGTCCACACCCAGCTCTCCAGCAGTCCGTCGGCGCCCTTGTCGCTGCCGTCCCCGCCGCTGCCGCCGAGCACCCCGTGCAGCAGCTGCACGGGAAAGGCGACCACGATCGGTCCCAGCAGCCCGCAGGCGATCCACAGGGGAAGAGCGACCACGGCGCCGGGGAGCCGCCGCCCCCAGGGGCGGGTGAGGGCGAGCACCAGCAGCACGACAGTGCCGTCCATGGCGACCGTCAGTGCGTTGAGGGCCCACATCGTGGCGCCGCTGTCGAGCAGTGGGCTGCCCCGGGGGATGCCGAGTCGCCCGCCGGACAGCCAGACGAGCTTCAGCGTCAGATACGGCAGACAGGCGGCCACCGTGACGGCGGCGAGGACATTCCTTGCTCTCTCCATGGCCACCACGCTCCCGGCCCGGCGGAAGCGGCACCTCCTGCCCGGCGACGAACCGCCTCCGCCGCGCGGCGGAGACCGCTCGTCACAGAGTCGAGGGTCAGAGCGTGCGCGTGGCGTGCATCAGCCGGTCCCGCGCGTCGAAGAGCGCGTCCTTGATCGTCTGTTCGTGTGCGGGCGTCAGCCGGGCCACCGGCACCGAGCAGCTGATGGCATCCCTGGCCGGGGTGCGGTAGGGGATGGCGACGCCGAAGCAGCGCAGGCCCAGCGTGTTCTCCTCGCGGTCCACGGCGTACCCCTGCTCGCGCACCAGGTGCAACTCCTCGATCAGCCGCTCCCGGTCGGTGAGGGTGTGCTCGGTGAGCTGGGCCAGCGCCTCGGGCAGCATCTTGCGCACCTGCTCGTCCGGGTACGTGGCGAGCAGCGCCTTGCCCAGCGAGGTCGAGTGCGCGGGCAGCCGGCGCCCGACGCGGGTGAACGGGCGCAGATAGTGCTGGGACTGGCGGGTGGCGAGGTAGACCACGTTGGTGCCGTCCAGCCGCGCCAGGTGGATGGTCTCCGTGGTGTCGTCCGAGAGCCGGTCCAAGGTGGGCCTGGCCGCTGCCACCACCTCGTCGCCGTCGATGTACGACGTTCCGACCAGCAGTGCCCGCACCCCGATTCCGTACCGGGTGCCGGTGGCGTCCGTCTCCACCCAGCCGAGGTCGACCAGCGTGCGCAGCAGCATGTAGAGGCTCGACTTGGGGTAGCCGACCGCCTCCTGGACGGCGGCCAGCGTGTGCATCCCGGGCCGCCCCGCGAAGAACTCCAGCAGCTCCACCGTCCGCACGGCCGACTTGACCTGCGAACCCCCCGCCTCGGTACCCGACATCGACCTTGACCCCTCTGTTCGCGCAGACCTACAGTCCCAAAGGAATTCACCTACAGGGATATTGTTCAGCATACCGAACAAGATGGCCCCGCAGGGCCGATGAGGCCGCGCGGGACGCCTGCAGGAGAGCGGATCCGCAGGACCAGGAGGACCCCGGTGGCAGCAGCAGTACCAGTGTGGAGCGTCGACCCCCGTACCGGAAAGCAGCGGGAGCGGGTTGCCGACGAGGCCACGGCGGCCGATGTGGACGCCGCCGTACGGGCCGCGCACGCAGCGCTCCCCGCGCTCGCCGACCGCGTGGTCCGCGCGGCCTTCCTGCGCGCCGCCGCGAAGCGGCTGGAGGCCGACGGCGAGCGGGTCGTCGCGACGGCTGACGCCGAGAGCGCGCTGGGCGAGCCCCGGCTGACCGGCGAACTCGCCCGTACGACAGGGCAGCTGCGGGCCTTCGCCGACGAGGTCGAGGACGGCGGCTACCTCGACGTCATCATCGACCACGCCGACTCCACGCTCACCCCGCCCCGCCCCGACCTGCGCCGCTACAAGCTGCCGATCGGCGTCGTCGCCGTCTACGCCGCCTCCAACTTCCCGCTGGCCTTCTCCGTTCCCGGCGGCGACACCGCCAGCGCGCTCGCCGCCGGCTGTCCCGTTGTCGTCAAGGCACACCCCGACCACCCCGCCACCTCGGCACTGTGTGCGGCAGCGCTGCGGGCCGCGGCAGTGGACTCGGGGCTGCCCGAGGACGTCGTCTCGGTGGTGTACGGCTTCGAGGCGGGCGTCGAACTGGTGCGGCACCCGCTGGTGTCGGCTGCCGGGTTCACCGGCTCGGTCAAGGGCGGCCGTGCCCTCTTCGACGCGGCTGCCGCCCGGCCCCGGCCCATCCCGTTCCACGGCGAGCTGGGCTCCCTCAACCCCGTGGTGGTCACCCGCGAGGCCGTCGCCGAGCGCGCCGAGCAGATCGGCGAGGGGCTCGGCGGCTCCATGACCCTGGGCACCGGTCAGTTCTGTGTGAAGCCCGGCCTCGTCCTCGTCCCTGAGGGCGCGGACGGCGACCGGATGCTCGACAAGCTCTCCGCGGCCCTGCGCGCCACCGCCCCCGGCCATCTGCTGGACGACCGGATGCGGGACGCGTTCCTCGCCGGTGTCGCCGAACGGGCGGCCCTCGCCCGGGTCGAGACGCCGGTCGTCGCCGGGGCGGGGGACGACGAGCGGACCGTGCGGCCCGGGCTGTTCACCGTCACCGCCGGTGAACTGGGCGAGGAGCACGAGCTGTTGCTGGAGGAGTGCTTCGGTCCGGTGACCGTCGTCGTCCGGTACGCGGACGAGGCGGAGGTCGAGACGGTGCTGGACCAGGTGGCCGGCAGCCTCACCGCCACGGTGCACCTGGGGACGGGTGAGGCCGCGGGCGGTGCGGGTGCCACCTCGCTGGTCGCACGGCTCACGGCTGTCGCGGGGCGGGTGCTGGTGAACGGATGGCCCACCGGGGTCGCCGTCGCGCCGGCTCAGCACCACGGGGGGCCGTACCCGGCCACCACGTCGACGTCCACGTCCGTCGGGGCCACCGCCATCGAGCGCTGGCTGCGGCCGGTCGCCTTCCAGAACACGCCCGAGGCCCTGCTCCCACCCGAACTGCGGGACGGTAACCCGCTGGGGCTGCCGCGCAGGGTCGACGGCGTGCGGGAGTAGGACGCGCCCCGCAGAGTTTCGAGGAGCTCAAACTCCGTGGACCGGCGGCGCCCGTTTCGCGAAACTGGCGGAATGGATCAACATCTGCTCGCCGCCGAGTTCCAGCCCGAGGTCACCTACTTCAACACCGCCTCCCACGGCCTGCTCCCCGCCCGCGCGGCAGCGGCGGTCACCGAGGCCGTCACCGGAATGTCCGCGGGCCGCACCGACTTCGTGGCCTACTTCGCGGAAGTCGACAAAGCGCGCGCGGCGTTCGCGCGGATCGCCGGCACGACGCCGGCCCGCGTGGCGGCGGGCACCGCGGTGTCCACGCACGTCGGACTGATCGCCGCCTCCCTCCCCTCCGGTGCCGAAGTCCTGGTGCCGGAGGGCGACTTCAGTTCCGTCGTCAACCCGTTCACGGTGCGCGACGACATCACCCTGCGCACCGTGCCCCTCTCCGCCCTTCCGGAGGCGGTGGACTCCTCCACCACGCTGGTGGCCCTCAGCGCGGTGCAGTCGGCGGACGGCCGCATCGCCGATCTGCCTGCCGCCCGGGCAGCAGCCCGCGCCGCCGGGGCGCGGGTGCTGCTGGATGTGACGCAGGCGGCCGGCTGGCTGCCGTTCAGCGCCGAGGACTACGACTTCGTGGTCTGCGGCGCGTACAAGTGGCTGCTGTGCCCGCGCGGCGCCTCGTTCCTGGCTGTCTCGCCCGAGGCGCAGCAGGAGCGGGCACTGCTGCCGCTGCATGCGGGGTGGGCGGCGGGGGCCTCGCCCTGGGACGACTGCTACGGCCCGATCGCCCGGCTCGCACCGGACGCCCGGGCGTACGAGGAATCGGTGCCCTTCCTGCCGTATCTGGGTGCTGCGCGCTCCCTCGAACTGGTCGAGGAACTGGGCGGGCCCGAGGCGATCGGTGCGCACGACAGGGCGCTGGCCGCGCGGTTCCGCAAGGAGGTCGCGGGGCTGGGCCGCGGATACGAACCGGTGCCGGGGGACTCGGCGATCGTCGCGGTGCCCGGCCTCGGGCACGCAGCGGAGAAGCTGGCTGCCGCCGGGGTGTCGGTCTCGAACCGGGAAGGCAATCTGCGTGCGGCCTTCCACCTCTACAACACCGCGGAGGACGTGGAGCGGCTGCTCGGCCTCCTGGACTGAGCCTCCCGGCGGACCGAGCGCGTACGAAGCGGGGGCGGGACCGCGTACGGTCCCGCCCCCGCCTCAGCAGGACACCGTCCTGGTCACTCCACGGGCGTGAAGTCCCGCGCCCCGATGAACTCGGGACGGCGGACCGGCGCTGCGAAGGGTTCCACCGCCTGGTTCTCGACGCTGTTGAAGACGATGAACACGTTGCTCCGCGGGAACGGAGTGATGTTGTCACCGCTTCCATGCATGCAGTTGCAGTCGAACCAGGTCGCCGAGCCGGGCTTTCCCGTGAACAGCTTGATCCCGTGTGCTTCGGCGAACTTGGTCAGGGACTCGTCGCTCGGTGTCCCCGCGTCCTGCATCTGCAGCGACTTCTTGTAGTTGTCCTTCGGCGTCTCGCCCGCGCAGCCGAGGAAGGTCTTGTGTGACCCCGGCATGATCATCAGGCCGCCGTTGGTGTCGTAGTTCTCCGTCAGTGCGATCGAAACCGACACGGTCCGCATCCGGGGCAGACCGTCCTCTGCGTGCCAGGTCTCGAAGTCGGAGTGCCAGTAGAACCCCGTGGCGCCGAAGCCCGGCTTGACGTTGATCCGGGACTGGTGGACGTAGACGTCCGAGCCCAGGATCTGCCGTGCCCTGCCCACGATGCGCGGGTCACGCACCAGCCGTGCGAAGACCTCGCTGATCTTGTGCACCTCGAACACGGACCGGATCTCCTGCGACTTCGGCTCGACGATCGAGCGTTCGTCGGCACGCATCTCCGGATCCGAGGTGAGCCGTTCCAGTTCCGCGCGCAGCACATCGACCTCGTCGGGTCCGATGAGCTGGTCGATGGCGAGGAACCCGTCCCGCTCGAAGCCCGCCAGGTCCGTGGCCTCGATCGGCCCCGGCGTACCCGGTTCGGACCACACGACGGGGTCCATCCGCGGGATGGCCACCTCGGTGGTTCCGCGAGTCGGGTACAGGTCGGCGGTGCGCTCGGGTGCGGTGGTCATGGAAGTGCCTTCCTCTCCTCTCGTACGGCCCTGTTCACTTGGCGAAACGGCCGGGACGGCCGAAGTGGACCGGCGCACGGTCCCCAGTCACGAAGGGCTGCTGCCTCAGCGTGTCAGCACCGCACCGCTTCGGCGCGGCGGTGCTGCGGCGCGTCGCCGCTCAGCCTTACCGGCTCAGTCGTCGGGCTCGGTGAGCAGCGGGTAGACGCCGTTCTCGTCGTGGTCCTCACGGCCGGTGACCGGCGGGTTGAAGACGCACACGCACCGGAAGTCGGTCTTCGGGCGCATCGTGTGCTTCTCGTGCCCGTCGAGCAGATACATCGTGCCGGGAGTGATCCAGTGCTTCTCGCCGGTCTCGTCGTTGGTCAGTTCCGCCTCGCCCTCGACGCAGAGCACGGCCTCTATGTGGTTGGCGTACCACATCGAGGTCTCGGTGCCCGCGTAGAGGACCGTCTCGTGCAGGGAGAAGCCCACCTTCTCCTTCGCGAGAACGATGCGCTTGCTCTCCCAGGTGCCCGACGCCGCCTTGACGTGTCGGTCGGTGTTCTCGATGTCCTTGAAGGAACGAACGATCACGGTCTGATGGTGCCTTTCTCTGTGTTCCTTATGGAAGGGGCTATTTGTTGTCCATTACGGACGCAGCCCCTTGCATCAGTAGCCATTCCGGCTCTTGCTCATTACGGATGTGGCCCGTCCCGGCGACAGCCGGGACGGGCCACATCGAGCGGGTCAGACGGTCTCGCGGACGGCCCGCGCCAGGATCCGCAGCCCCTCGTCCAGCTCCTCGGGGGTGATGGTCAGCGAGGGCAGCAGTTTGACGACCTCGCTCTCCGGGCCCGAGGTCTCGATGAGCAGCCCCAGTTCGAAGGCGCGCTTGGCGACGGCGCCCGCACGGCTCTTGTTGTGGAACTCCAGGCCCCACACCAGACCACGGCCGCGGTAGTCGGCAATCTCGTCGGAGTGCTCCTCGGCGATCGCCTTGAGCACCGCCTCGACCTGCTCACCGCGGGAGAGCGTCTGCTTCTCCATCTGGCCGTCGGCCCAGTAGGTCTGCAGCGCGGCGGTCGCGGTGACGAAGGCCGGATTGTTGCCCCGGAAGGTGCCGTTGTGCTCGCCCGGCTCCCAGATGTCCAGCTCCGGCTTGAACAGGGTCAGTGCCAGCGGCATTCCGTAGCCGCCGATGGACTTCGACAGCGTGATGATGTCCGGCTTGATGCCCGCCTCCTCGAAGGAGAAGAAGGCGCCGGTACGGCCGCAGCCCATCTGGATGTCGTCCACGATCAGCAGCATGTCGTGCCGCCGGCACAGCTCGGAGAGGGCACGCAGCCACTCGGCGCGGGCGACGTTGATGCCGCCCTCGCCCTGCACCGTCTCGACGATGACGGCTGCGGGCTTGTTGAGCCCCGAACCCTGGTCCTCCAGCAGCCGCTCGAACCAGACGAAGTCCTCGGTGGTGCCGTTGAGGTAGTCGTCGAACGGCATCGGGGTGCCGTGCACCAGCGGGATGCCGGCGCCGGCGCGCTTGAAGGCGTTGCCGGTCACGGCGAGCGAGCCCAGCGACATGCCGTGGAAGGCGTTGGTGAACGAGACGATGGACTCGCGGCCCTTGACCTTACGGGCCAGCTTCAGCGCCGCCTCCACCGCGTTGGTGCCGGTCGGCCCGGGGAACATCACCTTGTGGTCCATGCCGCGCGGCTTGAGGACCAGCTCCTGGAACGTCTCCAGGAACGAGCGTTTGGCGCTGGTGGACATGTCCAGCCCGTGCACCACACCGTCGCGTTCCAGATAGTCCAGGAGGGCGCGTTTGAGCACCGGGTTGTTGTGGCCGTAGTTGAGCGTGCCCGCTCCGGCGAAGAAGTCGAGGTAGGTGTGCCCGTCCTCGTCGTACATGTGCGCACCCTGCGCCCGGTCGAAGACGGTCGGCCAGCCACGGCAGTAGCTGCGCACCTCCGACTCCACGGTTTCGAAGACGCTGAGGTCCGGCTGGGTGATGGTCACAGCTTGCTCCAGGGAGTGAGTCGCGTGGGAAGAAAGTCTGGTTATGGGCGGATGGGCGGTCGGCGACGGTGCCTACCCGCGGGTCAGGGGCCGTATACGTCAGCGCTTCGATGCGCCGGGAAACACGACCGGACCGATCCGGTACAGCACTTCCGGCAGGTGGCCGTCCTCCGGGAAGAGCGCGGCGTCGAACAGCACGTCCTTGGTGAGCGCAGCCGAGTGGCGCTCCGCGTAGGAGGTGAACAGCCGGTTGGAAGGGGTGTTGTCCGGGGTGACCGTGGTCTCGACGGTGTCGGTGCCGTACTCCTCGGCGACGCGGAGCGTCAGCCCGTCCAGCATCGCCGCTGCGAGTCCGCGTCCGCGGGCCGCCTGGTCGACGGCGACCTGCCAGACGAGGAGGGTGCGCGGCTGCTCGGGCCGTACGTAGCCGGTGATGAAGCCGACCGGCTCGCCCGCGCCGTCGCGGGCGACGACCGAGGTCGCGGCGAAGTCGCGGCACCACAGCAGGTAGCTGTACGAGGAGTTCAGGTCGAGGGTCTTCGAGTCGCGGGCGATGCGCCAGATCGCGGCTCCGTCGTCCACACGGGGTGTGTCGAGCTTCAGTCCCTCCGGCATTTCGAGAAATCCTCTATGGGCACGTGCATGGTCTGCTTGTGCGGCGGTCATGTGAATTCAACTTACCCAGCAGAATCCGAAACTGCACGGGGGTGAGGGGTTACGTGCAGCGGGGGGCCTGTGTTATTGCGCGCGGGCGGGCGGGCGCGCTGAGCCGCTGTATCGGCCCTCACTTAAGCGGAAATGTCCGGGTATGGCGGGCGGACTGTTGGTTCTGTCACAGTCCGATAACGTCCGCGAGATCCGCTGGAGATAAGCCCCGCGAAGGTGCGATGAAGCTAACGAAATCTTAGCGTTTACGCTTGCGGAAAGCGGGCAGAAGAATACGGGCACCTGTACGCGGAAATGCGAGCTGAATTGCATCCTAAAGCCGGATCTTAGGGCATGTCCGCGTTTTCGTGGATCTCTTTCTTCGCTTTCGGTCCCGCCGGTGTCCACTCCTCGGCCATCCGCAGGTCCCCCGCCGCCGGGAGGTGCTCTGGACGCCGCCGTGCCGGGCCCTCGTACAGTGCGGACATGAGCGAGTGCGCGAGTCTGCATATCAAGGGGCGGGTGCTGGCCGGGCCCGAGGACGTAAGGGACGAACTGTGGGTGGTGGACGGACGCATCACCTACGAGCGCCCGCACCGGCCCAGCGGCGCCGCCGAGCCCACCGTGCTGACCGGCTGGGTGCTGCCCGGCCTGGTCGACGCGCACTGCCATGTCGGACTGGATGCGCACGGCCCCGTCGACGACTCGACCAGCGAGAAGCAGGCGCTCACCGACCGGGAAGCGGGTGCCCTGCTGCTGCGCGACGCCGGGTCGCCCTCCGACACGCGCTGGATCGACCACCGGGACGATCTGCCCCGCATCATCCGCGCCGGCCGCCATATCGCCCGTACGCGGCGCTACATCCGCAACTACGCACACGAGATCGAGCCCGGCGACCTGACCGCGTACGTACGCCGTGAGGCGCGCCGAGGAGACGGCTGGGTCAAGATCGTCGGCGACTGGATCGACCGGGAAGAGGGCGATCTGAGCGCCTGCTGGCCGCGCTGGGCGGTCGAGGAGGCCATCGCGGCGGCCCACGAGGAGGGTGCCCGCGTCACCGCGCACTGCTTCGCCGAGGACTCGCTGCAGGACCTGGTGGAGGCGGGCATCGACTGCATCGAGCACGCCACCGGGCTGACCGAGGAGACCATCCCGCTCTTCGCCGAGCGTGGCGTCGCCATCGTGCCCACGCTGGTCAACATCGCCACCTTCCCCGGTCTCGCGGCCGGCGGTGAGGCCAAGTTCCCCCGCTGGGCAGCCCATATGCGCGAGCTGCACGCCCGCCGCTATGACACCGTGCGGGCCGCCTGGGAGGCGGGCATCCCCGTCTTCACCGGCACCGACGCGGGTGGCTCCCTCGCCCATGGGCTGGTCGGCCAGGAGGTCGGCGAACTGGTCAAGGCGGGGATACCGGTGCGGGACGCGCTCTCCGCGGCCACCTGGGGCGCCCGCGCCTGGCTGGGGCGCCCGGCCCTGGCCGAGGGCGACCCTGCGGACCTTGTTGTTCTTGAGGCTGATCCACGGGTCGATGTGCGGGTGCTGGAGGCGCCGAGTCGGGTGGTGTTGCGGGGCCGCATCGTGCACTGACGATCGTGCGCTGACGGGGAGGGGGTGCCCCTTGGGGTTCGTTGCGGGCTGCGGGTGGGTTTGTGGTTGCGCGCGCAGTTCCCCGCGCCCCTTCGGGGCGCGCCTCCTCTGCGCAGCCCCCACGTCGGGGCACTGATACGGCAGCCTGGAGGTATGAAGCCCACGGCGCGGACGCTGCTCGCTCAGTTGGCGAGCGACTTCACGGAGCTCGCCTCACCCGAGGACCGGCCCCCGAAGGCGGACGGTCCGCTTGGGTGGCCCGGATACGACGGGATGCGCGCGCAAGCGCAGGCGCGCACCGGGGAAACCGAGTCCGTGGTGTGCGGCACAGGCCGCATCGGCGGGACCGACGCCGTACTGCTCTGCTTCGAGTTCGGCTACCTCGGCGGCTCCCTCGGCGAACGCACGGGCGACCTCATCGAGGCGGCTCACGTCCGGGCCCGGGAAGAGCGGCTGCCGGTGGTCACGCTGGTGGCCACCGGGGGCAGCCGGATGCAGGAGGGCATGCGCGCCCTCGTACAGCTCCAGCGCGTGGCCCGGCAGACCGCGCTGACCCGCGCGGCCGGGCTGCCGCAGCTCACGGTCGTCCGCGACCCGACGACGGGCGGTGGCTGGGCCACCCTCGCAGCGGGCGCCGACGTGGTGCTGGGGCTGCCCGGCGCGCAGGCCGCGTTCGCCGGCTCACGCGTACGCCCCCGCGCCGCCGACCCCACCGCGTACACGGTGGAGGCCCAGCACGCGGCGGGGTACATCGACCAGCTCGTGGACGAAGCGGGCCTGCACACCGCACTCGCCCGCTGGCTCACCCTGCTGGCGGCACCGGGCACCGGCGGGGCAGCAGGGGCAGAAGCAGCGGCAGCGCCCGAGGCCGCGCCGGTGCCGTACGCGCTGCCCGGGCCGACCGCCTGCGGCCGGCTGCCCGACAGCGGTACGGAGGCCGTGGCGCGCTCTCGAGCCGCAGGCCGCCCCCGCGCCGCCGCCTACTTGGACGCTTACTTCACGGACCGCGAGGACATCAGCGGCGACCGCTGCTCGGGCACCGACGCGGGCGTGCTGTGCGGGTTCGGGCTGCACGAGGGGCGTACGGTCGGCTACGCCGCGCAGTGCGGCACCCCGACACGCCCGGCCGGCTACCGCACCATCGCGCGGCTGATCCGGATGGCCGGGCGGCTGCGCATCCCCGTACTGACACTGATCGACACGCCTGGTGCGGCCAACGGCCCCGAGGACGAGCGGGCCGGTGCCGGGCCCGCGATCGCCGAGGTGTTCGCCGCCGTGGCGGAGGCCCCCGTGCCGGTCACCTCGCTGCTGATCGGCGAGGGCGGCTCGGGCGGTGCCCTGGCCCTGGCGGCGCCCGGCAGGCTGTGGGTCACCCCGGACAGCTACTTCTCCGTTATCGCCCCCGAGTCGGCCGCCGCCATCCTCAAGCGCGACGCCGACCAGGTGCCCCGGACCGCCGAGGAGCTGCGGCTGCGCCCTCAGGACGCCGTCGAACTCGGCGTGGCACAAGGGGTGGTGGACACCGCGCACGGGGCGCCGAGGACCCCCGGCGTAAGGGGAGCGGTGTCCGGCGCCGAGGGAGCGGTGTCCGGCGTCGCGGGCCCGGAGGCCGCAGGGGAATAGCCGGTCCCCGGCAGCGGTTCGAGAGGACATGCGCGTAGAGATCTGGTCGGACATCGCCTGCCCCTGGTGCTACATCGGCAAGGCCCGCTTCGAGAAGGGCCTGGCCGCCTTCGCCCACCGGGACGAGGTGGAGGTGGTGCACCGCTCCTTCGAGCTCGACCCGAACGCGGGCGGGCCGAGTGGGCTGCCGGTCGTCCGGCACCTGGCGGACAAGTACGGTCTCACGCCCGCGCAGGCCGAGGCTGCCGAGGCACGGGTTGCCGAGACCGCGCACGGCGAGGGCCTCGGCTATGCGTCCGGCCGCCTGATGAACGGCTCCACCTTCGCCCTGCACCGCCTGCTGCACCACGCGAAACGGCAGGGTCCGGCCGCCCACGCCGCGCTGCTGGACGCTCTCTACAGCGCCAATTTCGCCGAACTGCTGCCCCTCGGCGACCCGGAGACCGTCGTCTCCGTCGCCACCGGGGCCGGGCTGGACGAGACCGAGGTGCGCCGCGTTCTCGCCGACCAGGACGCCTACGCCGAGGACGTACGCACCGACGAGCGCGAGGCGGCGGCCCTGGGCGCCACGGGAGTGCCGTTCTTCGTGCTGGACCGCCGTTTCGGTGTCTCCGGCGGCCAGCCTGCCGAGGTGTTCACCCAGGCGCTGGAGCAGGCGTACGCGGCGGCCGGCGGGCTGGTGCAGGTGGGGGCGGATTCCGGAGTATCCGGGCAGCAGCACTCTTCAGACGCGTGTGAAGATGGGGCCTGCGAGGTGCCCGCACACCGCAGGGAGGACGCGTCATGACCGAACGCAAGCCCCCAGGAGTCAGCTTCGAGAGCTGGGCGGACCGGCAGATCCGGGAGGCCGAGGAGCGCGGCGAGTTCGCGGACCTCCCCGGCACCGGCGAACCGCTGCCCAGCCTGGACAAGCCGTACACCGAGCAGTGGTGGGTCGAGCGCAAGATGCGCGATGAGAACCTGTCCTGGCTGCCGCCCTCCCTCGCGCTGCGCAAGGAGGCGCAGGAAGCCCGGGAGCGGGCCGCAGCGGCGCGGTCGGAGGCCGAAGTGCGCTCGGTCCTGAGCGAGATCAACACCAGGATCGAGGAAGCGATCCGCCACCCACCGGAGGGCCCGCCGCACCGCCTGGTCCCGTTCGACGTGGAAAGCGCCGTGCGGGAGTGGCGCTCCGGTCGTTCCGGCCGGTGACGCCGGTGACAAGTCACTGCTCGCCGCGTGCCATCGCCAACAGCCGCTCCAGCACCCGGCCGTCGCTGACCCGCAGGCCGTCGTGCTCCCACTCGTCGGTGAGCCAGGTGCGGAGGTGGGGCACGGTGCGGGCGGTGGCCAGTGAGTGGCCCCGGTCGACGTACATGTCGTCGGCGTAGACGGCCGCATACACCGGCACCTCGTTGCGGGCCAGCCGCTCCGTGTCGTACAGGTCCGGCCAGTCGCCCCGTTCGGCCAGCAGATGGGCTGTCTCGCGGAGCGGCACCAGGGCCGGGTCGAGGTCGAACATCCAGGGGTAGATCATCTCGCCGGTGAACAGCACAGGTTCACCGGCCTCCAGCGCACGCTCCGCGTCGAACTGGGGGAACGCGCCGCGCACCCGTTGCGCCGCCCAACTGGTGCCCCCGCTGCTGACCGAGCGCTGTGCGTAGATCGGTTCCTGCAGTACGGCGAAGAGCGGGTTGGCGGCCAGCGAGATCTGCGCCCTTACGCCCTCCAGGAAGGTGTCCGAGAGCTCCGGCCCGGCAGCCGACCGTATCCAGGCGCTCTCCAGCAGATAGTGCAGCCTGGGGGAGCCCGATCCCTCGCCCAGCAGCATGCCGAGGAACTGGAACCGCTCCACCGTGAGCGGGCTCCCGTCCGGCAGCAGCACGATGCGGTCCGCGAGGTGTTCGGTGATCTGCTGCACCCTCGCCACGTCCTGCGGGAAGCGTGCGTAGTGTGCGGCGTTCTTGCCCGCGACCCGGGGGTAGGCCGTGCGGTAGATCTCCTCCGCACTGGTGCGCAGTCCCGGCAGGCCGCCTGTCACAAAGGCATCCCTGATGCCCTCGGGGGCGAGTGAGAGGTACGTCAGCGTGCAGAAGCCGCCGAAGCTCTGCCCCAGGGTCGACCACTGCGCGTCCTCGCCCAGCAGCCGCCTGCGCACCAGTTCCGCGTCGCGCACGATGGAGTCCGCGCGGAAGTGCGCCAGATACGCGGCCTGTTGTGCTTCCGTGCCGCGTGCGGTGAGGGACTGCCGGTTGGCGGGTGTGGAGCGGCCGGTGCCGCGGGAGTCCAGGAGCAGCACCCGGTAGTGCCGCAGTGCGACGCGCAGCCAGTCGGCCTGGCCGACCGGACGGGGCGCTGTGTTGCCCGGTCCGCCTTGCAGGAACAGCAGCCACGGCAGCTCCTCGCGCTCCCGCCCGGCGGCGACCACCTCGCGGGCGAACACCTCGATCTGTTCGCCGTCCGGACGGGAGTGGTCCAGTGGTACGGCGAAAACGTGCTCCGTCAGCGTGGTCCCGGGGTGTCGCACAGTGGCAGTCATCCAGTCCAGTCCTCCTGGAGCGGCGCCTCTGCGGCTCCGCAGCTCCGCTCAGCGCTCGCCCGTGACATCCGGCGTTTCCGGCGTCTGTGGTGTCTGTGGTGTCTGTGGCGTCTCCAGTATCTCCAGCGCCTTGTGCAGCGCCGCCATGAACCGGTCGGTCGTCTCCCGGTCCCGTACGGCCATCCGGAACCACTTCTGGCCGAGCCCGGGGAAGGTGTCCCCGCGCCGGACGGCGAAGCCCAGTTCACGCAGCCGCTCGCGCAGCGCTGCCGCGCGCGGGTGCTCCACCAGCAGAAAGGGGCCCTCCGGCTGCGGCGTCGCCTCGCGCACGCCTGACGCGCGCAACTGCGACAGCTGCTCACGCAGATAGCCGCGGTCCGCCGCGAACTGCCGGGCCGCCTGCTGCGCCTCGGCCAGCGCCTCCGGCGTACTGCACGCCTGGGCCGCCACCAGTGCCGGGGCCGAGACGGGCCACAGCGGCTGCTGGTGCGCCAGCGCGCGCACTGTCTCCGGGTCGCTCAGCACATAGCCGACGCGCAGTCCGGCCAGCCCCCAGGTCTTGGTGAGGCTGCGCAGCACCACCGTCCGGCCTGGCAGCTGTCCCAGCAGTGGCACCAGCGACTCCCGCTCGCCCGGCACCGCGTCCACGAACGCCTCGTCGACGACCAGCGTGCGCCCCGCACGGGCGAGCCCGGCCAGAGCGGTGGCGGGGTGCAGTACGGACGTCGGGTTGGTCGGGTTGCCCACCACCACCAGGTCGGCGTCGGGCGGTACGGCGTCCGTCTCCAGCCGGAAGCCGGCTTCCGGCCGCAGCAGCACCCGCTCCACCTGGTGCCCGGCATCCCGCAGCGCGGCCTCCGGTTCGGTGAACTGCGGGTGCACCACGACCGGGCGGCGCGCTGGCACCGCCCGCGCGAGCAGGACGAACGCCTCTGCCGCGCCCGCCGTCAGCAGCACCTGGTCCGCCCGCAGCCCGTGCCGCCCGGCCACCGCACGGCGCGCCGCCGTACCGTCCGGGTAGGCGGCCAGCGTCGTCAGTGAGGCCGCCAGCCGCTTCCGCAGCCACGCCGGGGGAGTGCCGGTACGGACGTTGACGGCCAGGTCGGTCAACCCGCTTCCGGCACCCCGCACTTCGGCGTCCCCGTGGTGCCGCAGCGCGTCGCCCGGTGCGGCGCCCTGCGCGCTCACGGCTCCCTCCCCGGTACGGCGATGGCGGCCACGGCGGCGGTGGCGCGTACTGGATCCCCGGGCGTCGCCGGCCGCGATCTGGTCTTGGGCACCAGCAGCACCGGAGCCCCGCCCTGCACGGTCGATCCGCCGCCCCCGCCGCTGGCCAGCAGCGCGGCTGCCTCGGCGACCGAGGGCGTGCCCACGGCCGTACGGGAGAAGTCCGAAGGGTGCGGCACATGGACGCGGGCCAGCGTCCGCGCGTCGTAGGCGATCAGCGGCAGGCCCAGCTTGCGGGCGGCGGTCAGCAGCCCCGGCTCCTCGGCGCGCGCCTGGACGGTCGCCAGCGCCGCTGCCCCGCCCTCCGCGAGCCGCGCGGTGCCGAGCACCCTCCGCACCAGCTCCAGCACCTCGTCGGCCGCCACACCCGCGCAGGTACCCACGCCGACGGTGACGAGACGGGGGCCGCCCCTGCCGGCGCCGAACGGGGTCATGCCGCTCTCCCCGCTTCCCACTGCGCCGCGCAGCGCGCCACGAACCGCGCCGCCATCCGCGGTGCCGCCGCCCAGTGCACATGCAGATAGGAGGCGTGCACATTGCCCTGGACGAACCCATCGGGCCGCCGCTCGGGCCGCACCAGCCCCCAGGCGGGCAACTGTCCTGCGCCGGGCAGCAGTTCGGTGCGGTGGAACTCGTGCCCCCGCACCCGGGTGCCCGCCTCGGCGAGGGCGCTGTCCGCGACGGCGACCGCCTCGCGGTAGCCCAGTGTCAGCCGCTCCGCCATCCGCGCCCGCGCGTCGAGCACTCCGCACATCGGCTTACCGTCCAACTCCCGCGCCAGATACAGCAGCCCGGCGCACTCGGCCGCCACCGGCCCGTCGAAGGCCGCGATCTGCTGCCGCAGGGGGTGATTTTCGGCCAACTCCGGAGCGTATACCTCCGGAAAGCCGCCGCCGATCACCAGCCCCGCCGTACCGTGCGGCAGCGCCTCGTCCCGCAGCGGATCGAAGCCGACCACCTCCGCACCCGCGGCCCGCAACAGCTCGGCGTGCTCGGCGTAGCTGAAGGTGAACGCCTCCCCGCCGGCCAGCGCCACCCGCGGCGTCCGGGCCACCGGCTCCGCACCCACCTCGGCTGCCGGGTCCCACACCTCCTCCGCCAGCGGCGGAGCCTGCCGCGCCAGCGCCAGCAGCGCCTCCAGGTCACACCCCTCGCGCACCCGCTCCGCCAGCGCCGCCACCGACTCCACGGCCTCGGCGCGCCGCTCGGCCACCGGCACCAGACCCAGATGCCGGGAGGGCGCCCGCACCACCTTCGTACGCCGCAGCACACCCAGCACCGGCACCCCCGAGCCGTCCAGCGCCTCGCGCAGCAGCTCCTCGTGCCGGTCGGAGCCCACCTTGTTGAGGATCACGCCCGCGACCCGCACCTGCGGGTCCCAGGAAGCGAAACCGTGCACCAGCGCGGCCACCGAGCGCGACTGCGCCGAGGCGTCCACCACCAGCACCACAGGGGCCCGCAACAGCTTGGCGACGTGCGCCGTCGACGCCAGCTCGCCCTGTCCCGCAGCGCCGTCGTACAGCCCCATCACGCCCTCGATCACCGCGAGATCCGCGCCCTGCGCGGCGTGCCCCAGCAGCGGCGCGATCCGCTCCGGGCCGCACAGATACGCGTCCAGATTGCGGCCGGGACGGCCGGTGGCCAGCGCGTGGTAGCCCGGATCGATGTAGTCCGGGCCCACCTTGTGCGGGGAGACGGCCAGCCCGCGGGCTGCGAACGCGGCCATCAGCCCGGTCGCCACCGTCGTCTTGCCGGCCCCGGAGGACGGCGCGGCGACCACCAGCCGCGGTACGCGGATCATGCAGCGGTTCCCGCTGCGTGCGCCCGGCGCGCGGTAATGCTCGCTGCGTGCCCCCAGCGCGCGGCAATCCCCGCTGCGTGCTCCCAGCTCGCGGTTGTCACCACTCGATCCCCTTCTGCCCCTTCTGGCCCGCGTCCATCGGGTGCTTGACCTTGGACATCTCGGTCACCAGGTCCGCCGCGTCGAGCAGCTGCTGTGGTGCGTTCCGGCCGGTGATCACCACATGCTGGGTACCTGGCCTCTCGCGCAGCACGGCCACCACCTCCTCGACGTCCACCCAGCCCCAGTGCATCGGGTAGGCGAACTCGTCCAGCACCAGCAGCCGGTACGTCTCGGCGGCCAGATCGCGCTTGACCTGCTCCCAGCCCTCCCGGGCCGCCGCCTCGCTGCTCATCTCGCCGTCCTGGACGTTGCGCTGGATCCACGACCAGCCCTCGCCCATCTTGTGCCAGGTCACACTGCCGCCCTCGCCGGAGTCGCCGAGCACCTTGAGCGCCCGCTCCTCGCCGACCTTCCACTTGGCGGACTTGACGAACTGGAACACCCCGATCGGCCACCCCTGGTTCCATGCGCGCAGCGCCAGCCCGAACGCGGCCGTCGACTTGCCCTTGCCGATGCCCGTATGGACCGCGACCAGCGGCCTGTTGCGCCGCTGGCGCGTGGTGAGGCCGTCCTGTGGTACGACGCTCGGCTGTCCCTTCGGCATTACGCCGCCCTCCCTGCGCGCCCTGCGCTGCGTGAGCCGGTTGTCCTGCGGTTACGTGAGTCGGTTGTCGTGCGGACGAGTTCGGTCACCGCGTCAGCGCGCAGCTCGTCCAGCGTGACGGCGCTGCCGCCCAGTTCGGCCGCCAGCTCCCGGGCCAGCCCGAGCCGCACGTGCCCCGCCTCGCAGTCCACGACCACCGAAGCGGTACCGTCGGCGGCCAGCAGCCGCGCCGCCTGCCGGGCCCGCACCAGCGGCTCCGGGCCGCCCGTCGCGCGCCCGTCCGTCACGGTGACCAGCAGCGGCCGCCGCGCCGGGTCCCGCAGCCGCTCGACCCGCAGCACCTCACGGGCCCGCAACAGCCCCGCCGCCAGCGGAGTACGCCCACCGGTGGGCAGCGACTCCAGCCGCGCCGCCGCCGCGTCCACCGAAGACGTGGGCGGCAGCGCCACCTCGGCGTCGCCGCGCCGGAACGTCACCATGCCCACCTTGTCCCGCCGCTGATACGCGTCCAGCAGCAGCGACAGCACCGCACCCTTGACCGCGCCCATCCGCTGCCGCGCCGCCATCGATCCCGAGGCGTCCACCACGAACAGCACCAGATTGCCCTCGCGGCCCTCCCGCACGGCCTCCCGCAGATCGTCCCTGCGCACCACCAGCCCGCTGCCACGGCGGCCGCGCGCGTGCTGGTGCGGAGCCGCCGCCTGCACGGTGGCCGCCAGATGCAGCTTGTCCAGCGCCCCCTGCGGGCGGCGCGCCCCCGTGGTGCGGCCGTGCGCCGTCCGGGCCCGCGAGCGCCGCCCGGCCGCGCCCTCGCCGAGCCCGGGAACGGTCAGCGTGCGCGCCTTGAACGGCTCACCGGCGGGCGCTGCGGCCTGCTGAGGGGGAGCGGGGGCGCCGGGGTCGGGCTCGCCGCCGGTGGTGTCCTGGGCGGACGGCGGCTGTGCGGCCTGCTCCGAGCGCTCGGGCCCGGCCTGCTCGGGCACGGACGGCTCGGCCTGCTCGGGCCGCGCTTCGTCCTGCGGAGCGCCCTGCGGAGGCAGCCCGCCGCCTCCCTCGGGGCCACCGCCCGGACCGCCGTCGTCGGGCCCGTCGTCGTCCGGACCCTCAGGCTCCGGGCCGCCCTCGTCCTGCCCGGCGTTCTCCTCCAGCGTCCGGTCCAGCTTGTCCTCGTCGAGGCCCGGGGCGTCGAAGGGATTGCGGCGCCGCCGGTGCGGGAGGGCCAGCAGCGCGGCCTGCCGCACGTCCGCCGACTCCACCTCCGTACGTCCCGCCCAGGCGGCCATCGCCGTCGCCGTGCGGGCCATCACCAGATCGGCGCGCATGCCGTCCACCTCGAACGCCGCGCAGGTGGCGGCGATCTGCCTCAGTGCCGCGTCACCGAGCCGCACCCGGGGCAGCAGTTCGCGCGCCGCCGCGATCTGCTCGCGCAACTCCCGCTCGTCCGCCGCCCAGCGTGCCGCGAAGCCCTCCGGGTCGTCGTCGTACGCCAGCCGCCGCCGTACGACCTCCACCCGCTCGTCCGTCTCGCGGGAGGCCGCCACCTCGACCGTCAGCCCGAACCGGTCGAGCAACTGCGGGCGCAGCTCGCCCTCTTCCGGGTTCATCGTGCCGACCAGCAGGAATCGCGAGGCGTGCCGTACGGAGACGCCTTCGCGCTCCACATAGGAGGCGCCCATGGCGGCGGCGTCCAGCAACAGGTCGATCAGATGGTCATGGAGGAGATTGACTTCGTCCACGTACAGGATTCCGCGATGCGCGTCCGCCAGCAGTCCGGGCTCGAACGCTTTCACGCCCTCCGACAGCGCCCGTTCGATGTCGAGCGCTCCGACAAGCCGGTCTTCGGAGGCGCCGACGGGCAGCTCCACCATGCGCGCCGGGCGGGACTCGGCAGCGCCGGTGTCCTCGTGCGGGCCGTCCGGGCACGCGGGGTCGGGCGCTGCGGGGTCACAGGAGAAACGGCAGCCGGGCACCACGTTCACGCCGGGCAGCAGCGCGGTGAGCGCCCTGACCGCAGTGCTCTTCGCCGTGCCTTTCTCGCCCCGCACCAGGACGCCGCCGATGGCGGGGGAGAC
The DNA here is from genome assembly GCF_017676365.1 of Streptomyces oryzae. Lineage (GTDB taxonomy): Bacteria > Actinomycetota > Actinomycetes > Streptomycetales > Streptomycetaceae > Streptomyces > Streptomyces oryzae. The sequence continues at coordinate 24,450 of NZ_JADKMA010000011.1, forward strand.
CGCGTTGAGCAGCAGGGAGAGCTGGAGGTCCGCCTGGCCGACGAGAGCGGTGAAGGGATAGGGGGTGGTCACGCGTCACTCCTTCGAGTGGCTTGGATCAGTGAGGGCTGCGAACTGTGAGCCGGTCACAGCGGCGCCCCCGGTGGTACGAACGGCAGCCCCTCGGGCACCCCGTCCTCGATGAGCCGCAGCAGGGCCGCCGTGTCCGCGTGCTCCTCGATCAGGTCGCCCAGCCGGTCGAGCTGTTCCTCGCGCAGTGCGGCGAACCGGGTGTCGGGCGCCGGCACGAAGGCGCGGCCCGCGTCGGCGGCGACCCGGCGCAGGAAGGCGCGGCGGAAGCCGTCCGACTCCAGCGAGCCGTGCCAGTGGGTGCCCCAGACGGTGCCGACCCGGCAGCCGTCCAGCGCGGCGCCCTCGGGGCCGGTCAGGAACGGCTCGCCGCCGGCCACATCGGCCACCCCGTGGTGGATCTCGTAGCCCTCGACCGGCTCGCCCAGCGCGAGCCCATGCGGGCGTGCCAGCGTCTTGTCCCGGGCGAACCGCACCCGCACCGGCAGCAGTCCGAGTCCGTCCACCACGCCCGCACGCGACTCCACCTCGTCCTCGATGCGCTCGCCCAGCAGCTGATAGCCGCCGCAGACACCCAGCACGGGCCGCCCCTCGGCCGCCCGCCGCTCCAGCGCACCGTCCAGGCCCCGTGCGCGTATCCACTCCAGGGCCTTGACCGTCCCGCGGGTGCCGGGCACCACCACCAGGTCGGCGTCGGCCAGCTCCTCCGGGCGGTCGCAGAACCGCACCACCACACCGGGCTCGGCGGCCAGCGCGTCCACATCGGTGAAGTTGGACATCAGCGGCACCGGCAGCACCGCGACGCGCAGCACGTCGGCACCGTGCGGCGGCGCGACGGCGGACTCCCGCACCGTGCCGCGCAGCGAGACCCGGAGCCCGTCCTCCTCGTCGATGCCCAGCCCGTGCCGGTACGGCAGTACGCCGAGCGTGGGCCGCCCGGTCAGGTCGCGCAGCATCTCCAGCCCCGGCTCCAGCAGCGTGACGTCGCCGCGGAACTTGTTCACCATGTAGCCCGCGAGCAGCGCCTGGTCCTCGGGCGCCAGCAGCGCCGTCGTACCGAAGAGCGAGGCGAAAACCCCGCCCCTGTCGATGTCGCCGACCACCAGCACCGGCAGCCGGCAGGCGCGCGCCAGCCCCATGTTGACGATGTCGCTGCGCCGCAGGTTGATCTCGGCGGGGCTGCCCGCGCCCTCGCAGATCACCGCGTCATGGGTGCGCCGCAGCTCCTCCAGACAGCCCGCGACGGTCTCCAGCAACTCCTCACGCCGCCCGTACCGCACGCCCCCCTCGGAGTCGTCCGTGTGGCGGCCGAAGTAGCCCCGTGCCGACATCTCGCCGACCGCCTTGCCCAGCAGTACGACCTGGCTGGTGCGGTCGCTGCCCGGCTTCAGCAGCACCGGATTCATCAGCGCGCTCGGCTCGACCCGCGCGGCAGCCGCCTGCATGGCCTGTGCGCGGCCGATCTCCGCGCCGTCGAGCGTGACGAACGAGTTCAGCGACATGTTCTGCGCCTTGAACGGCGCCACCCGCAGCCCCTTGCGGGCCAGCCAGCGGCAGATGCCCGCTGTCACCACGCTCTTCCCGGCGTCCGAGGTCGTCCCCGCGACCAGCAGTCCGCCTCCAGTACGCGAGCTCACCGCACCCCTCCCTCACCGCGGCCCCGCCCGAAACGGCGTACTGCCGTACCCACCAGACAGCTTGTGGCCAGCGCCAGAAGTCCTACCCGGCGCGACAGCCGCACAGCACGCTGGATGTCCGCCGTGCGGACCGCCCGTCCGTCCGCGTTGAGGACGGGCCGGTGCTCCACCCGCCCGCCGTACGAGAGCGTCCCGCCCAGCCGCACCCCGAGCGCGCCGGCGAACGACGCCTCCACAGGGCCCGCGTTGGGGCTGGGATGGCGGTGTGCGTCGGCCCGCCAGGCCCCCACGGCACCGCGCGGGTCAGGACCGGCGAGCGCGGCCAGTACGGCGGTCAGCCGGGCACCCGGCCAGCCCGCCACATCGTCCAGCCGCGCTGCGGCCCAGCCGAACCTGAGGTGGCGCGGGGAGGTGTGGCCGACCATCGCGTCCAGCGTGTTGACCGCACGGAAGCCCACCAGCCCGGGAACGCCCGCCAGTGCGCCCCAAACCAGCGCCCCCACCACGGCGTCCGAGGTGTTCTCCGCCACCGACTCGACCACCGCGCGGGCCACCGCCGGGGCGTCCAGCCGCTGCGGGTCCCGCCCGCACAGCGCGGGCAGCCGTTCGCGCGCCAGCTCCAGGTCCCCCGCCTCCAGCGCGGCACCCACGGCCCGCGCCTCGCGGGTCAGCGACGTACCGCCGAGCACGGCCCACGCGGCGACGGCGGTCAGCGCGATGCCGGATACCGGTGAACGCCCCTCGGCGCGCGAGGGGTTGCGCCCGGCGCTCGCCATCTGCAGCGCGCAGGCGGCGGCAACGGCACCTCCGGCGCAGAGGACAACGTAGAGCGCCCCCGCGCCCCGGTGGTCGCGCCACATCCGGCGCTCCAGTGCTGCGGCGGCCCGCCCGAAGGCGGCGACCGGGTGGCCCCGTCGCGGATCACCGAGCAGCGCGTCGGCGGCGAACCCCAGCAGAGTGCCGCGGACATGGACGTCCCGGGCCCGCATCAGATCAGGGGTCCGACGGCAACACGCAGAGCGGCAGCGGCAGCGGCAGCAGGTACAGGTATGGCGGCAGGGCCACGCATGGCGGTGTCCTCACTCAGGGTCCTCGCCCTGGCTCGACTCGACCGGCGGCGGGAGTCTCCTGGCTCCCGGATCCACACCGCCCCCCGCCTTCCAGCCCGCCCGGGCCGTGGCTTCGTTGGGGGAGGCGCTCCCCGGTGACAGTGGCGGGACCGCGCCGGATTCGCACCGGCTTCCTCCCCATGCCGCCGTTTGGCACCTGGCAGTCCACCACGTCCCACCTGCACAGAGCAACTCGCCCCCAAAGGGACGCGGGCCGTGCCCCGAAGGGGCGCGGGGAACTGCGCGCCGAGCCACAACCGACCCGCGGCCCGCGAACAGCAGCCAGGGGCACCCTCTATCCGCAACAGCAACAGCAACAGCAACGCAGCGCGGCACCGCAAACAAACCGAAGGCCCGGGGGCGCAAGCCCCCGGGCCCAGGCGGCGGCGTAAAACGCCCACCGCAAGCAACTACGCCGCGATCAAATAGATCCCGTACGCCACCGCGGCCAGACACACCGCGTAACACGCATACGCACCAGTTCGGGCGAGCGCCGAAGGCGCGGAGCCCGCCGCACGGGGTGAGCCGGCGACGATGCCCAGGGTGAAGACGCCGACGAGTCCCACCGTCGCCACCAGGCTGACGCCGAAGACCTGGCCGAGCGCGGCCCAGTCGATGTCCATGCGGTTTCCCTTCTGCCTAGCTGAGGCTGCTCGCCGAAGCGGCGCGGCCGGTCGAATGGGCGGTCGGATGCGAAGCCGAATGCGAAGCCGCCTCCGCCCCTGCCGTCTCCTCGGCGGAGCCCCCGGCCCCGGCGCTCACCCCGGCCGGCGGCGGAGGCGGGGAGACGGCCCGGATCGCGGTGGTGACCACCCCTGCGGGCTCGGACTCCGGCTCCCGCCCGGGAGCCGGCTCCGCTGCGGGGCTCGGGATACCCGCCGCCTCCGGAGCCGCGGCGGGCTCGACCTCGTTGACGTTGGTGTGGTCCACCGGCGCCCGCCGCGAGCGGAGCCAGATGGCGCCGCAGAGGGCGAGGGTGAGCACGGCGACCGTGGTCACGCCCCAGTTGCCCTGCTGGGCCAGCAGCGCGGCACCGGCCGCGACCCCGCCGGCCGCGGGGAGGGTCAGCGCCCAGCCGGCGACCATTCGGCCCGCCGTACCCCACCGCACGACGCCGCCCTTGCGGCCCAGCCCCGAGCCCATCACGGAGCCGGAGCACACATGCGTCGTGGAGAGGGAGAAGCCGATGTGCGAGGAGGCCAGGATGGTGGCCGCCGCGCTGGTCTGGGCCGCGAAGCCCTGCGGGGGCTGGATGTCGGTGATGCCCTTGCCCATCGTGCGGATGATGCGCCAGCCGCCGAGGTAGGTGCCGAGTGCGATGGCGAGTCCGGCCGAGGCGATCACCCACACTGGCGGGTCGGAGCCGGGCGCCAGGGCGCCACCGGTGACCAGGGCGAGCGTGATGACACCCATGGTCTTCTGCGCGTCGTTGGTGCCGTGCGCCAGGGAGACGAGCGCGGCGGAGGTGATCTGCCCGGCGCGGTAGCCCTTGGCGGTCCGCTCCTCGTCGGCGTTCCGGGTGACCCGGTAGGTCAGCCGCGTGGCGCACATGGCGGCGATACCGGCGACCAGGGGCGCGGCGAGCGCCGGGATGAGCACCTTCATGACGACGACGTCGCCGTTGACCGCGCCCGTGCCGACGGCGGCGAGGGTCGCGCCGATCAGTCCGCCCATCAGCGCGTGGGAGGAGCTGGAGGGGAGTCCGGCGAGCCAGGTCAGCAGGTTCCAGATGATCGCGCCCACCAGCCCGGCGAAGATCACTTCGGGCTGGATACCGGAACCTTCATCGATGATCCCCGAGGAGATGGTCTTGGCCACCTCTATGGACAGGAAAGCCCCGAGGAGGTTGAGGACCGCGGACATGGCCACCGCCGCCCGAGGAGCCAGTGCCCCGGTGGAGATGGTTGTGGCCATGGCGTTGGCCGTGTCGTGGAAGCCGTTCGTGAAGTCGAACACCAAGGCCGTGACGATCACGATCCCGATGAGAAGCGTGATGTGTTCCATTCACCAGGCACAATCAGTTCGAGGGGCAGTGACGTCGTGAACGTAAGGACGGCGAGTGAACGGAAGGTGAACTGGGGCGGGCATCGAAGTGTCGCCCCCTCACACCTGTTGTGTGGGCCAGATCACACCGTAGGTCCGAGGGCTCGGCGCAGCCAAACAGGACGCGGCCAACGCACCAACACGAGGTGTCCCCGCGGCCGGTCCGACGCAACCGCAGCGCCAACGCCACTGCGGCCGGCCGATTGCCGGGCCGGTCACCGCGCGGTTACCGCCCGGGCCCGGCTGCCGCATCGCCCGTCCGCCGGTCACGGCTCCGCCGGGCGGGTGTCACCCTCCCGGCCCGCCCCGCTGGTTTCGCCCCTCCGATCGCGTCAACCTGACAAGGATGCGTCTGCGATTCGCGGCACTGGCCGCCACCTCCGTGCTCGGCACCGGCGTGGCCACCCTGGCGGCCGGACGGTACGCCGCCGACGCCGCGCTGCGCCCGCCGCGCCCACGGAACGACGGCGGCAGCAGGACCACAGCCGGGTTCGAGGGCACCCGGCTGACCGTGCACTCGCACGACGAGGGCCGGATCGCCGTCACCCGCTCGCTGGCCGCCCGGCTGCCCGGCGTCTACGGGCTGACCGGCCGCGGTACGCACGCCGTCGTAGGGCAGGTGCTGGAGGAGGAGACGGCCGCCCAGCCGCGACCGTACGCCGTCGTACGGGAGCTGCGCCGTATCGACAGGGGCCGGCTCAGCGCGGGCGCCACCGTCCGCCTCACCCCGCAGGTGTACGTCGGCAACCCCGGCGAAGCCCTCGGCGCCGAGTACGCCGACGTGGAGATCCCCGGTGAACTCGGCCCGCTGCCCGCCTGGTTCGTGCCAGGCGACCGCAATGCCTGGGTCATCACCGTGCACGGCCTCGGCGCCACCCGCGAGCATCCGCTGACGCTGCTCCCGTTCTACCGGCGCCACAGCATCCCGGTGCTCGACATCGCCTACCGGGGCGACGCCGGCGCGCCCCCGCCGCTCGACGGCATCGGCCACCTGGGCAACTCCGAATGGCGCGACCTGGACGCCGCCATCCGCTACGCCGTCCAGCACGGCGCCCAGCGGGTGATTCTGCACGGCTGGTCCAGCGGCGCCACCATGGCCCTGCACGCCGCCGCCAACTCCCCGCTGCGGGACCGGGTGGCCGGGCTGGTGCTGGACTCGCCGGTGCTCGACTGGTGGCGCACGGTGCGGGCGCTGGCCCTCTCGCGGGGCACTCCGCGTGCGCTGCTGCCGCTGGTGGTCCGCGCCGTCCAGGGCCGGGCCGGGCTGCCGGAGGGGCGGGACGCCGCGCTGGTCGACCCCGCGAAGCTGACCGTGCCCGCACTGCTGCTGCACGGGCCTGCGGACACCATCGCCCCCTGGGAGAGCTCCCGGGCGCTGGCCGCGCACCGCCCGAAGCTCATCTCCCTGCACGAGATCCCGCACGCCCCGCACGCCGCCATGTGGAACGCCGACCCGCACGGCTACGAGGAGAAGCTGCGCCGCTTCCTCACCCCTTTCATGTGAGGCCATGTCACGCTGAGCCCCCTTCAAGCGCCCGCGTACGCCCGGCGGGAGAAGGTGAACGACCGGAAACGGCACCCCAGGTTTGGGTTTCAACGGCACAGCATGAAGACTGCTCCTGTGACGACGTCCCGTACCCCGGGGGACAACCGGCTCCGCCTCGTTCCCCGACAGCCCGTCGCCGCCGCCCGGCGCACTGTGACGACCAGGCGCTCCGCCAGGACGCCACCGCCCCCGGACGGTGTGCTGCCCCGCGACCAGCTCGCCCGGCATGCGCGTGCCTGCCTCGCAGACGCCGTGCGCGTGGCCCGCTGGGCGGACGGGACCGGCCGCTCCCCGCAGCCGGGGCCCGAGGCGGAACGGGCGGCCGAAGCGCTGCGGATGACCGTCCCGCTGGTGCGTACGCACTGGGACCGCGCCAAGCTGGCCGGTCTGATCGAACTCCACGGGGACACCGCCCGCGCCGGCTGGCGGCTGCGCGCCTGGGACCGCGACGACAGCGCCGTGCTGCGCGGCTGGGTGGCCCTCTTCGACGCCTGGTCGCTGGCACACCCCGCGCCGCTGGCACACGAGCAGAGCCTGGTAGCGGAGATCGTCGAGGCGGTGCCGCAGTTCCTGTCCGTGATGCACCTCTCCGGCGGGCCCGTCACCTTCTCCCTGCTGCACGACCTGCTCGAGCAGCGCATCGCCGAGCTGCGGGCCGAACGGGACGCCGGCCAGGGTGCGACCAGCCGCGCGATGGTCGGCGTCGCCCTGGCCGGGCTGCTGGACTGGGCGCTGGACGGGCTCTCCGCCGTAGGGGCGCTCACCCGCTGCCCGGACGAGGAGCCCGCCGGGGAGACCGGCGTGCGGCAGGGCTCCGCCGTCCTCACCCCGCTGGGCAACTGGGCGGTGTGGACCAAGCTGGAGCAGATCTGTGTTGCCGCGCAGAGCCCGGCCGGGAACATCGAGCAGTCAGCCGAGGAGATGCTGCGCGGCTGTGCCCGGATGACCCCGGGCCCGGCCCGCGACGAGTACCGCGCCTGGCTCGCCGCGCGCCCCACCGGGCCTGCGGTCACCGAGCTGCTGGAGGCGGCCCGGGGTGAGGACGCGCTGATCCGGGGGCTGGCCTTCGAGGCGCTGCGGGTGGTGGGAGCGCCCGCCGAGGACGCCGTACAGCAGGCCGCCGAGGAGCCCACGCTGCGGCCGTACGCACTGCTGTGGCTGGCCGAGCAGGCGGGCACGGACCCGGAGGACCTGGCGGGCGGCGCCCCCGGCGTGCTCACCCGGCAGGAGGCGACCTGGCTGTGGGTGGACACCGCCGCCGCCGTCACCGACCACGGCGAGGAGCGGCTGCTGGTCGACCACCTGGGCACCGCCGTACAGGGCTCGGTGCCCAAGCTGCTGGAGGACATCCGCGCCACCGGCCACCCGCGTACCGTCCAGGTGCTCGTCGCGCTCGCCGCAGCCCATCCGGACCCCGCGCTGGCCAAGGCCGTACGCCGGGCCGCCTTCCAGGTGCACACCGGCGGGCAGTGAGCTGCACCTCCGCGGCAGGGGCCGGGGTGTCCCCGCGGCCGCGGGCGCGGGCCGGGTCGAGCGTCCGGCCGCATGCCGGAAAAGCGTTTGCACGCCGCCGGTAGACTGGCCCTCATGCCTCATCTCCTCGTGCATTAGGCGTGCGTACGCCGCTTCCGCACCTCTGCCGTACGCACGTCCACAGTCCTGCCTTGGAGTTCTCCAGTGATCACCGCAACCGGTCTCGAGCTGCGCGCCGGAGCCCGTGTCCTCATCGAGTCGGCCACCTTCCGCGTCGCCAAGGGCGACCGCATCGGCCTGGTGGGCCGCAACGGCGCCGGCAAGACCACGCTCACCAAGTGCCTCGCGGGCGAGGGCACGCCCACCGCCGGCACCATCACCAGCAGCGGTGAGGTCGGCTACCTCCCACAGGACCCGCGCACCGGCGACCTCGACGTGCTCGCCCGCGACCGCATCCTCTCCGCCCGCGAGCTGGACGTGGTGCTGCGCAAGATGCAGGAGAACGAGGAGCGCATCGCCAACGGCAAGGGCGCCACGCGCGAGAAGGCGATGAAGAAGTACGAGCGCCTGGAGACGGAGTTCCTCACCAAGGGCGGCTACGCGGCCGAGGCGGAGGCCGCCACCATCGCCGCCAGCCTGGGCCTGCCCGACCGGGTGCTCGGCCAGCCGCTGCACACCCTCTCCGGCGGCCAGCGGCGCCGCGTCGAGCTGGCCCGCATCCTCTTCTCGGACGCCGACATCCTGCTGCTCGACGAGCCGACCAACCACCTGGACGCCGACTCGGTGGTCTGGCTGCGCGACTTCCTCAAGACCTACCGCGGCGGTCTCATCGTCATCTCCCACGACGTCGATCTCGTGGAGACGGTGGTCAACAAGGTGTTCTGTCTGGACGCCAACCGGTCGGCCATCGACATCTACAACATGGGCTGGAAGCAGTACCTCACCCAGCGCGAGGACGACGAGAAGCGGCGCCGCCGGGAGCGCGCCAACGCGGAGAAGAAAGCGGCCGCGCTCAACTCGCAGGCCGACAAGATGCGCGCCAAGGCCACCAAGGCGGTGGCCGCCAAGAACATGGCGCGCCGCGCCGAGAAGCTGCTGTCCGGGCTGGAGGGGGAGCGCCAGGCCGACAAGGTCGCCAAGCTCCGCTTCCCCGATCCGGCACCCTGCGGCAAGACGCCCCTGATGGCCGAGGACCTGTCCAAGTCCTACGGCTCGCTGGAGATCTTCACTGGCGTCGACCTGGCCATCGACCGCGGCTCCCGCGTCGTCATCCTCGGCCTCAACGGCGCGGGCAAGACGACGCTGCTGCGGCTGCTGGCCGGGATCGAGAAGCCCGACACCGGCAAGGTCGTCCCGGGCCACGGCCTCAAGCTCGGCTATTACGCGCAGGAGCACGAGACGCTGGATGCGGACCGCACGGTGCTGGAGAACATGCGCTCGGCGGCGCCCGACATGGACCTGGTCGACATCCGCAAGACGCTGGGCTCCTTCCTCTTCTCCGGCGACGACGTGGACAAGCCGGCAGGGGTGCTCTCCGGCGGTGAGAAGACCCGGCTGGCGCTGGCCACCCTCGTGGTCTCCTCGGCCAATGTGCTGCTGCTGGACGAGCCGACCAACAACCTCGACCCGGCCAGCCGCGAGGAGATCCTGGGCGCCCTGCACACCTTCACCGGGGCCGTCGTGCTGGTCACCCACGATGAGGGCGCCGTCGAGGCCCTCCAGCCGGAGCGCATCATCATGCTGCCCGACGGGGTCGAGGACCTGTGGGGCGAGGAGTACGCGGACCTCGTCGCCCTTGCTTGATCCATCTCGGATGGATCATTCGGCCGACGGTTGATCCTTCATCTGAGTGAGTGCGGCTCGTACCCCGGCGCGGCCACGCGACGGCGCCGGGTCGGCATGGCAGCAGCCGCCAACGGGTCGTTGTCCGCTCCATGGACACGGCGCTGACCTGCGGATTTTCCCACCGTTCCGGCTCGGAACGAGTCGTGCACGTGCATCTGCATGCGGCCGGAATCGATTGCTGCGCGGCAACCGTGGCGTGCACAAGTTCGCAAGCTGCTCATGAAGACCTTGCCGAATGGGTGGCCAGATGTGGGGGGAGGGGTGATCATGAGAGTCACAGAGCGCACTTCCCATGAGGAGGCACGGGTGGCCGAGACTCTGAAGAAGGGCAGCCGGGTGACCGGCGCCGCGCGCGAAAAGCTCGCGGCAGACCTCAAGAAAAAGTACGACTCCGGAGCGAGCATCAGGGCGCTGGCCGAAGAGACGGGCCGTTCCTACGGGTTTGTGCACCGGATGCTCAGCGAGTCGGGTGTGACCCTGCGCGGACGCGGCGGAGCGACACGGGGCAAGAAGTCGAGCTCCTCCTGAGGAGGCTTTCGGGCGTTCCCTCCGGTGGTTACTCTTCGGTTGGACATACTGCTGAGTAACCACCGGAGGAACCTCGATGACCCTGCTCAACCAGGACGGCGTGCACGTCGCCGCCGACGGTGAGGTGGCCACGGTCACCCTCACCAATCCGGCCAGGCGCAATGCGCAGACGCCCGCCATGTGGCGGGCACTGGCCGAGGCGGGACGCGTGCTGCCGGGGTCGGTCCGGGTCGTCGTGCTGCGCGGCGAAGGCAAGTCCTTCTCCGCGGGCCTCGACCGGCAGGCGTTCGAGCCCGAGGGCTTCGAGGGCGAGCGGTCCTTCCTGGAACTCGCCCGCGACACCGACGAGGAGCTGGACGCCGCCATCGCGGAGTACCAGCAGGCGTTCACCTGGTGGCGCCGCCCGGACGTGATCAGCGTCGCCGCGGTCCAGGGGCACGCCATCGGCGCCGGATTCCAGCTCGCACTCGCCTGCGATCTGCGGGTGTGCGCGCAGGACGTGCAGTTCGCCATGCGGGAGACCAGCCTCGGACTGGTCCCCGACCTGACCGGCACCCATCCGCTGGTGGGCCTGGTCGGCTATGCGCGGGCCCTGGAGATCTGCGCCACCGGCCGCTTCGTGCACGCCGAGGAGGCCGAGCGGGTCGGGCTCGCCAATCTGGTGGTCGCCGCCGAGGAACTTGACGCCGCGGTCACCGATTTGACCGCGGCGCTGTTGGCTGCGCCGCGTGATGCGGTGATCGAGACGAAGGCGCTGCTCGCCGGTGCGGGGTCGCGTACGTACGAGGAACAGCGGGCCGCGGAACGGGCCGCTCAGGCTCGGCGCCTCCGCGATTTGGCGGGGCTCGCCGACTGAGGGTTGCCCGCGCATTTTGGGTGCCCCGTAATGAGGGTCGCGCTTGCCAGCCCTGCGCTTTGGGGGTACCCCCTGCTCGAAGAGCTTGGAGGAGCAGACCTCCCAAGCACAGCACAGCAGTGGAGGGACGCGCCCCGTCAGGGGCGCGGGGAACTGCGCGACAAGCCACGACGTGCCCGCAGTCCGCGTGCCTCGGACAGGGGCATCCCCTTGCCGGAGCGGCGGTAGGGGACGGAAGCCATCACACCCGGTCGATGGCGGTCACCACGACGGCGACCGTCACCGTGCCGGAGGCACCCAGCGCGGAGCGCGCTGCGGCAGCGGCGGCCCGCGCGGTGTCCAGGGCGCGGTGGGTGGGGGAGAGCCCCAGTTGCAGTAGGACGTGACAGCGGCGGTCCGTCGCCGGGTCACCCTCGATCCGGACGGCGGCGACGGCCGGCCCCGCGGCGACGCGGGAGAGGGCCGGTCCTGGCAAGGGGGCGAGCCGGGCCACGCCCTCCACGGCGAGCACGGCGCGGGAGACCCGGTCGGCCGCGCCGTGGTGGGCAGCGCCGGCTGATCCGGAAGCCCCCGTCTCGGACACCTCCTCGGAGCCGGCCGCAGGCTCGGAGGCCGGTCCGTCAGGACCCGCGTCCACCAGCTCGGTGACCCGCAGATCCACGTTCTCCAGCGGAAGCCCCAGCTCGCGCTCGGCGGCAGCCAGCAGCGCGTCCCGTACCTCCTGCGCGGCGGCGGGCACCGGCCGGTCGGCGGGGGCCGACAGTTCGGCGGTCAGCGTCAGCGGGCCGGGCGACATGGCGCTGGGCGGTGGCGGGACGGCGGGTTCGGCGGCGGTCCGCGGACTGGCGAGCTCCACCCGCACAGCGCTCAGCCGTACGCCGGGCACCGACCGCACCGACCGGTCGAGTACGGCGATGGCCGCCTCCTCCGTCACCCAGGCACCGTCCGACGCCTCGCCCAGCGGCAGGAGCCGCCCCAGACCGATCTGCCGACGTACCGCGTGGGTCAGCCGTTCCGCCGTCATGGCGTGCACTTCCCTTCGCTTTCGCTGCCGTCGCCGCAAGTCGCCGCAAGGAGAACCTTCCGCGTCGGCGGCATCCCCTCGCGCACCGCACGGCGTACGGGGAGTGCGGTCACCCGATCGGCGGCGCGCGCCGGTTCTGCGCGCGCGGTGCGCCCCGGGCCGTGCTTACGGTGAGCAGCGGAGCGGCAGGCCGCTTCGAACCTCCGAAAGGGGCGCAGAGATGTCCGACACCAGTACGTCCGCCCGCTCCGGCACCCCCACGGCGAGCACGGCCAACCAGCCGGCCGGTGGCGCGACCCAGCAGCCGCGCAGGCCGGGCGGGCTGGCACCGGCGGGCTCCCGCGGCCGCACCACCATCGCCGACGGAGTGGTCGAGAAGATCGCGGGCATGGCGGCCCGCGACGTGGTCGGCGTCCATGCGATGGGCGGCGGCATGGCACGCACGCTCGGTGCCGTCCGTGACCGGGTGCCCGGCGGCGGGCGCTCCGTCACCCGCGGCGTCAAGGCCGAGGTCGGCGAGGTGCAGACGGCGCTAGACCTGGAGATCGTCATCGACTACGGCGTATCGATCTCCGATGTGGCCCGCTCCGTGCGGGAGAACGTGATCTCGGCCGTGGAGCGGATGACGAGCCTCGAGGTGGTCGAGGTCAACATCGCGGTGAGCGACGTCAAGCTGCCGGACGAGGAGGACGAGGAAGAAGAGGAACAGGAACGGCCCCGCCTGCAATGAGCCCGCTTGCAATGAGCATGTGCAGTGAGCAGCGCGGAGCGGTGAGCGTGGGCGACGGCCCTGGCGGAATGATCGCGCGCCGGGCGCCCTGCCGCGGTGCCGAGCGAAGGAGCGCACGATGAGCATGGCCTTTGTCGGCTTGATCGCCGGCCTGGCGCTGGGTTTCGCCGGGTACTTCGGCGGCTTCGGGGCCTTCGTGGTGGTGGCGGCGCTGGGGGCCATCGGCTTCCTGGTGGGCAGGTTCATGAACGGTGACCTGGACGCGGGCGAGTTCTTCCGCGGCCGGGACAGCGAGCGCCGCAGGTGACTCCGTGACGGACGTGCAGGTTTCCGCGGGCGAGCGCGGGGCGACCCGGATCGCCGACCGCGTGGTCGCCAAGGTCGCGGCGCAGGCGGCACGGGAGGCGCTGCGCCGGGCCCGGGAAGGGGGCGGGAAAGGGACCGGGGAAGCCGGAAAAGGGGACGGCCGGCCGGCGGGCGGTCCGCCGGTGAGCCGGCCCGTGCGCCGTACGTCGGTCACCGTGCGGGAGCGGACGGCACGGGTCCGGCTCGGGCTCGAGCTGGGCTACCCCTCGGACATCGGCGCGCAGTGCGGTGCCGTGCGCCGGCGCGTCATCTCGCGGGTGGGCGAACTGGTGGGCATGGACGTACCGGATGTGGCCGTCGAGATCGAGCGGCTGCACTCGGCGCAGCTGAAGGGCGACGGCTCGGGGAGGGTGAAGTGACCCGCGAAGGCGACACCGGCGAACCCCGCCCGGCCGCGCGGAACCAGGGGCAGGGGCAGGGCCGGGGTGCGGGCGCCACGATGGAGAAGCCTCCCCGTGCCCCTGAGCCCCCCGGGGCTTCCGAGCCGCCGGAGCCGCCCGCACCCGGGCACCCGGGCTCGGAGGAGGCGCCTCCCGGCGCGGCGGACGGCGGGCCGGGCGCGGGTGAGGGAAAGGCGGGGCGGTTCTGGTCGGTGCGCAGAGCACCGGCCGGCATCGTCGCACTGCTGCTGTTCGCCGGGATCGGCGTGCTGCTCTACGACGTGGCTTCCGTACGCGCCGGCCGTTCCGGCATGGCCTGGCGGCGCACCCTCACCGACGAGCTGGCCGGACGACGCCTCGACGATGCCTATCTGCTGGCGGGCGCCGCGGTGGTCGCCGCTCTCGGGCTGTGGCTGCTGGTGCTGGCGCTCACTCCGGGGAAGCGGTCACTGCTGGCGATGCGGCCGGACATTCCGCAGGTGCGCGCCGGACTGGAACGGTCGGCCGCGGCGCTGGTGCTGCGCGACCGGGCGATGGAGATCTCGGGCGTGCAGTCGGTACGGGTCACCGTCACCCGCCGCAAGGTCCGCGCCCGGGCGGCAGCGCACTTCCGGGACCTGGAGGAAGTACGCGGCGACCTGGACCGCGTGCTCCGGGAAGGCATCGGAGAGCTGGGCCTGGCCAGGCGGCCGGACCTGTCCGTACACGTACGACGGCCGGCGAAACGACGGTGAGGCGAGGCGATCCTGATGGGGCGAGGGCGATGCTGCGGACCGTGAACCGGGTGCTGACCGCGCTGGTCGGGCTGGCGCTGCTCGCGCTCGGCCTCGCCGTGCTTTTCGCCGGGCTCGACCTGCCACGCCGCTGGGACGTCGGCATGCCGTCCGGCTGGCCGTGGGACCGGCCGAGCGACGTGGTGCTCAGCGATGCCGACCGCACCCGGTGGACCGATGAGGGCTGGTGGTGGCCGGTGGCCATCGCCGTACTGGCTGTGCTGTTCCTGCTGTGTGTGTGGTGGCTGCTGGCGCAGTTGCGGCGGCAGCGGCTGGAGGAGGTGCTGGTCGACAGCCGGGACGGTGAGGGTGCGGTGCTGCGGGGGCGTGCCATGGAGGACGTCATCGGGGCGGAGGCGGAGTCCCAGCCCGGTGTCGACCGGGCGCGGGTGGTGCTGACCGGGCGGCGCCGCCGGCCCCGGGCCCGTATCGGGCTGGTGCTGGCCGCGCACGCCAAGCCGGGGCCCGCCGTGCAGCAGCTCCGCCGGGAGGCCATCGCCCATGCGATGGCCTCGGCCGGGCTGGAGTCCCTCCCGGCCGAGGTCAGAATGCGCACTGCCCGCCACCGCGCTGAGCGCGTGAGCTGACGGCCGCGGAACAGCGCGCGGCGGGCGCCTTGGTCACGCGTGGCGTACCCCTTGGTCAGAGTCCGCGCCCCTTGGTCAGAGGCTGTGCAGCGCTCCGCCGTCGACCGGGAGCATCAGCCCGGTCAGATACGAGGCGGCGGGGGAGAGCGCGAAGGCCGCTGTGCGGCCGAACTCCTCCGGGGTGCCGTAGCGGCGCAGCGGGATGTCGGCCGAGTTGCGCTCGCGGACGGCGTCCGCGTCACCGGAGAGGGAGTCGAGGTACTGCAGCCGCTCGGTGCCGATCCGGCCCGGCAGCAGCCCCAGCACCCGGATTCCGCGCGGGCCGAGCTCGTTGGCGAGGGACTTGGCGAACCCCGCCAGGCCGGGGCGCAGTCCGTTGGAGAGGGTCAGCCCGGGGATCGGCTCGCGTACGGAGCCGGAGAGCACGAAGCCGATCACCCCGCCCTCGCCCAGCTCGCCCGCCGCCGCGCGCGCCAGCCGTACGGCACCGAGGAACACACTGTCGAAGGCCGTCTGCCACTGCTCGTCGGTGAGCTGGTCCGCCGGCACACCTGCCTGCGGGCCGCCGACGCTGATGAGCATCCCGTCGAACCGTCCGAACCGCTCCCGGGCCGCCGCGATCACCCGCGCCGGGGTCTGCGGGTCGGCGTTGTCGGCTGCCACCCCCAGCGCCCGGCCTTCGGCCCCCGACGCCTCCACCCCGAGCTGTGCCGCCGCTTCCTCGGCCGACTTCTCCGACCGGCCGGTCACGACGACGCGCGCACCCTCGGCGAGCAGTTGAGCAGCCGTGGCGAACCCGAGCCCCCGGGTTCCACCGGTGATGACATAGACGCGCTCTGATAGTCCAAGGTCCATGCGAGCAGTGTGCCTGACGGCCGCAGGTGTGGTGGCCGGGGTGCCCGCTTCTTCCTCCCCTGGCTCCGCCCCTGGCCGGAGGCCGGGAGCGGAGAGTCAGGCGGCCTCCGCCACGACGTCCGGCGACCGCCGCCGCTCCGCGGCCTCGCGGCGTACGAGGACGACCCAGCCGACCGGCACCGCGGCGGTGAACAGCCACCACTGGACGGCGTAGGCCATGTGCGGGCCGATGCCGCTGTGGTCGGGCTCGGGCAGCACCGCCGGCTGTTTGTCCGAGGGTTTCGGGGAGGTCTTGGTCAGCTGGACGAAGCCGCCCAGCAGCGGGCGGCCCACCTCCTTGGCCTGCTTGTGGCTGTTGATCAGCATGACCTGGCGGTCGGGCAGCCCCTTGGTGTCCTTGATACCGCTGGCCTCGGTCGTCTCGTCCGGCATCATCCGGCCGGCGACATTGACCCGGCCCTTCGGCGGCGCGGGCACCTTGGGGAAGGCGGTCAGATCGCGGTCGGCGCGGATCCAGCCGCGGTTGACCAGGACTGCGGAGCCGTTGTCGAGGACGAGCGGGGTGACGACGAAATAGCCGATGGTGTCGCGGTCCGGGCCGGTGCGGTGCCGGACGACCACCTCGTGCGCGGTGTCGTACGTCCCCCGCGCGGTGACCGTACGGAACTTGTCGTCGTCGGCGGGCTCGCGGCCCTTGCCGGTCAGCTCCGTGACCGGCACGGTGGGTGCCGCCAGGCTCGCGGCCACTTCCTCGTTGCGCGCCACCCGGCTCTCATGGCGGTGCAGCTGCCAGAAGCCCAGCTTGATCATGGTGGGGATCAGCACGAGGCCGAGCAGGGTGAGGATCACCCACTGCCGGGACAACAGGAAGCGGTACACGCCTACCGACGGTACCCCGCGCCCGTCAGCCCTCCGGCGCGGGGGCCACGTCCTGGAGGAGCTGGGTGAAGGCCGCCTCGTCGATCACCGGCGTGCCGAAGCTGCGGGCTTTGACCACCTTCGAGGTGGGGGAGTCCGGGTCGTTGGTGACCAGCAGGCTGGTGAGCCGTGAGACGCTGCTCGCGATGTGCAGCCCCGCCTCGATGGCGCGGTCCTCCAGCAGCTCCCGGTCCACAGAGGTGTCACCGGAGATGGCCACCCGCATCCCCTGCACCAGCCGCCCCTCCGGTTCGTACCGGCCCGGGTTCGGATACGGGCAGGCCGGGCGCTTGCGCGAGGGGCGCCAGGTGCCGTACCCGCGGCCGTAGGAGGGGTATCCGGAACCGGCACCGCCCCCGGCACGGCGCGGCACCACGGCGTCGGACCACTCGGTGAGCGGCTGGCACGCCAGCAGCGGCAGCCGCACCTGCTGCCGCGCCGCCAGATGGAGGCTGGGCCGGAACGCCTCGGCCAGCACCCGTGCGTCGTCCAGCGCGTGGTGCGCCCGCTGCTGGACCACGCCGTAGTGCGCGGCGAGGGATTCCAGCTTGTGGTTGGGCAGCGGCAGCGAAAGCTCCTTGGACAGCGCGATGGTGCACAGCCGCTGGCGCACCGGAGCCTCGCGCTTGGCTCTCGCGTACTCCCGGGCGATCATCGACCAGTCGAAGATGGCGTTGTGCGCGACCAGCACCCGGCCGGCCAGCCGGGCGGCGAACTCCTCGGCGATCTCCTCGAAGAGCGGCGCGTCGGCCAGCGCTTCAGCCGTCAGCCCGTGGATCCACGTGGGGCCGGGATCGCGCTGCGGATTGACGGGTGTGTACCAGTGGTCCTGGACCTCGCCGCGTGCGTCCAGGCGGTAGACGGCGGCGGACACTATCCGGTCGTCCCGCGCGAGGCCCGTGGTCTCCACGTCCACCACCGCGTAGCCGTCCGGATATCCGGCCGGCCAGCTGAGCGGCGGCCGGCCTTCGGCGGCGGGCTGCGCGGGGATGCGCGTGGACGAGGCGTCCGTGCGTGCCGTCTGGTCATCGAGCATGGTCACAGAGAATACGGGTCGGTACTGACAGCGCTCCGCAGCAGCCGCCGCGGAAGCCTCAAACCTCCAACTGCGCGGGCGAATCGGGCGCCTTGAGCAGCCCGTCCACCAGTGCCCGTATCGTCGCTTCGAACACTTTCCCGGCGTCCGGCGGTGTGGCGAGCGCGCGCACCAGCGCCGCGTCGTCCGTCTCCTCGTCGTCCTTCCACAGCTCCGGTTCGCCGGGGGACTGCACAGGAGCCCGCTCCCGGTTGCGTTCGACCAGGACGTGACCGACGACCGAGAACTGCACGGCGCGCACCGCCTCCGCCGCGCGCGCCCCGCGCAGCCCTGCGGCGTGCGCCTCCTTGGCCAGCGCCCGCTGCGCGGAGAGGAACATCCGTTCCGTCAGGCCCCGTTCGTGGACCATCGCGATCAGCTGCGGCCGCTCCCGCAGTTCACGCCGCAGGGTGCGGGCGATGGAGACCATGCGGGCCTGCGGCGTACGGCCGCGCGCCCGGATCTCGCCCAACTCCCGCACAGTGCGCTCCACAAGGGCCTCCAGGAGCGACTCGCGGTTGCCCACATGCCAGTAGATGGAGGTCACCGCGGTGCCGATTTCGGCGGCGAGCCTGCGCATGGTGAGCGCCTGCGGACCGTGCTGCTGCACGAGAGACGCGGCGGCGTCCAGCACCGCTTCGCGTGTGAGGCTCGGCATGGTCCTCCATTCCGGTCCGTGCATGTCTCTTCACCCTTCGCGGAGTCTGCTGTAACGGTGTTACAGACACAAGCGGCAGCGCTGTCCGTGCGCTGCCCGGTGTGCTGTGTCCCTTGGAGGTGTCGCAAATGGCACGTGTCCGGTACGGCCCGCGCGACGAGAACGAGCTCCACAGGGCGAGAGAGGCCGGCGCCGAGCTCCCCGACATCTGGTCCACCGGCGTGCTGGCCGTCTGGGAGACCGACCCTGATGCGGTGGCCGCCGTTCTCCCCCCGCCCCTCGGACCCGCCGAACGCCCCCTGGCGCGGGCCAACATCAGCCAGGTGGAGCTGCCCGGCTGTCCGCTGGGTGCGGGCTCCGTCGCGGTGGCAGCACGCCACGGGGACGCGGAGGGCTGGTATCCGCTGGTGATGCCGATGACCCATGAGCGCGCCCTGATCGCAGGACGCGAGGTCTTCGGCGAGCCCAAGAAGCTCGGAGAGGTGTCGGTGGAGCGCGGTCCCGGCGGCGCGCTCCGGGCCCGGCTGGCACGGCACGGCATCACCTTCGTGGAGGTCACCGGCACGGCCGGCCCGGTGCTGCCGGTTCCGGAGCCCGCCGAGAAGCTGGACTTCTACTTCAAGTTCCTGCCGGGTGTGGACGGCACCGGTTTCGACGTCGACCCGGTGCTGGTGCACTGTCTGCGCCGCGAGAAAGTGCGTGCCCTGCAGACCGTCACCGGCCAGGTCGTCCTGCGCGAGTCACCGTACGACCCGGTGGCCGATCTGCCGGTACACCGCCTGGTGGAGATCACGCTGGGCGAGAAGACCAGCGACCAGCGCGGCCGGGTCGCAGCGCGCGTGCAGGCCTCGGACCTGCTGCCGTATGTACATCAGCGGTACGACGACATCGCGCAGACGCTCGACGCACCGCCGCCGCCCCGGGCCTCCGGCTCCGCCACCCGGGAAGGGAGCGTCTGATGCGGCTGCACGCGGGTCAGACCGCCGTCGTCACCGGTGCCGCCGGCGGTATCGGCCTCGCACTGGCCCGCCGGTTCGCCGCCGAGGGGCTGCAGGTCGTGCTCGCCGACGTGGAGCGCGGTCCGCTGGAGAAGGCAGCCGGTGAACTGCGCGCGGACGGGGCGCGGGTGCTGGCGCACGTCACCGACGTCGGCGAGCCGGACTCCGTCGAGGCGCTGGCCGAGGCGGCCTGGGAGGCGTTCGGCGCCGTCCATGTGCTCTGCAACAACGCGGGGGTCGGCTCCGGGGCCGAGGGCCGGATGTGGGAGCACGAACTCAACGACTGGAAGTGGGCGTTCGCCGTCAATGTCTGGGGTGTCTTCCATGGAATCCGCGCCTTCGTCCCCCGCATGCTGGAGTCCGGCGAGCCCGGTCACGTCGTCAACACCTCATCGAGTGACGGCGGGATCGCGCCACTGCCGACGGCTTCCGTCTACGCGGTGACCAAGTCCGCCGTGGTCACCATGACCGAGTCGCTCTACGCCCACCTGCGCGCCGAGTCCGCCCGGGTCGGCGCCTCGGTGCTCTTTCCCGGCCCGCACATGCTGCGTACGGGCCTGTGGGAGTCGTACCGTAACCGCCCGGCGCGCTACGCCAAGGCCCGGCCGCGCAAGACCCCCTACCGCACGCTCGACCAGTGGGAGGCGGCCATGCGTGAATCCGGCCATGAGGTGCGCTTCACCCCCGTCGAGGACGTCGCGGAACTCGTCGTGACGGGCATCCGGAACGACAGCTTCTGGATGCTCCCTCCCAGCGAGCACAGCGACGCCCAGATCCGTGCCCGCGCCCGTTCCATGCTGGAGCGGGCCGACCCGGACTACCTGGAGAGCTTCGTACTGGAATAGGGAGGGCCCCAGCCGTGCAGGCGTCCCAAGACACCCCGTACCTGATCATCTCCTCCGACTGCCACGCCGGGCTGCCCACCGAGCAGTACCGGCCGTATCTGGAGAGCAAGTTCCACCGGGAGTTCGACGACTTCCTGGCCCAGCGCGACGCGCGGATCGAGGAGTCCACCCGCCTCGGCATCCGCAACGAGACGTTCGCCCGTAAGTGGTTCGAGGACAACGAGGAAGGGCTGCGCGGCGGCTGGGACGCGGCGCAGCGCGTCAAGGAGCTGGACGGCGACGGGGTGGCCGGCGAGGTGGTCTTCCCGGACGCCGACGCCGTCGACAGCGGCACCGCGGCCCCCTTCGGTGTCGGCCTGGGTCTGAGCGGCGACCAGGACCCGCAGCTGGGCATGGCCGGAGCCCGGGCGCACAACCGCTGGCTGGCCGACTTCTGCTCCACCCACCCGGAACGGCACTGCGGTGTCGCCCTGTTACCGGTCACCGGCGAGGTCAATCACGTTGTCGCCGAAATCCACCGCGCGCGAGAATCCGGCCTGGGGGCCCTGATGATCCCCTCCATGTGGGCCGGCAAAGCCCCTTATCACGACCGCCGTTACGACCCGGTCTGGGCTGCGGCCGCGGAGACGGCCATGCCGGTCGTCACTCATTCGGGTGCGGCGCCCCGCCACGAGTACGGCGACCACCTGGGCATCTACGTCAGCGAAGTCACCTGGTGGCCCGCGCGCCCGCTCTGGTTCCTGCTGTGGTCGGGCGTGTTCGAGCGGCACCCGGGGCTGCGGTTCGGCGTCGCGGAGTCCGGCTGCTGGTGGCTGCCCAATCTGCTGTGGTTCATGGACCGGCTCTATCTTGGCGCGCACGGCGGCAAGAAGCTCTCGCCGTTCGCCGAGCTCAAGCGCCCGCCGCACGCGTATCTGGACCGGCAGATCTTCGTCTGCGCCACCAACACCAAGCGCCGCGAGCTGGCCCAGCGCTATGAGATCGGCGTCGACAACATCCTGTGGGGCAGCGACTTCCCGCACCCCGAGGGCACCTGGCCCCGCACCCGGGAGTGGCTGCGCGACACCTTCCACGACATCCCCGTGGCCGAGACCCGCCGGATGCTGGGCCAGGCGGCGGCCGAGGTGTTCGGCTTCGACACCGCGGCCCTCGCGCCGCTCGCCCGCCGGATCGGCCCCACCCCGGCCGAGCTGGGCCAGCCCGCCGACCAGCGGCCGGTGGAGGAGTCCTGGCGCCGCGCCCGCGAGACGGGCCGCCACTGGCTGACCGGGGGCGACTTCCCGTACGTGGGGAGGGAGATATGACCGACCCCACCGACCCCACCGAGCACACCGGCCCCACCGAGCGCTACACCGTCATCTCCGCCGACTGCCACGCCGGCGCCGATCTGCTCGACTACAAGCCCTACCTCCCCCGGCGCTTTCACGACGACTTCGACGCCTGGGCGGCCGATTACGTCAACCCGTACGAGGATCTGCTCGCCGACACCGCGGACCGCAACTGGAACTCCGGGCGGCGGCTGGCAGAGATGGAGGCGGACGGCATCGTCGCCGAGGTCGTCTTCCCCAACACCATCCCGCCGTTCTTCCCTTCCGCCTCACTGATGGCGCCCGTCCCCACGCGGGAGGAGCTGGACCGGCGCTGGGCGGGCCTGCGGGCCCACAACCGCTGGCTCGCCGACTTCTGCGCCCGGACGCCGGGACGGCGCGCCGGCGTCGCCCAGATCCTGCTCAACGATGTCGAGGAGGCTGTACGCGAGGTACGCAGGACCCGCGAGGCCGGACTGACGGGTGGCGTGCTGCTGCCGGGCGTACCGCCCGGTTCCGGTATCCCCGAGCTGTACTCGGAGGTCTACGACCCGCTGTGGGCCGTCTGCGCGGAGCTGGATGTTCCGGTCAATCACCACGGTGGCTCCGCCTCTCCGCCGCTGGGCGACGAGCCCGCGGCACGTGCCGTCTTCATGGTGGAGACGACCTGGTTCTCGCACCGTGCCCTGTGGCACCTGATCTTCGGCGGGGCCTTCCGCCGCCATCCCTCACTGCGGCTGGTGCTGACCGAACAGGGGTCCGGCTGGATCCCCGGCGTGCTGGAGATGCTGGACTACTACCACGAGCGGCTGGTCTCCGCTGCCGGCCGGTCGGCAGTCACCGCAGAGTCCAAGTTCGGCGCGGGCCTGGCCGAGGCCATGGGGCAGCGCCCCAGCGCGGTATGGCGCGGGAACTGCTATGTCGGGGCCAGCTTCATGCGGCCGCACGAGGTGCCGCTGCGGGAGCGCATCGGCCGCGACAAGATCATGTGGGGCAGCGACTATCCCCATGACGAGGGCACCCAGCCCTATTCGCGGGAGGGGCTGCGGATCGCCTTCGCGGGGCTGCCGCGGCAGGAGATCGCCGCCATGGTGGGCGGTAACGCGGCCCGCGTCTACGGGTTCGACCTGGGGCTCCTGGACCCGATCGCCGCCCGGGTCGGCCCCACGGTCGCCGAGATCGCCGAGCCGCTGACCCGGGTCCCGGACGGCGCCACCAGCCCGGCCTTCGCCCCGGGAGGGAGCGTGCGGGTGTGGTGAGGCGAAAAATTCATACCGACCGGTAACCACCTCTGGTCCGGGGCCCGCTGCTGCCTTACCTTGCTGACATGCCGTCTAGTCTGCCCGATGTCGTCCTGTGGTCCATCCCCGCCTTCGTCCTGCTCACCGTCCTGGAGATGGTGAGCTACCGGCTGCATCCGGACGAGGATTCCGCCGGATACGAGGTGAAGGACGCCGCGACCAGCATCACCATGGGGCTCGGCAGCCTGGTGTTCGACGCGCTGTGGAAGATACCGATCGTCGCGATCTACGCGGCGGTCTACGAACTCACCCCGCTGCGCGTGCCGATTCTCTGGTGGACCCTGCCCCTGATGCTGCTCGCGCAGGACTTCTTCTACTACTGGTCGCACCGCGGCCACCACGTGATCCGCATTCTGTGGGCCTGCCACGTCGTGCACCACTCCAGCGAGAAGTTCAACCTCACCACCGCGCTGCGCCAGCCGTGGACGACGTGGACCGTGTGGCCGTTCTACGTCCCGATGATCGCCTGCGGCGTCCACCCGGCGGCCATCGCGTTCTGCTCCTCGGTGAACCTCGTCTATCAGTTCTGGATCCACACCGAGCGGATCGGAAAGCTGCCCCGGCCCGTCGAGTTCGTCTTCAACACGCCGTCCCACCACCGGGTGCACCACGCGTCCCAGGGCGGCTACCTGGACCGTAACTTCGGCGGCATCCTGATCGTCTGGGACCGGCTCTTCGGCTCCTTCGTCCCGGAGACCGACGCCTGTGTCTACGGGCTGACGAAGAACATCCACACCTACAACCCGCTGCGCGTCGCCACCCACGAGTACGCGGCCATCGCCCGCGACCTCCGCGCGGCACACAGCTGGCGCGAGCGCGCGGGCCGCGTCCTCCGCGGCCCGGGGTGGCAGCCGGCGACGCAGGAAGGGCCGGACCGCGAAATGCGGCCCAGCCCTTCACAGCAGCTGCCCTAAGGGCCGGCAGCCCGCGGACGGCGGGCAGGGGCAGCCCTCACAGCCGGGCGGCTGTCACTTCGTGACGGCCGCCAGCGCGTCCACGAGCCCGTGCCCGTAGAAGCTGTTGTTGCCCTTCACACCAGTGCACTTCGCCGCGTAGGTGCCCTTGCCGTCCGGGTCGAACTTCGCCGGGCACGGCAGCGTCTGCGCCTGCGCCTTCAGCAGCCAGGAGATCTCCTGGGCGCTGGAGTCGCGGTGCTTGCTCTTGAGCAGCGCGGCCACGCCCGCGACCTGCGGCCCGGCCATCGAGGTGCCCTGGAGGTAGGCGTACTCGCCGTTCGGCATGGTGGACAGCACGCCGCCGTCCTTGGCGGGCTCCTCCGGCGTCTGGAACGCCCGGTCACCACCTGGGGCGGTGACGTCGATCTGGTTCCTGCCGTAGTTGGAGTAGTACGATTTCAGGTTCTCCGGGCCGCTCGCTGAGACGGAGGTGGCGCCCTTCAGCATGGTCGGCACGTCCGGGCAGGTGGCCGGATCGATGGTGCGCTCGACCGGAGTGCCGTCGTCCGGGCTGGTGTCGTCCACGATCTCCGAGGCCGCCAGGTCGTGCGAGGAGTTGCCCGCCGAGCTGACGGTGGTGACGCCCTTGCCCTGCGCGTACCTGATGGCGCGCTGCACCGACTCGGCGATGGCCTTCTGGTCGGCCTGGTCGTCGCAGTTGTAGAGCCACGGGTCCACGTAGTAGCTGTTGTTGGTGACCTCGATGCCGTGGTCGGCCGCGTAGACCATCGCGCAGACGACGGCCTCGCTGTAGAACAGCGCGGTCTCCGGCTCGCTCACCTTGAGGGAGGCGACCTTCACCCCGGGCGCGGTGCCCGCGATGCCGACACCATTGCGCGGGGCGGCGATGATGCCCGCGACGTGCGTGCCGTGGTAGTCCTCGTCCGGGTTGTACGGCCGCCAGGCGCCGGGCGTGGTGTCCGCCTTGCCGCCGACACAGTTCGCCGACTGCTTCGCGGAGAAGTTGGCCTTCAGGTCCGGATGGGTGTCGTCCACGCCGGTGTCGATGACGCCGACGGTGACCTTCCTGCTGCCCTCGTCGACCTTGGCGGCCTTGTCCGCCTTGATGGCCCGCTTGTCCCACTGGAGCGATTCCAGCGGCTCCTGCTCCTTGGCCTTCGCCTTCGCCAGCGCCGACTTCGCCTTCGGCTCCTTGACGAAGTGCGGCTTGCCCACCTCGGTGGTGGTGGCAGCCTTCAGCGGGGCTGTACGGGTGGCGCCCGCCGAGTCGACGCCGTCCACCGCGCGCATCGTCTCGCCGAACTCCGGATTGCTGGAGTGCGCGACGATGACGCCTATTTTCTTGTACGTGGCGACGATCTTGCCGTCAGCCTCGCGTATTTCGTTCTTGACCCGTTCGACGGTTCTGCCGTCGGTTCCGGTGTTGACGATGTAGCTCAGCTTCTCGCCGGCCTTCGCCTTGGGCGCGGCGGCAGCGGCTTGCCCGGTGGTCTGGGCGTTGGCGGCAGCCGCTCCGGCCAGGCCGAGGGTGGCGGTCAGTACCAGTCCCAACGGCACCGCGAGAGCGCGCCGCCGTCTGGATGGTCTCGAATCCATGGGGTCTCCATGTCGTCTGAAGTTGTCTACAGACGACGGAAGTTATCCCTGAGGGCCAGGTAACTGCAATGGATTGATGAAGAAAGTCCGAAGGCCGTGCGCAACCGTGATCGGTCTTTTCCGTTTCAACTACCGACCCCTGTTGTGCGGGCGGAGCACGATCTACGATGCGCGGACTGTGCGTCCATTGAGACGTGGGTCACACTTTCAGTCCGTACCGTCCCCCATCACGTTCCTCACGTTCCGTCTGGAGTCACTGTGGACACCGCCCCCGAGCACGCGAGTTCCGGCCCACCGGGGCCCCGGGACTACACGGACGTGCAGCACAGCGCCGAGTTCGGAGAACTGCGGCGCGGCTACCGTTCGTTCGTCTTCCCGCTCACCGTCGGCTTCATCGTCTGGTACCTGCTCTATGTCCTGCTGTCCAACTACGCGGGCGGCTTCATGGGCACCGAGGTCGTCGGCAACATCAACATCGCCTTCGTCTTCGGACTCGCCCAGTTCCTGACGACCTTCCTGATCGCCTGGTGGTACTCGCGGTTCGCCGCCGCGAAGCTCGACCCCAGGGCTGAGGCGCTCAAGAAGCGGCTGGACGCGGAGAACCTCCAGCGGGCCGCCGGCGGAGGGATCGGCCACCAGGCCGACGGCCTCGGCAAGGACAAGGGCGAGCTCGCCGGTCAGGAGGACGACGCATGAGTCTCACCCAGCAGCTCGCCGCACCCGCCACCCAGCTGGCCGCCGGGGACGCGAGCGATCACCGCCCACTGATCATCACGCTCTTCTCGGTCTTCGTCGTCATCACCCTCGGTGTCACCGTCTGGGCGGGCCGCCGCACCAAGGACGCCACCGACTTCTACGCCGGCGGACGGCAGTTCAGCGGCTTCCAGAACGGGCTGGCCATCTCCGGCGACTACATGTCGGCCGCATCCTTCCTGGGCATCGCCGGAGCCATCGCGCTGGCCGGGTACGACGGATTCCTGTACTCCATCGGCTTCCTCGTCGCCTGGCTGGTGGCCCTGCTGCTGGTCGCCGAACCGCTGCGCAACTCCGGCCGTTACACGATGGGCGACGTACTGGCCTACCGGATGCGGCAGCGGCCCGTCCGCACCGCCGCCGGAGTCTCCACCATCGTCGTCTCGATCTTCTATCTGCTCGCTCAGATGGTCGGCGCCGGCGCGCTTGTCGCGCTGCTGCTGGGCATCACCGGCGACACGGGCAAGAACCTGATTGTCGTCTTCGTCGGCATCGTCATGATCCTCTACGTGACGATCGGCGGTATGAAGGGCACCACCTGGGTGCAGATGATCAAGGCGTGCCTGCTGATCGGCGGCACCGTCATCATCACCGTCCTGGTCTTCCACAAGTTCAACTACAACCTTTCCTCCCTGCTGGGCGCTGCCGCCGAGAACAGCGGAAAGGGCGCGGCGTTCCTGGAACCCGGGCTGAAGTACGGCGCAACGACGACCTCGAAGATCGACTTCATCTCCCTCGGTATCGCGCTCGTCCTCGGCACCGCCGGGCTGCCGCACATCCTCATCCGCTTCTACACCGTGCCCACCGCCAAGGCGGCGCGGAAGTCGGTGAACTGGGCCATCGGCATCATCGGCGTCTTCTACCTGATGACCATCGCGCTCGGCTTCGGCGCGGCAGCGCTGCTCAGCCCGAAGACGATCACCGACTCCAACGCGGCGGGCAACACCGCGGCACCGCTGCTCGCCCAGGAGATCGGCGGCGGCGCGGACTCCACCGGCGGCGCCGTACTGCTGGCGATGATCTCCGCGGTCGCCTTCGCCACCATCCTCGCCGTGGTCGCGGGACTGACCCTCGCCTCGTCGTCGTCCTTCGCGCACGACCTGTACGCAAACGTCATCCGCAGGGGCAAGGCGACCGAGAAGGAGGAGGTCAAGGCGGCCCGGGTCTCGGCCGTCATCATCGGCGGCGTCGCCATCGGGCTCGGCATCTTCGCGGGCAAGCTCAATGTCGCGGGGCTCGTCGCCCTCGCGTTCGCGGTCGCCGCCTCCGCCAACCTCCCCACCCTGCTCTACAGCCTCTTCTGGAAGCGCTTCACCACCACCGGCGCACTGTGGTCGATCTACGGCGGACTGATCTCCTCGGTGTTCCTGGTGTTCTTCTCGCCGGTCGTCACCGGCAAGGAGACCTCCATGTTCCCCGACGCCGATTTCGCCTGGTTCCCGCTGGAGAATCCGGGTCTCATCTCCATCCCGCTGGGCTTCCTGCTCGGCTGGATCGGCTCCCTCCTCTCCAAGGACGAGGGCGCGCAAGGCGCCAAGTACGCCGAGCTGGAGGTGCGCTCCATGACCGGAGTGGGCGCCCACTGACCGGCTCCGTCTGCTGGGCCCCGGCGCTCGGGGCCCAGCAGACGGGCACCCCTCCCGGGCGGCGTGCCCCGCGTATGCGGCCCAGCGGCAGCCGCACCCCTCTCAGGTGCCAGGACGCAACAATCGGCGCTGTCGGATGTCACAGGCGTGGCCTACGCTGCGGAGCAGATCACGCACCTGGGAGGGCCGTCAGCATGCTGCTCGACACCTATGGGCGGGTCGCCACCGACCTGCGCGTCTCGCTGACCGACCGCTGCAACCTGCGCTGCACGTACTGCATGCCGGAAGAAGGGCTGCAGTGGCTCGCCAAGCCCGAGCTGCTGACGGACGACGAGATCGTCCGGCTGATCCGCATCGCCACCACGGACCTCGGCGTCACCGAGGTCCGCTTCACCGGCGGCGAACCCCTCCTGCGCCCCGGCCTGACGGGCATAGTCGCGCGCTGCGCCGAGCTGGAGCCCCGGCCCAGAATGTCGCTCACCACCAACGGCATCGGCCTGGAGCGCACCGCGACAGCGCTCCGCGAGGCGGGCCTGGACCGGGTCAACGTCTCGCTGGACACCCTCGACCCCGAGACCTTCCAGCGCATGACCCGCCGCAAGCGCCACGACGACGTGCTCCGGGGCCTGGCCGCGGCGCGCGAGGCGGGCCTGACACCGGTGAAGGTCAACGCGGTGCTGATGCCGGGGCTCAACGACCAGGAGGCCCCCGAGCTGCTGGAGTGGGCCCTGGAGGAGGGCTATGAGCTCCGCTTCATCGAGCAGATGCCGCTGGACGCCCAGCACGGCTGGCAGCGGGACGGCATGATCACCGCCGGTGACATCCTGGAGTCGCTGCGTACGCGCTTCACCCTCACCCCGGAGCGGCAGGAGGAGCGCGGCTCTGCGCCCGCCGAGCGCTGGCTGGTGGACGGCGGCCCGCAGCGGGTCGGCGTCATCGCCTCGGTCACCCGGCCGTTCTGCCGCGCCTGCGACCGCACCCGGCTGACGGCCGACGGACAGGTGCGCACCTGCCTGTTCGCCACGGAGGAGTCCGATCTGCGGGGCGCACTGCGCGGCGGCGCCTCCGACGCGGAGATCGCGGCACTGTGGCGCAAGGCGATGTGGGGCAAGAAGGCGGGCGCCGGGATCGACGATCCTTCGTTCGTCCAGCCACAGCGCCCGATGTCGGCGATCGGCGGCTGACCGGCCGCGCCGGGTGCAGGCCGACTCTCAGGGGCCCGGCTGCTCTCCGGGAGGCTGGGAGGCTAGCTCTCCGGGGCCGACGACTCCCACTCGGCCAGTGGCACCGTGTCCTTGAGGAAGCCGCGGACGCCGAGGAACTTCGCGAGATATTCGCGGTGCTCCTCGCAGGCCAGCCACGTTTTGCGGCGGTCGGGGGTGTGCAGCTTCGGGTTGTTCCAGGCCAGCACCCACACGGCCGGCTCACGGCAGCCCTTGGCGGAGCAGATCGGAGTGTCGGGCCCCTCGGCCGAGGGAGATGCGGAAGGGATCACCCCTCCATCCTCCCTCACGTCCGGGCGGCGAGTTCACGCCCTGGACATTAAACGACGCCGGGCAGCCACGGGGGGAGCCGCCCGGCGTCGGTCCATCGCTCCGACGGGGGATGCGGAGCGCACCTGAAGTATGGCATGCGGGAGCGGTCGCAGTGCACCGGAACCGCAGGATTGATCTGAGGTTTTCTTGAGCTTTGCGCGAAGGGCCAGATCAACTGCGGTCGCTCGTCGTCTCGTTCGACTGCGACTCGGCCTCTTCCGGAGCGTCTTCCTCGTCCGCTTTCGTCACTTGTGAGGCTTCCAGTGCCTCGTGCGCGGGGTCTGGCGGGACCGTCGGCGGAGCCGAAGGCGCGTTCTCCCGGCCCGCGTTGGCGATCACCACCGCGATGTACGGGAGAGTCAGCCCGAGCACCAGCGTCACCACTGCCAGCGGACGCTCGACGTTCCACAGCACCACGGTGAGCAGGACGGCGACCGTGCGGATCAGCATGGAGATCACATAGCGACGCTGCCTCCCCCGCACATCCTCCTGCAGCCCCTGACGGGCCCCGGTGATCCGGAAAACCTCCGGCCGGTGCTGCTTCCGCATCAGATCCCACCACCTGCTCACCTGCCGTTCTCCGTGGCCCTGCACGGAGATCCGGACGTTTCCCACGGTACGCCTCGGATGCGTCCGCTTCGAGACCGGGGCGCTGGGCCCAGCGGACCGGCCGCCCTGCGTACAACGGCGGCACGGCGGCTCCCGCAGGGTGCGTACCCCGACCGGTGAGCCGCCCACAGCGCGGCCCACCGCGCCCGCCGCGTACCGCGTCCCGGACGCCGATACGCCGCGCAACGTCCCGGACACCGGCCCGCCAGGCGCCGTCCCGGACACGGCCACTGACCCAGCGTGCAGCGTCATCACCGCCGACCCGCCGACCCGCCAGGCGCCGTCCCGGACGCCGCCCCCGCGGCCGTCACAGACCGCGGAGCTCCGCGACCTTGCGGCCCGCCTTCAGATACACCGCGTCCGCCGCGCCGCCCTCGGTGGGCACCGCCTCGCGGGCGACCTCGGCCAGTGGGCGCAGCGCCTCCGCCTCGGAGAGCACCACCGCCTGCTGCTTCTGGCCGCTCCGCTCGATGATCAGCCGTAGCCCGTTCTGCTTCGCGATCCGGCGGGCGGCCGAGGCGCTGGGGGTGAACTCCAGGACCTTCGTCAGCACAGCGGCGACACCCTCCTCGCCGTGCTCGGCCAGCTCGACGGAGGGCAGCGTCTCGACGTCCGAGAAGGACTTCTTGGAGAACTGGGCCACGAAATGGGCCCGGGCCGCCATCGCCGCCGGCACTCCGTGCAGGGCCGCGACGACCTCCCCCGCCAGGACCTTCTTCAGGTCCATCGGGTGCAGGGAGCCCGCCTCGATCCGGGCCTGCACCTGGTCGATCTCCGCGTCTGTCCACTCGGTCCAGGCCCGCAGGTAGGGCGTCATCAGCCGGTCCGGGATCGACATGATCTTGCCGAACACCTCGTCGGGCGCGCTGCCCAGGCCCACGTAGTTGCCCTTGGACTTGGACATCTTGGCGCCCGAGCCGTCCGTGCCCTCCACCAGCGGCATGGTGACCACGAGCTGCGGCTGCTGGCCGTACGCCTCCATCACCCGGCGGCCCATCTGCAGGTTGAGCAACTGGTCGACGCCGCCCAGTTCCACGTCGCAGTCCAGCTCCACCGAGTCCAGGGCCTGGGCCACGGGGTACAGCAGCTCGGACATCGTCAGCCCCGAGCCCTCCGAGAGCCGGTTGCGGAAGTCCTCGCGCTGGAGCAGCGAGGAGACCGGCACCTGCCCCAGCAGCCCCAGCAGCTTCGGCAGCGTGAAGGGGGCCAGCCACTCGCTGTTGTGCGCGAACCGCACCTTCTCGAAGTCGAAGAAGGGCCGCACCTGCTCCTGGTAGCCGGACAGGTTCCGCGCGATGTCCTCGTCGGTCAGCGGCGGACGCTCGGCCGTACGGCCAGAGGGGTCGCCGATCTTGGCGGTGAAGTCACCGATGATCAGCGTGACGTCGTGGCCCATCCGCTGGAAGCGGCTGAGCACGATCACCGGCACCGCGTGCCCGAGGTGCACATCCGCCGCCGTCGGGTCGATGCCCAGCTTGACGTGCAGCCCCTTGCCCTGTGCCGCGCGCTCCTCGATCCGCTCGGCGAGCTTCTCCACCGACGGCAGCAGCTCCACCGACCGCGCGCCGATCAGCTCGGCCTGCTCCGTGGCCGGCAGATCACTCAGGTCCAGATAACGCCGCGACCCGGTCTCCGCGAGCAGCCGCTCGACGTTGGTGTCGGAGGAGAGGTCCTGGGCCAGCAGTTCACTGGCGCGCTGTACGGAGTCGCCGAGGCGTGTCACGTCACTGTCCTGGTGTGGTGGTTGCTGAATACGGTCACGCGAAGTCTATGCGCCCGCACCGGCACCCGATCGCCCCCGGCGTTTCTGTAGGGACTCCACAGGAGGGTGCAGATGCCCCTGTCCGTGCCCGAGTGCTCGTGTCCTGGCCGCGCCGGATAGGTTCTCTTTGCGAGAGACGCGACAGCAAACCGCGACAGCAGAAGCAGAAAGGGTGGTCACACAGTGAGCCGCTCAGTGCTCGTGACCGGAGGGAACCGCGGCATCGGCCTGGCCATCGCCCGTGCCTTCGCCGAGGCAGGCGACAAGGTCGCCGTCACCTACCGCTCCGGAGAGCCGCCCGAGGGCTTCCTCGGCGTCAAGTGCGACATCACCGAGCCGGAGCAGGTGGAGCAGGCGTACAAAGAGATCGAGGAGAAGCACGGCGCGGTCGAGGTACTCGTCGCCAACGCCGGCGTCACCCGGGACCAACTGCTGCTGCGGATGTCCGAGGACGACTTCACCTCGGTTCTCGACACCAACCTCACGGGCACCTTCCGGGTGGTCAAGCGCGCCTCCCGCGGCATGCTGCGCGCCCGTAAGGGCCGTATCGTGCTGATCTCCTCGGTCGTCGGGCTGATGGGCCAGGCAGGACAGGCCAACTACGCGGCTTCCAAGGCGGGTCTGGTGGGCTTCGCCCGCTCGCTCTCCCGCGAGCTGGGCTCCCGCAACATCACCTGCAACGTCGTCGCGCCCGGTTTCGTCGACACCGACATGACCCGCGCGCTCACCGACGAGCAGCGCGAGGACATCGTCAAGCAGGTGCCGCTGGGCCGTTACGCCGCGCCGGAGGAGGTCGCCTCCTCGGTCCGTTTCCTGGCTTCCGACGAGGCCGCGTACATCACCGGAGCCGTCATTCCCGTGGACGGCGGATTGGGCATGGGTCACTGAACATGAGCGGAATCCTCGCTGGAAAGCGCGTACTGATCACCGGCGTGCTGACCGACTCCTCGATCGCCTTCCACGCGGCGAAGGTTGCCCAGGAGGAGGGAGCCGAGGTCGTGTTGACCGGCTTCGGCCGGCTCTCCCTGGTGCAGCGCATCGCCAAGCGGCTTCCCAAGGAAGCGCCGGTCATCGAGCTGGACGTGCAGAACAAGGAGCACCTGGACGGGCTCGCGGCCAAGGTCACCGAGCACTTCGGCGAAGACGCCGCGCTCGACGGCGTCGTGCACTCCATCGGCTTCGCGCCGCAGGACGCGCTCGGCGGCAACTTCCTCAACACCGAGTGGGAGT
Organism: Streptomyces oryzae; assembly: GCF_017676365.1. GTDB lineage: Bacteria > Actinomycetota > Actinomycetes > Streptomycetales > Streptomycetaceae > Streptomyces > Streptomyces oryzae. Next base: position 57,361 of record NZ_JADKMA010000011.1, read on the forward strand.
CGGTCGCCACGGCCGTCGAGATCTCGGCGTTCTCGCTCAAGTCGCTGACGATGGCGCTGCTGCCGCTGCTGGAGAAGCGCGGCGCCTCCGTCGTCGGCATGGACTTCGACGCGCAGCTCGCCTGGCCGAAGTACGACTGGATGGGCGTCTCCAAGGCAGCGCTGGAGGCCACCTCCCGCTACCTCGCGCGCGACCTCGGCCACAAGAACATCCGCTGCAACCTGGTCTCGGCCGGCCCGATCAAGTCGATGGCCGCCAAGTCCATCCCGGGCTTCGAGGAGCTGTCCGACGTCTGGAACACCCGCGCCCCCATCGGCTGGGACCTGACCGACCCCGAGCCCGCAGGGCGCGGCGTCGTCGCCCTGCTCTCGGACTTCTTCCCGAAGACGACCGGCGAGATCGTCCATGTCGACGGCGGCGTCCACATGATGGGGGCCTAGGGGTGTGAGGGCCCCAGAGGTGTGGGGCGCGGCCCCCGGCACCGGCTACAGCGCGCCGTGGCCCCATTCCGCCGTATGTGAGGCCGCCTCCTTGGAGGCGGCCTCCGCGTCCTGGGCGCGGATGGCCTCCAGCAGCCGGGTGTGGTCCATGTAGTTCTCCGGGCGCAGCTCCTCGCCCACGTCCTGCCTCAGGTAGGCCCGGAGCACCTCGCCGAGGTCGGCGTACACCTCCGCGAGCACCTCGTTGTGGGAGGCGGAGACCACGCCCATGTGCAGGCTGCGGTCCGCGTCGATGAAGTGCTCGACGTCGCCCGAGTCCCACGCCGCCTCGCGGCGCTCCAGCAGTCCGTCCAGCTGCCGTACGTCGGCGTCCGTACGGCGGCGTGCCGCCAGCCGTGCGCCCGCCGTCTCCAGCGCGGAGCGCAGCTCCGCCACGTGCCGCAGATCGGCCCCGGCGAACCTGCGGTGCATCACCCCGGCCAGCTCGCTGGTCGCCACCACATAGGTGCCCGAGCCCTGCCGGATGTCCAGCAGCCCGTTGTGCGCGAGGGCGCGCACCGCCTCCCGCACCGTGTTGCGGGCCACGCCGAGCTGCTCGACCAGTTCGGGCTCGGTCGGGATGCGGCTGCCCACCGGCCACTGCCCGGAGGTGATCTGCTGCCGCAGGGCCGCGATCACCTGGGTGGCCAAGGGGGCACGACTGGGGGCGGAGAGCGCGGGGAGCGAAGGCGAGTCAATTGGTTGGCCGCTATTCATCCCATGATTCTATGATGGGTCGCATGGCATCGGCAGACGACGACAGCAGGAACTCCGCACCCGAACCCGAACCGGCATTCGCACCCGCTTCCGAGACGGGGACCCGCACCGTCCCCGAGCGCCCCGCCGCGCCCCGGATGCCACCTCCCGGAACCGGAGCGGCTGCTGCTGCGGTGCCCCGCTGGCTGCTCGGCCTGGTCGCTGCCGGAATGGTGATCGCCGCGCTCAATCTCCGCCCCGCGATATCCGGGCTCGGCCCGCTGCTGGAGGAGGTACGGCACGGGCTGCACATGAACGGCACCGTCGCGGGGCTGCTCACCTCCGTACCGCCGCTGTGCTTCGCCGTCTTCGGCGGCCTGGCGCCCCGGCTGGCCCGCCGCCGCGGCCCGGCGGCCGTCGTGCTGGCCGGCATGGTCGCCATCACCCTCGGGCTCGTGCTGCGGCCACTGGCGGGCGGTACCGTCACCTTCCTGGCCGCAACCGCGCTCGCCCTCGCGGGGATCGCGGTGAGCAACGTACTGATGCCCGTCATCGTCAAGCACTGGTTCCCCGACCGGGTCGGCTCCATGACGGGGCTCTACTCGATGGCGCTCGCCCTGGGCACGGCCGGTGCCGCCGCCGTCACCGTGCCGATGACCGACGCGCTCGGCGGCAGCTGGCGGGTCGGCCTGGGCGCCTGGGCTGCGCTGGCCGCCGTTGCCGTCGTTCCGTGGGCGGTCATCTCCCGGAGCCGCCAGGCCCGCACCCCGGGGCCGGACGCCGACCGGGACCAGGGCCCGGGTTCGGACCACGATTCCGGTTCCGCTTCCGGTGCCGTACGTACCGCCTCCAGGCCCCCCGAAGGCGCTGAGCCCGCGCTGCGTATCGCCAAGTCGCCCACCGCCTGGGCGCTGGGTGTCTTCTTCGGTCTCCAGGCGTCCGCCGCCTACATCACCATGGGCTGGCTGCCGCAGATCTTCCGCGACGCAGGGGTCTCCGCCTCGGCGGCCGGAGTGATGCTCGCGGTGACGATGGGCATGGGCGTCCCGCTCTCCTTCGTGCTGCCGAAGCTGGCGGCCCGGATGCGGCATCAGGGTCCGCTGGTGCTCGCGCTCGGCGTCTGCGGCCTGGCCGGATACGCGGGCCTGTGGGTCGCGCCCGCCGCCGGCGCCTGGGTGTGGGCCCTGGTGCTGGGCGTCTCCAACTGCGCGTTCCCGCTGGCCCTCACCATGATCGGCATGCGGACCCGGTCCAACGCGGGCGTGGTCAAGCTCTCCGCCTTCGCGCAGAGCACTGGCTATCTGATCTCCATTCCGGGCCCGCTGCTCGTCGGCTCGCTGCACGACCTCAGCGGCGGCTGGCACCTGCCGCTGCTGCTGATGGCCGCACTGATGCTGGCGCAGATGGCGACGGGGCTGCTGGCCGGCCGGGACCGGGTCATCGAGGAAGGACGCTGAGTGCGAGACTGGCTCACATGCCAGTTCTCGAACCGAACCCCCCGGAACCGCGGAAGAAGCTCCTGATGATCTTCGGCGCGATGATGGCGGTCACCGTCGTCATCGGCGTGATCGCCAGCATCGCCGTCGGCTGACACCGCTCTCGGCGCCCGGCCTTTCCGGCCGGGGTGTAGCCAGCACCACCATCCCCTAGGGGGCTGGCGTCAGGGGTAACTGGGTGGCTCACCGGATGGGCCCGCCTCCTTGTGCTCCGTACCGTACGAGACGTACCAGGTAAGGCAGACAGAACCGGAGGCGAGCCCCATGACGGCCCCCGCACCTCTTGCAACCGACCAGAGCGCCGACCGCCGGGCGCCGGGTGCCGTGCAGACGCGGCTGCCGTGGTGGGGAGCGCTGCTTCCGGTGCTCGGCTTCGCCCTGCTCCTCGTCCTCCTGGTGGGCGGGGGACAGGCCGACGCCGCCCAGCGTGCCGCCGACAGCCCGCTGCTGTCCTTCCTCACCCATCTGTGGGGCTCGCTGCTGGGCTGAGCCGCCCGGGGGAGCCGTCACAGCTGAGCCGCTCCCGATGAAACCGTCCCTGGTGAACCGCCCCCGGTAAACGGGGCATCACCGTGCGTCACCCGTGGGGGACCGGCCGTCCAACGCCCCGCGCCTGACAGCGGGTTTCATGCGAAGCTGGGGGCATGAGCGTCGATGTGCCCCGCAGTATCGTCCTTCTCCGGCACGCCAAGGCGGACTGGCCCCAGGTGGCGGATCACGAGCGGCCCCTCGCCGAGCGAGGCCGCCTGGACGCCCCCGCGGCGGGCGAATGGCTCGCCGGTCAGGGCATCACCCCGCAACTCACCCTCTGCTCGACAGCGACCCGCACCCGCGAAACGTGGAAGCTGGTCGTCTCCCACCTCCCCAAGCGACCCAAGACCGTCTACGAGGACCGTCTCTACGAGGCGCCGCCCGGCCAGATCATCGAGGTCATCAACGAAGTCGCCGACGATGTGCGGGACTTGCTGATCATCGGCCACAACCCCGGAATGCAGTCGGTCGCCGACGTGCTCGCCGGGGCGGCCGACCCGGGGGCGCAGGAGCGGATGGCCCGCGGCTTCCCCACGGCAGCGGTCGCCGTCCTGCGGTACACCGGCACCTGGAAGTCGGTGGAGCCGGGCAGCGCCGAACTGACCCACTTCTGGTCCCCGCACGAGTGAGACAGCAGGCCGCGGACAGCCCGGGGGAGTTCAGACGCGCTCGATCGTTCCCTCGGGTCCGTCCGCGGCCTCGACCTCTTCGCGCGTGATGCCCAGCAGATAGAGCACGGTGTCCAGGAACGGCACGTTCACCGCAGTGTGAGCGGCCTCCCGCACCAGGGGTTTGGCGTTGAAGGCGACGCCGAGCCCCGCGGTGTTGAGCATGTCCAGGTCGTTGGCGCCGTCCCCGATGGCGACGGTCTGCGCCAGCGGCACCCCCGCCTCCTCGGCGAACCTGCGCAGCAGCCGGGCCTTGCCCGCACGGTCGACCACCTCCCCGGTGACCCGCCCCGTCAGCTTGCCGTCCACGATCTCCAGCGTGTTGGCGGAGGCGAAGTCCAGCCCCAGCTCCTCCTGGAGCGCGTCCGTCACCTGCGTGAAGCCGCCGGAGACGACACCCACCTGGAAGCCGAGCCGCTTGAGCGTACGGACCAGGGTGCGCGCACCCGGGGTGAGCCGCACCTCCTCGCGCACCTTGTCGACCACCGACACATCGAGCCCCGCCAGCAGTTCGACCCGCGCGTGCAGCGACTCCTCGAAGTCGAGCTCGCCGCGCATCGCCCGCGCCGTCACCTCGGCGACCTCGGCCTCGCAGCCCGCGTGGGCCGCGAACAGCTCGATCACCTCGTCCTGGATGAGGGTGGAGTCCACATCCATCACCACCAGCCGCTGCGCCCGCCGCTGCAGTCCCGAGGCGACAACCGCCACATCGACGCCGTACTTCGCGGCCTCCAGCGCCAGCGACGTACGCAGCAGCGCCGTCTCCGTGCCCGAGACGTCGAACTCGACGGCCAGGACCGGGTATTTGGCGAGCCGGAAGATACGGTCGATGTTGCCGCCGGTGGAGGTGATGCTGGCCGCTATGGCGGCGGTCGACTCCGCGGTGAGCGGGTGTCCCAGCACGGTGACGTGCGAACGGCCGGTGCCGCGGGGCCGGTTGTCGCCCTTCCCGGAGATGATCTCGGCGGTCAGGTTCATCGACTCGGCCCAGCTGTGCACGGTCGCGCGCAGCTCACCTTCGGTGCCGGTACCGGTGGTGGGCGCGGTCACCAGGGCGCACAGGGTGATGCGGCCGCGGGTGACGAGCTGCTCGATGTCGACGACCTCGACCGCGAAGGCCGCGAGGGTGTCGAAGAGGCCGGCGGTGATGCCGGGCCGGTCCTTGCCGAAGATCTTGACCAGCAGGGTCGGAGTGTCGGCGTACGACGGAGGCTGGGCCACAGGTGTGCTCATGGTCCTCTCACACTACCGTCGTCCTGCCCGGCGCCCCTGCCGGGGCCGCTCCCTGGTGCTCCGCTCGGGTCCTCGAGGCTCTGTTCCGGCCCTCGGGGCCCGTTCAGGTCCCAGGGCTCTGTTCCGGTTCCGCACCGCCCGGTGCGTAGCAGTTGTCCGTATCAGTCGTGATCAGTGGCGATCCATGGGGGCATCCGCAGCGGGGCCCGTTTCTCTCCGACATTCCCTGGCCGGAACGGTCACAGCCTGGTCCCTAGCGCTGGCCCGGCTTCCTGTCGGGCGGCCGAGCCTGAAATAGTTCCTCACGATGTTCGCCATCCCTAGACTCCCTCTTCGAAGGGGGTACCTCGGGGGACAACTTTGTGGGGCATGGAGTGCCGGAACTCGTACTGGAATTGAACGGACAGACCTGGACGCTCGATCCGTCCAGGGCCTACAGCCTCGGCCGCGACCCGCAAGGGGACGTGGTGATCGAGGACGCCAGGGTCTCCTGGCGGCACGCCACGGTGCGCTGGGGAGGGCGCGCCTGGGTGATTGAGGATCACGGAAGCACCAACGGCACGTATGTGCAAGGGCGGCGAGTCCAGCAGTTGGAGCTCGCCCCCGGCATGAGCGTCCATCTGGGCAATGCCACCGATGGCCCGCGGCTCGGCTTCTCCGGCGGGGCCGGCAGTGGTCAGGCGCCGGCCGCCGGTATGTACGGCGGACAGACGGCGCCCTCGCACCAGCAGCAGGGTCAGCAGCACGGGCAGCCCCAGGCGGCGCAGCACAGCGCCCCGACCCAGCAGCCGCAGGTCGGCGGCCAGGGCGGTCCCGGCTGGGGCCAGCAGCCCCAGCAGCCCCAGCAGCCGCACCAGGGCTGGCAGCAGCAGCCCCCCCAGATGCCACAGCAGATGCAGCAGGCGCCGCAGCAGCAGTACGCGCAGCAGGCACCGCCGCAGCAGCACATACCGCAGCAGGGCGGCCCCGGCCCGCAGGGCATGGGCGGCCCCGGCGCAGGCGGTGGCCCCGGCGGTCACGGCGGCGCCCCGCAGCCGGCGGGCGACCGCAGCCCGACCACCTTCCACCAGCTCTCCCTCGGCCGGGTGATGCGCATCGGCCGTGCGCTGGAGAACGAACTGGTCGTCTCCGACCTCCAGGTCTCCCGGCACCACGCGGAGTTCCACTCCTCGCCCGACGGCCGCTGCGAGATCCGCGACCTCGGCAGCCACAACGGCACCTACGTCAACGGCCAGCCGATTCCCAAGTCCGGCACCGTCGCCATCGGGCCGCAGGACATCGTCGGCATCGGACACTCCACCTTCCGGCTGGTCGGTGACCGGCTGGAGGAGTTCGTCGACACCGGCGACGTGTCCTTCTCCGCCCGCCACCTGACGGTGAAGGTCGACGGCGGCAAGGTCATCCTCAACAACGTCACCTTCGGCGTACCCGAGAAGTCGCTGATCGGCGTGATCGGCCCGTCCGGCTCCGGAAAGTCCACGCTGCTGCGCGCGCTGACCGGTTACCGTCCGGCCGATGTCGGCGAGGTCCTCTACGACAACCGGAACCTCTACAAGCAGTTCGCCGAGCTGCGGCAGCGCATCGGGCTCGTCCCGCAGGACGACATCCTGCACAAGGAGCTGAAGGTCCGCACCGCGCTGCGCTACGCGGCCAAACTGCGCTTCCCCGGCGACGTCGCCGAGGCCGAGCGCAACGCGCGGGTCGAGGAGGTACTGGCCGAGCTGAAGCTCGACATCCACGCCGACAAGCGCGTCACCTCCCTCTCCGGCGGTCAGCGCAAGCGCGTCTCCGTCGCCCTGGAGCTGCTCACCAAGCCGTCGCTGATCTTCCTGGACGAGCCCACCTCGGGCCTCGACCCGGGCATGGACCGCGACGTGATGCAGCTGCTGCGGGGCATGGCCGACGACGGCCGTACGGTGCTGGTCGTCACCCACTCGGTGGCCGAGCTCGGGCTGTGCGACAAGCTCCTGGTGATGGCGCCGGGCGGCGGTGTGGCCTACTTCGGCCCGCCCGAGGAGGCACTGAACTTCTTCGGCTACGACTCCTGGGCGGACGTCTTCTCCGCGTTCGAGAACTACCGCGACTACGACTGGATGGGCCGCTGGCAGGGCTCGCAGCACTACCAGATGTACGCGGCCGACATCGACCAGCAGGTGCCGCAGCAGGACCCGTACGCGGCCCAGCAGCAGGCGATGCAGCCGACACGGCTCCAGAAACCGCAGAGCTGGGGCAGCCAGCTGTGGACGCTGATCAGCCGTTATTTCTCGGTGATCTCCGCCGACCGCTCCTTCCTGGTGCTGTCCTTCGTCACCCCGCTGCTCCTCGGCCTGGTCAGCACCCTGATGCCGTCCGACTACGGTCTGACGGCACCACCGCGCAAGACCAACGGCGACGCGGGCCCCATCCTGCTGATCCTCGCCATCGGCGCCTGCTTCTCGGGCGCGGCCAACTCGGTCCGCGAGCTGATCAAGGAACGGGTCATCTACGAACGGGAACGGGCCACCGGGCTGTCCCGGTCGGCCTATCTGATGTCGAAGGTGATCGTTCTGGGCATGGTCGCGGCCGTCCAGGGCGTGCTGATGTGCATCGTCGGCTTCTACCCGCGCGACCTTCCCGAGGAGGGGCTGCTCGCCTCCAACCCGGCGATCGAGATGACCCTGGTGGCCATCGCGCTCGGCGGCACCTCGATGATGTTCGGCCTGATCATCTCCTCGCTGGTGAAGACCTCCGAGAAGACGATGATTCTGCTGGTGCTCTTCGCGGTCGTACAGGTCGTCTTCACCGGTGTGCTCTTCAAGCTCTTCGACAGCCCCGGCGTGGAGCAGTTCGCCTGGCTGATGCCCTCCCGGTGGGCGATGGCGGCCATGGGTGCCACCGTCGAGCTGGGCCGGCTGATGCCACAGGACAAGAAGGACCCGACCAACACCGATCCGCTGTGGGACCACTCCCTGGACCAGTGGACGATGGACATCGGCGTCCTGGTGGCGATGGGCGTCCTGTGCTACTTCGTCATCATCCGGCTGCTGCGCCGCCACGAGCCGGAGATCATGCGGAAGTGAGCGTCCCAGACGCACGCTGAAGGGGGCTCCCTCGAACGAGGGAGCCCCCTTCACCTGTCCCGGACGGGTCCCGCCGTCAGCGCGAGGCGGTCCCGCCGTCAGTACGACTGATGGCTCTGCCAGAACGACCAGGCGCCGCACGGGCTGCCATAGGTCGACTTCATGTACTGCAGGCCCCACTTGATCTGCGTGGCCGGATTGGTGCGCCAGTCCGCTCCCGCGGACGCCATCTTCGACCCGGGCAGCGCCTGCACCAGCCCGTACGCGCCGCTGCTGGGGTTCTCGGCGGTGACGTTCCAGCCGCTCTCCCGCTCCACGATGTTCGAGAAGCACTGGAACTGCTGCTCGTCGCCGATCAACTGCCGGGCGATCTGCTGCGGCGACCCGGACGGCGCCGACCGTTTCGCCGCGGCCTTCCGCTCGGCCGAACGGCTCGCCTCGGCCGCCTTACGGGCGCGCTCCGCCTCCGCGCGCTTACGGGCCTCGGCAGCGCGCTGCGCCCGTGCGGCCTCCCGCTCCGCCGCCGCGCGCCGGGCGGCGGCCTCGGCCCGCTCGGTGGCACGCGAGGACTGCGCCTCGATGCCCCGCCGCTGCTCGTCAGCGCCGAGCTGCTTGGGCTGCCAGGCGGCGGCCTCAGCGGTGAGCTCGTCGCCTGGCACCCGCACCTCGCCCTCGTCGCCCCAGCCCTGCTGCACCAGCCCGAGGGCGAGGGCCGTCAGTCCCACGGCCGCCACCCCGGCTGCCGCGGTGACCTGCTGCCGCCGGGTGAAGCGGCGCGGTCGTTCGGGGTGCTCGGGTTGCGGAGGCTGTGGGGACATCGGGGAGGCCTCTTTCGGTGTGTGAGGTGTTCGAGGCTTGCGAGATGTGCGAACCGCAGGGCTCTGCGGCGAGCGACATTCTTAGCGGCCCGCAAATTGCCGGGCAAAGCGCGATCAAGGTCGCTGCTCCTAAGCCGCTTAGTAGACCGATGCTTTGTCCGCCCCGGATGTCCAGGACAATCCCGCCGAACTCCTACTAAGCAGCTTCGTACCGACTGCCGAGCCCTGTGGCAGTACTCACAGCTCGCCCCCGTACGCCGCCGGACCTAGGACCACCGGCCCGCCCCGTCCCTGGCCGCGGTCCGATCCCGCGCCGGCGGCACCGCAGTACGGTGATCAGCATGGTCCCCCGTTCCGGACTCGCCGCCGTCAGCGAGGCGCTGCTCGCCATGAACCGCCGTCTCGAGGTGCGCGACGTCCTCCAGACGATCGTCGCCTCGGCCCGCGATCTGCTCGACGCCGAGTACGCGGCGCTCGGCGTACCCGACGACCACGGCGGCTTCGCCCAGTTCGTCGTCGCCGGAGTCAGCGAGGAGGAGTGGAAGGCCATCGGCCCGCTGCCGCGCCAGCACGGCATCCTCGCCGCGATGCTGCACGACGCCACCCCGCAGCGCCTCGCCGACGTCCGCAAGGACCCCCGCTTCGGCGGCTGGCCCGCCGCGCATCCCAAGATGGCCGACTTCCTCGGTATGCCCATCGCCGACGGCGAGGAGGTGCTCGGCGCGCTCTTCCTCGCCAACAAGCGCTGCGCCCCCGGCGCCAGGAAGGAGCACCGCCCGGCCTCCCAGGAGCGGGCCTGCGCCTTCACGGGGGACGACGAGGAACTGCTGCGCCTGCTGGCCCAGCACGCGGCCATCGCGCTCACCAACGCACGCCTGTACGAGCGCAGCCGCGAGCTGACCATCGCCGAGGAACGCACCCGCATCGGCCACGAACTCCACGACGCCGTGGCCCAGAAGCTCTTCTCCCTCCGGCTGACAGCCCAGGCGGCCACAGCGCTGGTGGACCGCGATCCGGAACGCGCCAAGGCCGAACTGCACGAGGTGGCCCGGCTGTCCGGCGAGGCGGCCGACGAACTGCGCGCCGCGGTTGTCGAACTGCGGCCCGCGGCGCTGGACGACGACGGCCTCGTCGCCACCCTGCGCACCCAGGCCCAGGTCCTCGACCGCGCCCACAGCGCCGGGGTGGACTTCGAGTGCGACGGCGTACGCGCACTCCCCGCGGCGCAGGAGGAGGCGCTGCTGCGCGTCGCCCAGGAAGCGCTGCACAACGCACTCAGGCATGCGGACGCCTCGCAGGTCCGCGTCGCCCTCGTCCGCCGCGGCCCGTCCGTCGTCCTCACCGTCAGCGACGACGGTACGGGCTTCGACCCGGGCGCCGTCCGCTCGGCGGGCCGGCACCTCGGCCTGGTCTCGATGCGCGACCGGGCCTCCGGCGTCGGCGGCACGCTGACCGTCCAGTCGGAGCCCGGCAAGGGCACAGTTGTCGAGATGGAGGTGCCCGGTGGCTGACCCGATCCGCGTGCTCCTCGTCGACGACCACCAGGTCGTACGGCGCGGGCTGCGCACGTTTCTCGAGGTGCAGGAGGACATCGAGGTCGTGGGGGAGGCGTCGGACGGCTCCGAGGGCGTCGCCCGCGCCGACGAGCTGCGGCCCGACGTCGTGCTGATGGACGTCAAGATGCCGGGCACCGACGGTGTCGAGGCCCTGCGCGCGCTGCGAGAGGGCGGCAATCCGGCACGGGTGCTGATCGTCACCAGCTTCACCGAACAGCGCACGGTCATCCCCGCCCTGCGGGCCGGTGCGGCGGGGTACGTCTACAAGGACGTCGACCCGGACGCGCTCGCCGGCGCCATCCGCTCCGTGCACGCGGGCCACGTACTGCTGCAACCGGAAGTCGCCGGAGCGCTGCTCACCGACGACCAGGGCGGCGGCGTCGGCCGCGGCCCCTCACTGACCGAACGGGAACGTGAGGTACTCGGTCTGATAGCCGACGGCCGCTCCAACCGCGAGATCGCCCGCGCGCTCGTGCTGTCGGAGAAGACGGTCAAGACCCACGTCTCCAACATCCTGATGAAGCTCGACCTCGCCGACCGCACCCAGGCGGCGCTGTGGGCGGTCCGCCACGGGGTGACGGGGTGACGGGGTGACGGGGTGACGGGGTGAC